>NZ_LOKU01000012.1:0-399348 GCF_002211295.1 Rhizobium sp. N122 | reverse complement strand
GAACACAAACCAGCAATTCGCCAATCCGCTTGAGTTTCTTTAGAACGAAAGACTTCGTCGCCAGCAGCGCCGCCGCCCTCGTTCAGTGAGTGGGCTTATAGAACTAACCCCTTTTCCAAGTCAACAGCCATACCAAAAGTTTTTTGACATTTTTGTAACAGATTGATTCGGCATGCATTTTTTCGTCAGTCTTTATCCACAGCCGGAATTTTCGGGGCATATTTCGAAAAATTCCTTTACCGCCCGGTCAAAAAATCACCGGAAACCCGCTCTCAACCGGCGAAAAATCACAAAAAACAGCTGCTTGAGGGAATTTATGGTTAACCGAGGATTAACGTGCGTCCGGCGGCAGGCTTTAAATTTCCGTCACAAATCAGCGGCGGACATTTCGGAACCTATCGCCGTCTGGAGTGTTGACTTTACCATTAAAGGAAGGAGACCGATATGGCTGCCAACACCGATGATATCAGAGCATCTGTCAGCAAGGACATCGCCGCACTCCAGCAGGAGGTTTCGCGCCTGCAGAAGATGATTTCCGCTCAGGGCGCCGAAGCCTATTACGAAGTGCGCGGCCGCGCCGGCAAGGCTTATGATGAAGCCCTGCCCCGCGCCAAGAATGCTGTCGCCCAGATCAAGGCCGAAGGTGCCGCTGCCGCCGGCGCTGCCCGCGAGCATCCCACCGCAGCAACAACTGCGCTGATGCTCGCAGGCGCCATTGGGTTCCTCGCCGGCTATCTGCTTTCCGGCAGCTCCCAGCCGCAGCCTCGCCATTGGTGGCGCTAGAGCCCGGCCGTATCCGCTGAAAAATCATATTTTTACGCACCCGCCGATCCGTTTTTCGGCAGGGTGCGTAAATGCTTATGTCTTAGAAAAACCAATTTTTAATGCAAGCAAAGGACCATAAAAAACGAAAGGGAGGACAACATGGAAAACAAGAGGGCCAATTGCATCATTGAAGTCAGCGTCGATGGCGTCAACGGCCGTTACGCCGTCGGCATCATGAATATGCGCCAGGCACTCGACCTGCCCGAAATGCCAAGTCTGTCGTATACGCATCCGGACCCGGTCAAGGCCGCCGCCGGAATCGTTGTCAGCCGCAAGGAACTTGCCGGCTTCATGGCCTGCCGCTGAACCAGCGCGAACTCATCATGCCGGAACGGCGCTTTGCTCCAAAGCGCTGACGTTCTTTTACGGCGTCTCTTCTCCCCCCGGTTTTTCTTTGCCTTGCTGGCATCCTTGCGTCGTTCATGCCAAGAGAAGGCGTCAAGACAGCATAAGGAACGCAGATGAGGGAACGGCGTGCATCATATAAGCCGCGCGAGCGGACAAAGCCCGCCGCCGACGCCGCGGCCAAGCGGGTCACCCTCCCCCGTGCTCTTTCCAAGCTTGGTTATTGCTCCCGAACGCAGGCCGAGCGGCTGATCGCCGAAAGTCGCGTTGCCGTCGACGGTCGGACCATCAGCGATACCTCCGCCTGGGTCGACCTTGCTACGGCCAAGATCAGTGTCGACGGTCTCGTCATCGCCGCCGAAGCGAAACTCTATCTGATGCTCAACAAGCCGCGCGGGCTGGTCACCACCCGCGACGATCCCGAAGGCAGGCCGACGGTCTATGATTGTCTCAGGGATTTCGACATCCCGTACCTCTCCCCGGTCGGCCGGCTCGACAAGGCGAGCGAAGGCCTGCTGCTTTTCACCAACGACACCGAATTCGCACAGATCCTGCTCGATCCGATCACGCATGTGACGAAGACCTATCATGTCCAGATCGACGGCATCATGGATGACGAGGGCATCGCCGCCATGACAGCGGGCATCCGTCACGATGGCGAATTGCTGACGGCGACCGCCGCGCGGCGCTTGCGCCAGGGCGACCGGAACTCATGGATCGAGGTCGAGCTCGAGGAGGGCCGCAACCGCCAGATCCGCCGCATGCTGGAGGCGCTCGGAACCGAATGCCTGCGCCTGGTGCGCGTCGCAATCGGCGGGCTCGAACTCGGCGAGCTGCCGAAAGGCGCCGTGCGTGCGCTGACCGAGGCGGAGTTACAGGCGCTACGCCGGAAAACCGGCGTCGAAAGGACAAGACGCAGTTGACCGGTGGGGCCGGCATCGAGCCGCATGATTTCTGGCAGGAGTTTCATCCGCCCGGCACCTTCGCCGCCGCCGGTGAGTTCACCTCCTTCTATGTTGCCGCGCTGGAGGACGGCCGCCAGCTTCGCCTGCCGATCCGCGTGCTGGCGGATGGCGAACATGCGCTCGCCTCGCTGATCGTCAACCAGGCGAGCTTCGCCGTGCTCGATGCGCTCGCCGAAAGCCTCGCCGAAAAGATCAGGCCGATGTCGATCGATGTCGTCGCCGGCCTGCCGACCCTCGGCCTGACGCTTGCCGCCGCCGTGGCCCAGAAGCTCGGTCATAACAGGTACGTTCCGCTCGGCACCTCGCGCAAATTCTGGTACCGCGACGAGCTCTCCGTCGCCCTGTCCTCAATCACCACGCCGACACAGCAGAAGCGCCTCTATATCGATCCGCGCATGCTCCCGCTGCTGACCGGACGGCGCGTCGCTCTGATCGACGACGTCATATCCAGCGGCGCCTCGATTACAGCCGGCCTTCAGCTGCTGATGGGCTGCGACATCGAACCCGCGGCCATCGGTGCGGCGATGCTGCAATCGGAGCGCTGGCGCGAAAGCCTGGCAGCCGCGGGACCACAATGGGTCGCGCGCACCGTCGGCGTTTTCGCCACCCCCATTCTGGAGCGAAACGAAGCCGGCCGGTGGGTACCATCGGCTTGACGCGAGATTTGAGAATTGTTCAATCTTTGCCTGAAGGAACCTCTGTACAGCGCATGAGGAACGATTACAGTCCGCCTCGTCGATGAAACACCGGACCCACGCATGACGTTCGAGCAAGCATCCCTGCTGATCCTTCTGCTGGCGATGCTCGTTCTCTTCTCACTCGATCGCATTCGCATCGAGGTAATTTCGATCGCCGGCCTGCTCACCGGCTATGCGCTCGGGCTTTACCCCCCCGACCAGATCTTCACGGGCTTTGCCAGTCCCGTCGTCGTCACCGTCGTCGAGATCCTGCTGATCGTCCAGGTGCTGGCGCGCGCCAGGCTCTTCGACAATCTCGCCGCCCGTTTCGCGGCCGCAGGACCCTCGCGCTTCCAGGTTATATCGGGCACCTCTTCGCTGGCCGGCTTCATCTCCATCTTCATGAACAATATCGGTGCCTTTGCGATCACCCTGCCGGTGGCGCTTCGGCTGGGCACGGCGCTGACGATTCCCCGCCGCCAGCTCGTCCTACCGGTCTCGTTTGCAGCCCTGCTCGGCGGCCTCGTCTCGCTGATCGGCACGCCGGCCAACCTGCTCGTCAGCGATGCGCTCGCCAAGGCGACCGGATCAGGCTTTCGCTTCTTCGATTTCGCCTATGTCGGCCTGCCCGTCGCCATCGCCGGCATTCTGCTCATCGCCTTTCAGGTGCAGCGGCTGTTTCCGGAGCCAGACGAAACGCCGACGACAATCTCACCGGCCACGCGCCGCATCGTCGTCGAGCGTCGCATCCCTGACGGGTCGCCGCTGATCGGCGTGCAGCTTTCCGATTGTCCCACGCATTTCGGCGTCAAGCCGCATGCGCTGATCCGCGGCGAAAATTTCGTCTTCGGTCCGCTCGACCAGTTGGTGATCGAAGCCGGCGACGTGCTGCTTGCCGAAGGCGGCGATACCGTCTTTGCCGGCCTTGCCGCCGCCCAGGCGCTGATCGCCGATAGCCATCCGCATGGTCTTCAGCCGGATTTTACCCGTGTCGAAGCCGTCGTCATGCCAGAAAGCACGCTGGTGGGCTCGCGCATCCGCTCGCTCGAAATCTTTCACAGCCGCGGCGTCGCGGTCACCGCTCTTTCCATGCGGGCGCCGCGCATCGAGGGCCGTTTCCTCGACCTGCAGCTGTCGATCGGCGATATATTGACGCTCGAAGGGCCGCGCATGGCAATCGCCGAAGGGCTTGAAGAAAGCGAGTGCCTGCCACTCGCTTCGGCTGTTTCGAGCGAGCCGGCCTCGCTCTCCTGGCGGCCTTTCGCGCTGTTTGCCTGCGGCATCGCCGCATCTGCCGCCGGCCTGCGTCCCGACGTCGCCTTTGCCGGCGTCGTCCTCGTGCTCGCTTTGCTCAACCATCTGAACATCCGCCAGGCGATGGCCGATCTCAACTGGCCAATCATTATCGTGCTGGCGGCGATGATCCCCATCGGTCAGGCAGTGGCAAGCACCGGTGCGGCCGAAACCATCGCCGGCTGGCTAAGCCTCGTCGTGCCGATCACCCATCCGCTCTTCGGCATCGCTCTCATCCTCTTCCTCGCCATGGCGCTGACCCCTTTCGTCAACAATGCGACGGTCGCAATCGTTCTGGCCCCGATCGCATTGGAATTCGCGAAAGCCGGCAGCCACGTCCCGGACGCCTACCTGATCGCCGTCGCCGCCGGCGCCTCGCTGGATTTCCTGACGCCCTTCGGCCATCACAACAACACGCTGGCGATGGGCATTGGCGGCTACCGCTTCCGCGACTTCCTGCGCGCCGGCTGGCCGCTTGCCGTCACAAGCTACGGCCTCGCTTTGTTTTTTCTGGCTCTGTTCTGGCTGTGATGCGATAGTTGGGGCCACCTTGACTTCCCGGCGATGAAACGACAGGAAGCCTTCACCCAATCACAAGGACAGTCGAGCGCCGTGCGAATCCTCTCCGAAGCCCATTTCCCGGAACTGCCGAACTATTATCGCGGCAAGGTGCGCGAGAATTACGATCTTCCGGACGGACGCCGCATCATCATCAGCACCGACCGGCTGAGCGCTTTCGACCGCATCCTCACCTGCATTCCTTATAAGGGCCAGGTGCTGACACAGACGGCGCGCTACTGGTTCGAGGCGACGAAGGATATCTGCCCGAACCACGTCATCGATTATCCCGATGCCAATGTCGTCATCGGCAAACGGCTCGACATTCTGCCGGTCGAAATCGTTGTGCGCGGTTATCTCGCCGGCACCACCGGCACGTCGATCCTGACGCTCTATAAGAAGGGTGAGCGCGAGATGTACGGCATGCGCCTGCCTGACGGCATGCGCGACAACCAGGTCCTGCCCGAACCCGTCATCACCCCGACCAGCAAGGAATTC
Organism: Rhizobium sp. N122; assembly: GCF_002211295.1. Classification (NCBI taxonomy): domain Bacteria; kingdom Pseudomonadati; phylum Pseudomonadota; class Alphaproteobacteria; order Hyphomicrobiales; family Rhizobiaceae; genus Rhizobium; species Rhizobium sp. N122. The sequence goes on along the minus strand of NZ_LOKU01000012.1, from coordinate 394,187 downwards.
GACGGTGGCCATGACGAGCCGCTGACGCCTGCCGAAATCGTCACGCGCGGCCTGCTGACCAGCCAGCAGTGGGAGACCCTTTCGCGATACGCGCTCGCGCTCTTCGCCCGCGGCCAGGAGATGGCGGCCAAACGCGGCCTCATTCTCGTCGACACGAAATATGAATTCGGCACCGACAGCGACGGCAACATCATCCTCGCCGATGAGATCCACACGCCCGACAGCAGCCGCTACTGGCTTGCCGAAAGCTATCCGGCAAGTTTTGCCGCCGGACAACGCCCGGAAAGTTTCGACAAGGATTTCGTCCGCGCTTGGGTGGCCGAGCGTTGCGACCCGTATAAGGATGAGATCCCCGAGATTCCCACCGAACTGATCGAACAAACCTCGGCCGTCTATATCAAGGCCTATGAGGCGATCACCGGCGAGCGCTTTGTTCCCGACGATAGCGGCGAGACGCCGCTTGCCCGCATCCGGCAGAACCTCGCCTCGCACTTCCCCTGAGATGGCGGCACGCGAAAGCCGCCGGCCACTCATCGGCTTGCGGCATTTCGTGCAATCGCGCTAACATCGGCCAAAAGGATCGGGCTCGGCCCGACGGGGGACGGATGGCAAGAAGGCCGAGACGCAAGGCCGAGGAAACGCGGGAGGATATCCTCTCCATGGCGGAGATGCTGTTTCGCGAGCGCGGCTATGTCGCGGTGTCGATCGCCGACATCGCCGGCGCGCTCCACATGTCGCCGGCCAATGTCTTCAAGCATTTCCGCTCCAAGGTGGCGCTGGTCGATGCGATCGCCGGGCGCCATCTCGACAATGCCACCGAGCGTTTCGCGGCCTTCGACGAAGACCTGCCGCCGAAAGAGCAATTGCTCCGCTTCGTCCTGCGCCTGCTGGAAGGCCATCTGCAGGACATCCAAAAAAACCCCTACATCTTCGAAATGGTGCTTTCGACGGTCGAAGCCAAACTCGAGGCCGGCAACCGCTATCGCGCCCGCATCGAAGAGAAGCTCAGTGGGATCATCCGCGAGGGCATGGCGGAGAACCGCTACCATTGCCGCGATCCGAAAAGCGCGGCACGCACCGTCGCAGATGTGTTGGCCTGCGTGCTGCACCCCATCCTTATCGTCCGCGACGATAAGGAAACACTGGTGCACCGCGCCGAGTGCATCGTGGATTTTGTCGATGCCGCACTGCAAAATAATGCTTGCTAAGTGACGATTGCTGACTTACGTCACTTCGTAAAGCTTTTCTTAAATTCGGATGATGGCATTTGCAGCCGAAGCAATCCTGACGCTTACATAAGCCTGCGCTCGGCTGAGCCGAGCCCGTGGATCGGACGGCCACTGCCACCGTACAGGGAATTCAGAATGATACGGCGTGCCCTCCTCATCTCCTCGGCGCTGGCGTTCGGCGCCCTGCTCGCAGCCTGCAGCGACAATACCGGCAAGCCCGCCGGCAATGCCGGCGCTGGCACGGCCCAGCCGGCATCGCCCGTCGGCGTGATTACGCTGAAAAAGGGCAGTTTCCCGATCACCACGATCCTTCCCGGCCGCGCCGAGACCTTCCAGACAGCCGATATCCGGCCGCAGGTGAGCGGCCTCATCCGCGAGATCGCTTTTAAGGAAGGCGGCGAGATCAAGAAGGGCGACCTTCTCTACCAGATCGAGGATGCGCCCTATATCGCCGCCGTCGAGCAGGCCAAGGCGGCAATCTCCAAAGCCGAGGCGAGTGTGCCGAGCGCGGAAAGCAATCTCGACCGCTACCAGCGCCTCGTCGGCAGCGGCGCCACCCAGATCGAATTCGAAACGGCCAAGACGACGTTGCTGCAGGCCAAGGCCGAAGTCGAGTCGGCGAAGGCCGCACTATCGGCCGCGCAGATCGACCTCGACCACACCAGGATCATCGCGCCTTTCGACGGCATTATCGACCAGACGGCCTATAATGTCGGCAACGTCGTCTCGGCCAACCAGACGACGGCGCTGACGACGATCCGCCAGCTCGATCCGATCTATATCTCACTGACCGAATCGAGCACCAACCTCTTGAAGCTACGCGATGCGATGGCGGCCGGCGATATCAAGGGTGCAGCCAATGTCGTCTTCCACCTGATCCTCGAAGACGGCAAGGAATACAATCAGCAGGGCAAGCTCGACATGTCGAAGCAGGTGGTCAGTGAGACCACGGGCACCTTCATCATCCGCGTGCTTTTTCCCAATCCCGACCGTATCGTGCTGCCCGGCATGTATGTCCGGGCAACCGTCGAGCTCGGCGCCGAGGACGGTTATGCGCTGCCGCAGCTGGCGACGAGTCGTGACGCCAACGGCCGGCTGACGGCGCAATTCGTTTCCGCTGACGGCAAGGTCGAAACCCGCGCTTTCGAAAACAGCTCGCCCTCCAATAATTTCTGGCTGGTGACCGAAGGCATCAAGGACGGCGACCAGCTGATCGTCAGCGGCCTGCAATCGATCACGTCAGGCATGCCGGTGAAGCCGGTTCCGATGAAGATCACCGACAACGGCGTGGTCGTGGCTGCCGAGCAGCCTGCGGCCGGTGACGCTGGAAAGCCCGCAGCGAAATAGTCGCTTCGAGCTCGCATCGTCACCGTCTCAGCCGCACAGGAACAACCGATGGCCAAGTTTTTCATCCGACGTCCGATTTTCGCCTGGGTCATTGCGATCACCATCATGCTCGCCGGCCTGCTGGCGATCTTCACCCTGTCGATCTCGCAATATCCCGACATCGCCCCGACAACGGTCCGCATCAACGCCACCTATCGGGGCGCCAGTGCCGAGACCGTCGAGAAATCGGTGACGACGATCATCGAGGACGGCATGACCGGCCTCGACGATCTGACCTACATGACCTCGACCTCGTCGACGGGGTCGGCGAGCATCCAGCTGACCTTCGGGACGAGCGCCGACCCCGATATCGCTCAGGTGCAGGTGCAGAACAAACTGCAGCTGGTTCAGTCGCAGCTTCCGGGCGACGTCATCGATGCCGGTATCAGCGTCACCCGCTCGACTTCGAGCATCCTTCTCGTCGGCTCGCTTGTCTCGACCGACGGCAAGCGCAACTCGGTCGACCTCGGCAACATCCTGTCGACCTCGATCGAAGATCAGATCCAGCGTCTCGCAGGCGTCGGCAGCATCAACGTCTTCGGTTCCGGATATGCCATGCGCGTCTGGCTCGATCCCTTCAAGCTGCTGAAATATCAGTTGACGCCGAGCGACGTCACCGCGGCCATCCAGGCGCAGAACACCCAGGTCTCAGTCGGTTCGCTGGGCGCCCAGCCGGCGGTCCCCGGCCAGCAGATCAACGTCACCATCACAGCGCAAAGCCAGCTGACCACCGTCGCCGATTTCGAGCACATCATCCTGAAGGTCGAAAAGGATGGCGCGACCGTTCGTTTGAGCGACGTCTCGCGCATCGAGATCGGCCAGGAAAGCTATGGCGGCAATTCGCGTTACAACGGCCAGCCCTCGACCGGTTTTGCCGTCAACCTGGCGATCGGCGCCAACGCCATCGACACCGCCGCCCGTGTGCGCTCGGCGCTCGATGTCATCGGCCGCGGCCTGCCCGCAGGTGTGGAAATCACCTATCCCTACGACACGACACCCTTCGTCGAGCTGTCGATCGAGAAGGTCGTGCACACGCTGATCGAGGCGATCGTGCTCGTTTTCGTCGTCCTCCTCATCTTCCTGCAGAACCTGCGGGCGACGCTGATCCCGACGATTGCCGTTCCCGTGGTGCTGCTTGGCACCTTCGGCGTGCTGGCGGTCACCGGCTACTCGATCAATACCTTGACGATGTTCGCCATGGTGCTGGCGATCGGCCTTCTCGTCGACGACGCCATCGTCGTCGTCGAAAACGTCGAACGCATCATGTCCGAAGAGAAGCTTTCGCCGCTCGAGGCGACGGAAAAATCGATGGGCGAGATCACCGGTGCCATTGTCGGCATCGCGCTCGTGCTGACCGCCGTCTTCATTCCGATGGCGTTCTTCGGCGGCTCCACAGGCATCATCTATCGCCAGTTTTCGATCACCATCGTTTCGGCCATGCTGCTGTCGGCGCTCGTCGCCCTCGTGCTGACGCCGGCCCTTTGCGCCACGATGCTGAAGCCGGTCGGAGAACACCGGAAGCACCGCGTCGGCGACTGGTTCAACCGCAACTTCACCCGCTCGACCAACGGCTATGTCAGAACCATCGGCTATCTGCTGAAGAGGCCGATCCAGGTCATGTTGGTCTTCCTGCTCGTCGGCGCCGGCTGCGCCTATCTCTTCACCCGACTGCCGAGTTCATTCCTGCCGCAGGAAGACCAGGGTGTGCTGTTGACCATCGTCACCACACCGCCGGGCTCGACAACCCAGCAGACCCAGGCGGTCGTCGAGAAGGTCGAGAAATATTATCGTGAAAACGAGAAGGATGCGGTCGAATCCGTCTTCGGCGCCCTCGGCTTCGGCTTCAACGGTTCCGGCCAAAACAGCGCCATCGTCTTCACCAAGCTCAAGGATTTCGCCAAACGCACCGATCCCAAGCTGAGCGCCCAGTCGGTCGTCAACCGTGCGCTCGGCAATTTCTTTGCGATCCGCGAGGCGCAAGTCTTTGCGCTCCTGCCGCCGGCGATCCAGGGTCTTGGTGTGTCGAGCGGCTTCTCCATGTATCTCGTCGATACCGGCGGCCACGGCAATGACGCCCTGACGGCCGCCTCCAAACGGCTGATCCAGATGGGCAACACCTCGGGCAAGATCGTGGCGCTGCGCAGCAGCAACAAGGAGGTCGAGCCGCAGATGCGCGTCGTGCTCGATCAGGAGAAGATCGGCGCCATGGGCGTCGACATCGCCTCGGTCAATTCGATGCTGTCGATCATCTTCACCGGTCGCGACGTCAACGACTTCACCCTGAACGGCGAGATCAAACCGGTCTACGTCGAGGGCGACGCCCCCTTCCGCATGCAGCCCGATGATCTCAACCATTGGTACGCCCGCAACAATGACGGCGAAATGGTGCCCTTCTCCGCCTTTACCAAAACGGAATGGGTCAAGGGAGCGCCCTCGCTTGCCCGCTTCAACGCCGTCAGCGCCATTCCGCTCGACGGAGCTTCCGCGCCCGGAGTTTCCTCCGGCGATGCAATGAACGAGATGGAAGCGCTGACCGAACAGCTCGGCGGCGGCTATACGGTCGCCTGGCAGGGCATCTCCTATCAGGAGCGGCTTTCCGGTTCGCAGGCGCCGATGCTCTACGCGATCTCGGTTCTCGTCGTCTTCCTCTGCCTGGCAGCGCTTTACGAAAGCTGGTCGATCCCCTTCTCGGTGATCATGGCGGTACCCGTCGGCATTCTCGGAGCGCTGACGGCGGCAACGCTCTTCGGTCAGGCGAACGACGTCTATTTCAAGGTCGGCCTGCTGACGACCATCGGGCTAGCAGCGAAGAACGCGATCCTGATCGTCGAATTCGCCAAGGACCGCATGGAAAGCGGCATGGGGCTCTACGCGGCGACATTGGAAGCGGCGAGATTGCGCCTGCGGCCGATCATCATGACCTCGCTTGCCTTCATTCTCGGCGTCGTGCCGCTGGCGATCGCGACAGGCGCGGGTTCGGCGGCACAGAACGCCATCGGTATCGGCGTTCTCGGCGGCATGCTGGCGGCGACGATGCTCGGAATTTTCTTCGTGCCGTCGTTTTTCGTCGTCATCCGACGCATCTTTGCCACAGGCGGCAAAAATGCGGCAGGACTGTGATATAAATGCACTGTGATAATGCTGTTGGCGTTGCTACATTGCGCCCGACTGCTTCGGAATGGTGTTTTTGGTAAACGAGGCGCGGCGGCCGATAGTGAAGCATGAAGCTTCGGACAAGAATTGACTTGCTCGAGTACAGGATGAAATGAATGGTATCTCTTCGTTTTGCCGCCACACCGGCATTATTGTTATTGTTGTCGGGCTGCGTTGTTGGTCCGGATCATGTTCCTCCTGAGATGCCGCTGCCCGCCAAATTCGGAGAGGGTGGCACGAAGAGTGTAGGCGATGTTGCTACCGCAGCCTGGTGGACCGCCTTCAACGATCCCAAACTGAATGGCTATGTCCAGGCCGGCCTCGATCAGAACCTGACTGTCCAGCAGGCGATCGAACGCATCAATGCGGCCTCCGCCAACGTCACCACCGCCGGTGCCGGCGGCCTGCCGAATCTGACGGTCGGCGGCTCGCACACGGTCAGCGGCCAGAGGGGCGAGCTGCGCACGCAGTTCGACACGCGCAATACCAGTGCCGGCGACGTCCAGCTGAGCTGGCTGCTCGATCTCTTCGGCCTCTACAAGCGCAGCACCGAGAGCGCCCTTGCTTCGCTCGATTCCGCCTACGCATCGGCTGATGTCGCCAAGCTGACCCTGGTGCAGGATCTCGTCTCGAGCTATATCGACGTTCGCTACTATCAGCAGCGCCTGGCGCTTTCGAGGGCCAACCTGAAGTCGCGTCAGGAAACCTACGAGCTCACCAAATTCCAGCTTGAAGCCGGCGCCGCCTCGCGCCTTGACGTCGTCCAGGCCGAAGGCTTGGTACAATCGACGCTCGCCGAAATTCCCGGCCTCGAAACCAACATCCGCATATCAGCCCATCACATTGCCACCTTGCTCGGCCTGCCGGCTTCGGCCCTCGTCGACGAACTGCTGAAGGGCCGTGGACAGCCCGTGTTCCGAGGCGGCATCAATTCCGGCATCCCGGCAGACCTGATCCGCAACCGTCCCGACGTTCGCGTCGCGGAGCGCGATCTCGCCGCGGCAACGGCCAATATCGGTGTTGCCCAGGCGCAGCTTTATCCGAGCATCTCGCTCAGCGGTTCGATCTCGCCGTCCTACATCAACCAGCGCGGCATCCATGGCGGCCTGACGCCTTGGTCCTTCGGTCCGACCCTCAACCTGCCGATCTTCGATGGCGGCCGCCTGCGCGCCAACGTCAAGTCTGCGCAGTCCGACGCCGCGACCGCCTACCTCAACTGGAAATCGACGGTGCTGACCTCCGTCGAGCAGGTTGAGAACGCGCTCGCCGCGGTCCGGCGTGACGCCCGCACGGTCTCGGCGCTTCAGGCCCAGGTGAAGACCACGCAGGAAACCCTCGAACTGTCGACGGCATCTTACAAGGACGGCGCCTCTTCGCTGCTCGACGTTCTCGACGCGCAGCGCCAGGTTTCGCTCGCCCAGGCAAGCCTTGCCCAAGCAGTTCAGCAGATGGCCAAGGACTATGTCTCCCTCAACATCGCGGTCGGCGGCGGCTATGCCCCCGGCGGCAAGGCCACCGTGGCCAACACCACTGTCGTGGTTAAGCCGGCCAAGACCTGATCGGCCGTCTTGCGCCGTCTGGACATACACAGCCCCGCGATCGTCTCGCGGGGCTTTTTCATGTCGGCCGAATTTGTATCGCGGAGAATACGCGATAAGATGAATCGGGAATCGACAAGCGAAAAGAGCTGATGTAAAACTGGTTAAACGATTAATCAGAGCGCCGTCGATCATGGCTTCATCGCGTTCGGGACCGAACCTCAGCAGGATAGCGACCTCGCTCGGCGTCTCGGTCGCCACGGTCTCCAATGCATTATCAGGCAAGGGCCGCGTCTCCGGCCAGATGGTCGAAAGAATCCGCGAGCATGCAGCCGAACTCGGCTACGTCCCGAGCCAGGCCGGACGGGCGCTGCGGACCGGCCGCAGCGGCGTTCTCGGACTGGTGCTGCCCGATATCGCCAACCCGCTCTTTCCCAAGATCGCCCAGGCGATCGAATTCGCTGCCTCCGCCGCCGGTTACGGCGTGCTGATCGCCGATTCCCGCGGCGATGTCGCCGCCCAGACCGAGGCGATCAATCGGCTGGTCGAACGCGGTGTCGATGGCATGGTCATCATTCCTCGCCGCGCCACGCGCATTTCGTCCGCCGCCTGTCCGATCGCCGTCATCGACACCCCTTCGACGCCGGGCAACACCGTTTCCGCCGACCATTGGCAGGGCGGCGGTGAAATCGCCGGCCATCTTGCCGGCCTTGGCCATCGCCGCATCCTCATCATCGGCAACAATCAGGAGTCCAGTGTCCAGAACGACCGCGCCGGTGGCATCCGCGCCGGTCTGCACCCCGACATGCATGCTGAAACCCTGTGGATCGACAGGCTGGAACGGGATGGGGGCAGCGGCTGCCCGCTCGGGCTCGCCGAAAGAGTGAAGCAGGGATTTACTGCTTTCGCGGCACTCTCCGATCTGCAGGCACTGCGCGCGCTGACGGAGCTACAGCAGGCCGGCGTCAACATTCCAGCCGATGTCAGCGTCACCGGTTTCGACGATCTCATCTGGTCGCCCGTCGTCACGCCGTCGCTGACGACGGTTCGCATGGACATGGACGCGATTGCCGGGATTGCCGTGTCGGCGCTCGCGGATGCCATAAGCGCAAACAGCATCCGGCAGGGCGTGCTCGTTACCGCTGAGATCGAGCGCGTCGCCATGCAGTTGATCATCCGCCAGTCATCCGGGCCTGTGAACCCGGCACCAAGAACCTCAGAGATGGAGAACATGTAAGATGAAAAAAGCTCTCATTGCCTCGGCGGCACTCGCCGCGCTGTCTCCGCTCGGAGCAGCCGCAGCGGATCGCACGCTGACCATTTCCGTCTATGCCTTTGCGCAGGATGATTTCAAGACGCTGGTCTACGATCCCTTCGAAGCCAAATGCGGCTGCAAGCTGGTGGTCGAGACCGGCAACAGCGTCGAACGATTGGCCAAGATGGAGGCCAATAAGGCCAATCCCGTCGTCGATCTCGCCGCAGTTTCCATGGCCGATGCGCTGGCAGCCTCCCGTGCCGGCCTGATCGACAAGGTCGATACCGCGAAACTTTCCAATTTCGCCAAGCTCTACGACGTTGCCAAGGATCCGAACGGCGACGGCATGAGCGTCGGTTATACCTTCTACGCCACCTCGATCGCCTATCGCTCCGACAAGATGAAGATCGACTCCTGGGCCGATCTCCTGAAGCCGGAATATGTCGGCCACGTCGCCTTTCCGAACGTGACCACCAATCAGGGGCCGCCGGCCCTCTATATGCTCGGCCTGGCGCTCGGCAAGGACACGCCGGATCTGAAGGCACCGATCGAGGCGCTGGGCGAGAAGAAGGACGACATCGTCACCTTCTACGAGAAATCCTCGCAGCTCGTGCAGCTGATGCAGCAGGAGGAGATCTGGGCAGCGCCGATCGGCCGCTTCTCCTGGGCAGGCTTCACCAAGCTCGATGTCCCGGTCGCCTGGGCGACGCCGAAAGAGGGACAGACCGGCGGCATGAACGTCCTGGTGCTGACCAAGGGTTCGAAGAACCAGGATCTCGCCTTGCAGTTCATGGACTTCTGGCTTTCGACCGACATCCAGACCAAACTCGCCGAAAAGCTGGTCGACAGTCCCGCAAACAGCGAGGTCAAGCTGTCCGAAGCCGCTGCCAACAATCTTACCTATGGCGATAAAACCGCCGGGAGCCTCAAGCTGATCCCTTCGGCCGTCGCCCTCGACAACCGCGCCGGCTGGCTGAAGACCTGGAACGAAAAGGTCGGCCAGTAAGGCCTGCATGAGAACCGGTCCCGACACCTCTGCCGGGACCATCCTCTGTCCGCTCGAAAGGCGCCTCATGTTCCAGAACCGCGCAGAAGCCATGGCGCTGGCCCTGCCGGCAGCCGTCTTCGCGACCGTGGTCTTCCTGCTGCCCGTCGCGATCCTGCTGTCGGAGGGTTTCCGTGCCGGCGGCGGCTGGTCACTGTCGGCCTATGCCGGTTTCTTTTCCGAGACGCTCAACCGCACCGTTTTCCTGCGCAGCTTCCGGCTCGGCCTCGAAGTCACCGCCGTCTCGGCGGTCATCGGTTATGTCGCAGCCTTCGCCATCGTCAACCTGCCGCCTAATGGTAAGGGCCGCATGATCGGCCTCGTCACCCTGCCGCTGATGATCTCGCCGGTGGCGCGCACCTATGCCTGGATCGTCATTCTCGGTCGCACCGGCATCGTCAACCAGGCGATAACGGGCCTCGGCCTGAGCGCCGAGCCGCTGCGGCTGCTATTCACCGAGACCGCCGTCTTCATCGGCCTCCTGCAGCTTTTTCTGCCGCTGATGATCCTTTCCTTGATCAGTGCGCTCGAGAACATGCCGAAGGATGCGATTCCGGCTGCCCGCGTGCTCGGCGCCAACTGGTTCCAGGTCTTCTGGAAGGTCATCCTTCCCCTGACCAGGGAGGGCCTCGTCATCGGCGGCACGCTTGTCTTCACCGGATCGCTGACCGCCTATATCACCCCTGCCGTGCTCGGCGGCTCCAAGGTGCTGATGTTGGAAACGCTGCTGTATCAGCAGGTTTCGGTCGCCAATGATTTCGTCTCGGCAAGCGTCATCGCCTTCATTCTGATCATCATGAGCTTTGCCGCCAATATCCTGCTGAAACGGCTTGCGACGGCAAGGAGCCGCCGATGACCCTGCGCCTGTTTTCGCCTATCGTACTTTTCCTGCTGCTGGTCTTTCTGATCGGTCCCTTCCTGATCATCATCGCCGCTTCGCTGTCGGCAGGCGATACGCTGGCCTTCCCGCCGCAGGGACTATCGCTGCGCTGGGTGATGAAGGTCTTCACCGTCGAAAGTTTCCGCGACAGCTTCGCCATGTCGATGTTCCTTGCCGTCTTCGGAACGCTCACAGCCCTCATCCTCGGCATTCCGGCCGCCTACGCGCTGTCGCGCTACCGGCTGCCGGCGGCCGAGACCGTCCGCACCATCGTCTCGCTACCGATCATCGTGCCCGGCATCATCGTCGGCTTGGCGCTGCTGCGTTATCTCGTCGTGCCCTTCGGCTTCAACATCACGCTCGCGCTCTTCTTTGCCCATACCGCCCTGGTGCTGCCCTATGCCGTGCGCGTCGTCTCGGCGAGCCTCGACAATCTGCGCTCGGATATCGAGGAGGCCGCCGTGCTGCTCGGCTCCTCCAGGCTCGGCGCCTTCTTCCGCGTGGTCATGCCGAATATCCGCGGCGGCATTCTGGCAGCCTTCATCCTCGGCTTCGTCACCAGCTTCAACCAGGTGCCCGTCTCCCTCTTCCTTTCCGGTCCCGGTGTGCGGACGCTGCCGATCGACATGCTGGGCTACATGGAAACCACCTACGACCCGTCCATTGCGGCGCTCTCCGCCCTTCTCGCCTTTCTCTCGATCGGCATCGTCTTCCTCGCCGAACGTTTCCTGGGATTCTCGCGTTATGTCTGATGCCTATCTTCAACTCGACAAGCTGACGCTTGCCTATGCCGATACGGTCGCGGTCGGAAATCTCGACCTTACGATCGGCAAAGGCGAACTGGTGGCGCTGCTCGGCCCCTCCGGCTGCGGCAAGACGACGACGATGCGCGCCATCGCCGGCCTCCTGACGCCCGCCTCCGGCCGCATCAGCCTCGATGGCGCCGATATCACCCGCGTCTCCGCCAACAAGCGCGCCGTCGGCCTCGTCTTCCAGTCCTACGCCCTCTTCCCGCATCTGACGGTCTATGAGAACGTCGCCTTCGGTCTGCGCCTCAAAGGCATCTCGGGCGCAGATCTCGACGCCCGCGTCGGCGCCGGCCTCAAATCAGTCGGCCTATCGGCCTTCGCCGGCCGCAAGCCGGCCGAACTCTCTGGCGGCCAGCAGCAGCGCGTGGCGCTCGCCCGTTCGATGGTGATGGAGCCGAAAGTGCTGCTGCTCGACGAGCCGCTCTCCAATCTCGATGCCCGGCTTCGCCTCGAAATGCGCGCCGAATTGCAGCGGGTGCAGAAAGAGACCGGCGTCACCATGATCTTCGTTACTCACGATCAGGTCGAGGCTTTGGCGCTCGCCGATCGCATCGTCGTCATGCTGAACGGCGGCATCGAGCAGATCGGTACGCCCGAGGAGATCTACAACAAGCCCGCCTCCGCCTTCGTCGCCGATTTCGTCGGCTTCGAGAATGTCTTTGCGCTGAAAGACGATAAGCTTGCAACGCCGAACGGCCCGGTCGCGCTTTCCGCTGGGGTCCCGGACGCCGCGGCGGGCCTTGCCTGGCGTCCGCGCATGGTAAACCTTGGCTCCGGTCCATTCCTGGGCACCGTGCGCGGCACGTCTTTCGCCGGCAACACCCGCGAATATCTCCTTGATACGCCGCTTGGGCCCATCAAGGCCGAGATCGACGCAAGCCTGCCGACGCACGAAATCGGCAGCGCGCTCACCTTCGATCTGCCGGTTGCCGGCGCGGCCACCCTCAAACGGTTCGGGTAAAATCATGGGCGTCTGGATCGACACCGACATGGGCTTCGACGACATCGCCGCCATTCTGGTGGTGGCACAGTCGGAATTCGACATCGACGGCATATCGCTGGTCTTCGGCAATGCGCCGCTGCTCCAGGTGAGAAGGAACGCCGCCGGCGCCGCCACCGCCTTCTGCTGGAAGTTCCCCATCCACACCGGCCGCGCCATGCCGGTTCTCGGCAAGCTCGAAACCGCCCAGGCGATCCTCGGCGCAACCGGCATCCCGACGATCGGCAGGAGCCTGCCGGAGGCACCAGCCGTTGCCGAAAGCGATGCCTTCTCAGCGCTTTGCCGCTGGCTGGAACGTGACGGCCAGCACCGCATCCTGGCGCTCGGACCGCTCACCAATGTCGCCGCCGTGGCGCTCGCCCGCCCCGATCTCGCCGCCCGCATCAGCGACCTCGTCTGGATGGGCGGCGGCGTAACCTCAGGCAACCACACGGCGTCTGCCGAGTTCAACGCGCTCGCCGATCCTGAAGCCTTGTCGATCGTCATCGCCCATCGCTTGCCGCTTCGCATGGTCGATCTAGACCTCTGCCGCAAGGTGCTGGCACGGCCGGAGAATGCCGAGCCGGTGCGCAATGCCGGCGGCGCCAATGCCGCGCTGATCGCCGATCTGTTTTCCGGTTATATCCGCATCGCCACCAGCCGCGGCCGCCCTGCAATGGCGATCTACGACCCCTGCGCCGCGGTCGCCTTCGTCGCCCCCGATATCGTCAGCTTCCGCCCCGCGCGCATCGACGTCGAGCTGCAGGGCAGCCTGACGCGTGGCCGCACCGTCGTCGAGACCCGCGCCACGCATGCCAGCTTCAACGCAGAATTCGCCGCCGACATCGATGCCGACAGGGCGCTCGCGATCATTCTCGCCGCACTGGTCAACGAGGCCCGCAAATGAACGCCGCCCCTCGCCAGGAACCTGCCGATCTCAATGATCCCGCCTTGCGCGCCCGCGCCGTTTCGGCTGCGCGCGGCGATGCCCCTTTCGACGTGCTGATTACCGGCGGCCGGCTGCTCGATGCGGTGACGGGCCTGATCCGAGACGCCGATATCGGTCTCGTCGGTGCGCTGATCGCCAGCGTTCATGCTTCGGCAAGCCGCACGGATGCCGCCGAGATCATCGATGCGGCTGGGGGCATCCTGACACCCGGCTTGATCGACACACACATGCATGTCGAAAGCTCGATGGTGACACCGGCCGAATATGCGCGTGCCGTGCTGCCGCGCGGCGTCACCACCATCGTCTGGGATCCGCATGAATTCGGCAATGTCCATGGCCTCGACGGCGTGCACTGGGCTGTAGAGGCGGCGCGCTCACTGCCGCTACGCATGATCCTGCTCGCGCCCTCCTGCGTGCCGTCGGCACCCGGCCTGGAACTGGCCGGCGCCGATTTCGATGCCGCCGTCATCGCCGAAATGCTGCGCTCCTCCGCCGTCGGCGGCGTCGCCGAGGTCATGAACATGCGCGGCATCATCGACGGCGAGCCGCGCATGAGCGCCATCGTCAATGCCGGTCTTGCCGCCGGCAAACTCGTCTGCGGCCATGCCCGCGGCCTCGAGGGTGCCGATCTCAACGCCTTCATGGCTGCAGGCGTCACCTCCGACCATGAACTCACCTCCGGCGCCGATCTCGCCGCCAAGCTTGCCGCCGGCCTGACGATCGAGCTGCGCGGCTCGCATGACCATCTGCTCAAGGAATTCGTCGAGGTGCTGAACGGCCTCGGCCACCTGCCGCCGACAGTGACGCTCTGCACCGACGACGTCTTTCCCGATGAGCTCTACCAAAGCGGTGGCCTCGACGATGTCATCCGCCGTCTGGTGCGCTACGGCATGAAGCCGGAATGGGCGCTCCGGGCCGCGACCTTTAACGCCGCCGAGCGGCTGAAGCGCTCCGATCTCGGCCTTATCGCCGCCGGCCGCCGCGCCGACATCGTGCTCTTCGAGGACCTCGAGCAATTCCGGGCGCGGCTGGTCATCTCGGGTGGACGCATCGTCGCCGGTAACGGCAGCCTGCAGGTCGACGCCAAACAGCTCGATACGGCGCCGCTTGAAAATTCGGTGAAGCTTCCGCAATTCGCCGAGGATGATTTCCGTATCCCGTCGAGAGGCGAGCGCGTCCGCGTCGCCACCATCGACCGCCCGCGCTTCACGCAATGGGCCGAGGCGGAGACGCAGGTCAGAGGCGGGTTCGTCGTGCCGCCGGTCGGCAGCGCCATGATCGCCGTCGCCCATCGGCACGGCAAGGCCGACGGGACTCCGCGCATCGGCTTCCTCACCGGCTGGGGCGAATGGCGCGGCGCCTTCTGCACCACCGTCTCGCATGACAGCCACAACCTCACCGTCTTCGGCGGCAATGCGCGCGACATGGCGCTCGCCGCCAACGCCGTCATATCAGCCGGCGGCGGCATGGCGGTCGCCAAAGACGGAAAGATCGAGGCGATACTGCCGCTACCGCTCTCCGGCCTAGTGACCGGCGCCTCGCTGAAGGACACCGCTTCGGCCTTCGCCGGCATCCGCAAAGCCATGGAAAAAATCGTCGACTGGAAACCGCCCTACCGGGTCTTCAAGGCCTGCTTCGGCGCAACGCTTGCCTGCAATGCCGGCCCGCACCAGACGGACCGGGGGATTGCGGATGTGGTGACGGGCAAGGTGCTGGAAAGCCCGGTGTTGGAGGTTTTGTAAGTCTGGAAGCACAGACCACAAAGTGAGGGATTGCCGTGCAGCCCCCTCATCCGCCCTACGGGCACCTCCTCCCCGAGGGATAGAAGGGGGAATCGAGACGCTGCGACAATTCCCTTCTCCCCAGTGAGAAGGTGCCCGGCAGGGCGCATGAGGGGGCCGCAACCGCAGTTCTAGCTACGCCTTCAACTCCCGCTCCACCAACGCTACCCAATAAGCCACCCCATAACCAAGCGCGCCATCGTTGAAATCATAGGCGGTGTTGTGATGCAGCGCCCCGTCCACCGCCGGCCCGTTGCCGAGCCAGACGTAGCAGCCCGGCGCCTTCTGGGCGAAAAAGGCGAAGTCGTCGCCCGCCGTCGACGGCGGAAAGTTTGTCCGCACTTTTTCACCAAAGACGGTGCCGGCAGCAGTAAGCGCCCGGGCGGTCGCATCCGCGTCATTGATCACCGGCGGAATGCGCCGCTCGAAACGACAATCGGCCGATATGCGGTACATAGCAGCCGTTCCGCTAGCCAGCCGGCCGATCTCGGTCTCCAGCTGCTCCCGCACCTCGCGCGAATAGGCGCGTGCCGTGCCGCCGATCTCCACAATATCGGGAATGACATTTAAAGCCTTCGGATCGCCCGCCTGCAGGAAACAGGCGCTGACAACGGCCGGCTGCAGCGGATCGACCACCCGCCCGACGATCGTCTGCAGCGATGCCAGGAAGGTGGCGGCGGCGGTGATCGGATCGCGGCCGAGATGCGGCTTGGCGCCGTGCGTGCCGATGCCGCGAAAGGTAATGCGCCAGCTATCGGAAGAGGCGAGCTGCGGCCCCTCGACCACGGCAATCTCGCCGACCGACAGTCCTGGCATATTGTGCAGCCCGTAGACGGCGTCGCAGGGGAAAAGCTTGAACAGCCCCTCCTCCACCATGCGCTTCGCGCCGCCGCGGCCCTCTTCGGCCGGCTGGAAGATGAAATGCACCGTGCCGGAAAAACCTCGCGTCGCCGCAAGATATCGTGCGGCGCCGAGAAGCATCGTGGTATGACCGTCATGGCCGCAGGCATGCATTTTTCCGGGCACGGTCGATTTATAAGGGCGATCCGCCGTTTCAGGCATGGCGAGCGCATCCATATCGGCGCGCAGCCCGATCCTGCGCGTGCCATTGCCGACCTGGAGCGTGGCGACGACGCCGGTGCCGCCGAGGCCGAGATGCACCGTGATGCCGGCCTCCTCGAGAAGTCTCGCGACGATGTCGCTGGTGCGCTCCTCCTCGAAGCCGAGTTCGGGATGGGCATGCAGATCGTGGCGCAAAGAGGTGAGGAACGGCAGATCGTCCTTGATCCGGGCGGGGATGCTCATCGGGCAATGCTCCTGGGGCCGGGATATCCTGTCAAGCGAAACGGGCGCCCAACCGGCGCCCGCGTCAGATCATCCTTTGTTCATCAAACAGGCCGCAAGTTCAACCATCAAGTCTCTTCGACGAACACCTCTTCGCGCTTCTTCTTGACGCTCGGCAGGAAGACCACGATCAGCACGGCGACCGCGATCGCCAGCAGCGTGGCGCTGATCGGCCGCGTGACGAAGGTCATCGGATCGCCGCGCGACAGGATCATCGCCCGCCGCAGGTTCTCCTCAAGCAGCGGCCCGAGCACGAAACCGAGCAGCAGCGGCGCCGGCTCGCAGCGAAGCTTTGCCAGCACGTAGCCGATCAGCCCGAAGAAGGCGACGGCATAGAGGTCGTAGACATTGGCGTTGACGCTGTAGACCCCGATCGAGCAGAAGGCCATGATGACGGGGAAAAGCACGTAATAGGGCACGGTCAAGAGTTTCACCCAGAGCCCGATCAGCGGCAGGTTGAGGATGACCAGCATCAGGTTGCCGATCCACATCGAGGCGATGATGCCCCAGAACAGCGCCGGCTGCTCGGTGGCGACATTCGGTCCCGGGACGATCCCCTGAATGATCATCGCGCCGACCATCAGCGCCATGACGGGATTGGCCGGAATGCCGAGCGTCAGCAGCGGGATGAACGACGTCTGCGCCCCGGCATTGTTGGCCGATTCCGGCCCGGCCACACCGGCGACGGCGCCATTGCCAAATTCCTCGGGCGTCTTCGACAGGCGTTTCTCCACCGTATAGGAGGCGAAGGAAGCGAGGATCGCGCCGCCGCCGGGCAGAATGCCGAGCGCCGAACCGATCGCCGTGCCGCGAAAGACCGGCGCGATCATCTCCTTGAATTCCTGGCGCGACGGCAAGAGGCCGGAGACCTTGGCCATCAGCACCGTGCGTGTCGATTCACCCTCGAGGTTGCGGAGGATTTCCGCCACGCCGAAGACACCGACGGCGAGCGCCACAAAATTTAGCCCGTCGGCATATTCGCGGATGCCGAGCGTGAAGCGCGGCGTGCCGGTATAGATGTCGGTGCCGACCAGACCGAGCAGCAACCCGAGCGCCACCATCGCTAAGGCCTTGACGACGGAGCCGTGCGCAAGCGCGATCGACGAAACGAGGCCGACGATCATCAGCGAGAAATATTCCGCCGAGCCGAATTGCAGCGCAATCGCGGTGAGCGGCGGCGCGAAGATCGCAACGAGGAAGGTCGAGACCGTGCCGGCAAAGAACGAACCGAGTGCGGCGATCGCAAGCGCTGCCCCCGCCCTGCCCTTGCGGGCCATCTGGTAACCGTCGATCGCGGTGACGGCGGAGGAGGATTCGCCCGGCATGTTGATAAGGATCGCCGTCGTCGAACCGCCGTACTGGGCGCCGTAATAGATGCCGGCCAGCATGATCAGCGAGGAGACCGGCTCGAGCTGGAAGGTGATCGGCAAAAGCATGGCGATCGTCGCCGTGGCGCCGATACCGGGCAGCACCCCGATCAACGTGCCGAGCAGCACGCCGATCAGGCAGAAGAGCAGATTGTCCAGAGTGCCGGCTGTCTCAAAACCGAGCGCGAGATTGCTGAAAAGATCCATCATCGCCTCCTAGAACCGGACCCAGGGACCGAAGCGCTCGAATGGCAGGCCGAGCCCATAGCTGAAGACCGCAACCGAAAAGACAGTCAGCAGCAGCGAAAGGATGATCGCGAAGAACACGTTCATCTTTTGCGATGCGAAGCAGGCGATGAACGCGGTGAAAAACAGCGCCGGCGCAAATCCGAGCCCGCGCACCGTCAGCCCGAAGAAGACGGGCGCCGGCAGGATGAAGAACATGCCGCGCCAGGCAAAGAGACCGATCGGCTCTCCCTCGACGCGCAGCGCCTGAATGAAGATGATCGCGCCGAGAAGCACGAGCACGCAGGCCAGCACCAACGGAAAATAACCGGGTCCCATGCGCACCGCCGTGCCGAGGTCGAGCCCCAGCGACTGGATGGCGAAGAAAGCGCCGGTCGCGACGAAAAGTCCGCCGCAGATCGCATTGGTGGTATCGAAACTGATGGATTTCATGGTGTCTCCTGGAGTTGGAGATGGAGCGTCGTTGCTGCGGCGATTGCCCCTCATCCGCCTGCCGCCACCTTCTCCCTGCGGGGGAGAAGGGACATGCCGCCGGCCACTGTCTCTGCCGCGATCACTACGGCAGGTCCCCTCTCCCCGTTTACGGGGAGAGGGTTAGGGTGAGGGGCTATTCCTGGCGCATCCCTCACTAATCCGCATATTCCCCGGCAGCCTCGATCACCGGCTTCCAGCGGGCGATCTCACTTTCGAGCTTGGCCTTCAGCGCAGCCGGCGTCGCATCGGCGTCGGAGGATGGCGCCGTGCCGAGTTCGGCGAAGCGGGCACCGACATTCGGGTCCTTCAGAGCGACCTGCAGCGACTTCGACAGGCGTTCGTTGATTGCGGCCGGCGTGCCCTTCGGCGTGTAGATACCGTGCCAGATGCCGACTTCGAAACCCGGCAGGCCGGCTTCGACTGCCGTCGGAATGTCCTTCATCACGTCGAGGCGCTTCGGCGAGGTCACGGCATAGGCCTTGATCGTGCCGCCCTGGATCTGCTTGGTCGTGTTGGTCGTCTGGTCGCACATGACGTCGACCTGGCCGCCGAGCAGGTCGGTCATGGCAGGGCCGGTGCCCTTATAGGGAACGGTGGTGAGAGGCGTCTGGATGGCGCTCATGAACATCATGCCGCAGAGATGCGAGGCCGCACCGATGCCGGCATTGGCGACCGTCACCTTGTCCTTGTTGGCCTTGATATAGTCGATCAGGCCCTTGAGATCGGTCGGCTCGAAATCCTTGCGTGCGACGATCGTCATCGGCACCTCGGTGACGAGGCCGACATAATCGAAGGCGCCGAGCGTGTCATAGGCGAGCTTGCGGTAGAGCGTGGCGCTGGTCGCCATGCCGATATGGTGCAGCAGGATCGTGTAGCCGTCGGGATCGGCGCTGGCCACGCGGCCGGCGCCGAGCGTGCCGCCGGCGCCGCCGACATTTTCGACGACGATCTGCTGACCGAGATCCTTCGACATGGATTCGGCGACGAGGCGCGCGACGGTGTCGGTCGGGCCGCCGGCCGCAAAGGGCACGACCATGGTGATGGTCCGTTCGGGATAGGTCTGCGCCGAAGCGGCGCCGGCGAGAAGAGAGACTGCGGCAGCCGCGGTCAGGCCGAGCATGGCCTTCAGAATTTTCATCGTTTCCTCCCTGATGAAACAAGCAAGCCCGCCGACACATCCTCCGCGCCGGGCATGACCTATTTGCCGCCGGGAAAAACCGGCCCGCAATCAGTGCAGCCACTTTCGACAGACGATTTTGCGACAGTGCGATGCAGCATGGGTCGATTTGGAAACAAACGGCTTATACGATGGGTGGATTTCCACCCATGACGAACACAGTCGACCGCCGAGAATTAGTCTTCGGTGGTCAGCATCCGCTTGTCGAGGCCGTATTTCTGCATTTTTTCGTAGAGGGTCTTCCGGGAAATGCCGAGCGTCTCATAGACGGGCTTTAGGCTGCCGCCATGTGCCACCAGCGCGCTGGCAATGACACCCCGCTCGAATTCGGCGACGCGCTCGGCAAGCCCGGTCGCCTCCCCGGCCTGGGGCCCTCCATCGTCGAGACCGAGAACCAGACGGTCGGCAGCATTCCTCAGTTCACGCACATTGCCCGGCCAGTCGCGTTGGGCGATGTCGGAGATCACCTCGGGCGGCACGGCCACCTCGTCGCGGCCGTAGCGGGCGGCGGCTTCCCGCACCAGTTGCAGAAAGAGCAGCGGAACGTCCGCCCGGCGCTGCGACAGCGACGGCACATGCAGCGTCGCAACGTTCAGCCGGTAGAACAGGTCGGCGCGGAAGCGTCCCGCTGCCACCTCCGCCTCGAGATCCACCTTGCTCGTCGCGATAAAGCGCACATCAAGCGCCACCGTCTCATTCGATCCCAGCCGGGAAATCATCCGCTCCTGCAGCACGCGCAGGAACTTTGCCTGCAGGTCGAAGGGCATGGAGCCGATTTCGTCAAGCAGAATGGTGCCGCCGCGCCCATGCTCGAACTTTCCGTAACGCGGCCTCACGGCGCCGGGAAAGGCGCCAACCTCATGGCCGAAGAGCTCGCTTTCGATCAGGTTTGCCGGCAGCGCGGCGCAATTGATCGCGATGAACGGCCGGCTCGCCCGGGCGCTGATATCATGCAGCGCCCGCGCCACCACCTCCTTGCCGGCGCCGGTTTCCCCGACAACAAGCGTATCGGCATCGCTCGCCCCGATCGCCCGGAGACGGTAACGCAGATCCACCATCACCTGCGTGCGCCCCGGCAGCCGCGCCTCGATATCATCGCGCTTGCCGGCGACCGCTTTCAGCAGCCGGTTTTCCAGCACGAGGCCGCGCCGCTCCATCGCCCGGCGGATGACGCCGGCAAGCATCTCCGGCGTGAACGGCTTTTCGATGAAATCATAGGCGCCTTCACGCATCGCCTTTACCGCAAGCTGAACGTCGCCATGGCCGGTAACGAGAATGACCGGCACCTCCGGGTCGAGCTCGCGGATCTTCTGCATCAGCGTCATGCCGTCCATGCCGGGCATGCGGATATCGCTGACGACGACGCCTGGAAAACTGTAGCCGATCAATTCCAGCACATGATCGCCGTTCGAAAAGGTGTCAACGCTGAAGCCGGACAGCTCCAGCGCCTGCGCCGTCGAGCGGCGCAACTCCTCCTCGTCGTCGACCAGCAGGATCTTCGCGTCGTTCATTCCGCAGCCTCCGGCATCAGCCCTGCCGCCGATTGCAGCTCGATACGGAACACAGCGCCCCCTTCCCGATGATTGGCCGCGGAAAGGCTGCCGCCGAAATCCTTGATGATATTGTAGGAGATCGACAGCCCGAGACCGAGCCCCTTGCCGACGCCCTTGGTCGTGAAAAAGGGATCGAAGATACGCTCGGCAATCGCCGCCGGCACGCCCGGCCCATGGTCGCGCACCGTCAGCACCACCTTGCCAGCCTCCTCGAAGGCCGAAACCTCGATACGTCTGTCGTCCAGCCCTTCCACCGCATCGGCCGCATTGGAAATCACATTCACCAGCACTTGCTGCAGACGCACCGAACCGGCACGCACCACCGGCGGTCGGGTCCCCAGATCAAGCCGGAGCTCGGCATCGGCCGCCTTCAGCCGCCAGGCGATGATCTCGAGCGTGTCATGCATCGCCTCGTCGAGAGGAACCGAGCTGAGTTTCTCGTTCGGTTTGCGGGCGAAGTTGCGCAGATGCCGGCTGATCGCCGCCATGCGGTCGATCAGCCCGCCGATCCGCCTTATATTGTCCCGCGCTTCCTCCGTCCGGCCGCGATCGATGAGAACGGAGGCGCTGTCCGTATAGGTCTTGGCGGCGGCGAGCGGCTGGTTGAATTCGTGCGACAGCGCAGCCGACATTTGCCCCAGCCCGGCAAGCTTACCGGCCTGGATGAGATCGGCCTGCGTCTGGCGGAGCTGCTGCTCGGTCAGACGCCGCTCCGATATCTCCTCCTCGATGCGGCTGTTGACGCGGGCAAGATCGGCCGTGCGCTCCTCGACGCGCCGCTCCAGCTCATTGCGAGCCTCTGTTTGCAGCTGCATGCGCTCGGCAAGCCGCGCCCGCCGCTGGCGCAGAACCGCGACCGCCAGCCCGGCAATGCAGAGGATGAGAAAGACGGCCGCAAGCGCCGTGCGCGCCTGGGCGCGAATGGAACTCGTTTCCATCAGCACATTTACCGTCCAGTCCTCGGCCGGCATGTAATGCGAGAGCACCAGATATTCGCTGGAGCCGCGCTCGCCGGCGAGCGTCATCAGCTCATGCGGCTCAAAGCGCTGGCGCGTCACCGGCAACTCGGTCAGCCTGGCATTGGCATAACGCCGCGAGCCTTCCGTCCGAGCGATGCGGTCGGTCGTCAGCGGCAGGATCGCGCCGTAGAGCCATTCCGGGCTGCCGGACATGAAGATGATACCCTCCGGATCCGAAACGAAGATCTTGTATTCGCCGCCGCCCCAGGAGGATTCGATCATGTCGATGTCGACCTTGAAGACGATGACGCCACGAATATCCGCCTCGACCCTGATCGGCGCCGAGAAATAATAACCGCGCTTCAGCGAAGTGGTGCCGAGTGCATAGAACCGCGCCTGCCGGCCTTCGATCGCGTCTTGAAAATAAGGCCGGTAGCTGAAATTCTGCCCGACGAAGCTTCCCGGGCCATCGTAATTGCTGGCTGCGATTGTCTCTCCGTCAGGCTTGACCACATAAATGTCGGAGGATTTCAGCAGCCCGTTGATCTCCTTGAGATAGAGATTGGCCGCATCGCGCAGTGCCGCATTTTCAGGGGCGCTCACCAGTTCCTTGATGTCGTCGTGATCGGCGATCAGCGCCGGCAGCGCCTCGTAGCGGTTGAGGTGACCGCTGAGCGCCGAGACGGCAAGGCGCAGCGCCGTTCCCGCCTGCGCCGAGGCCTCTCCCATATAGGCGCGCGTCGCAATCGCGCTTCCATAGGTGAAGAAGGCGAAGATGATTAGCGGCACCACCAGTAAGGCCGCTATCGCACGATATCTCGAAGACAGATCCGGCTCCTCCCCTTTCCGCCTCCCCTCCCCAGCGAGGCATACCCGACGGCTCAAGTTTAATGACGCCGACAGGGATTTCCAAGGGCCTGCCGAAACTTGACACCCGGAGACGCGAATGCCCTATTGCCGTATCGCAAGGAACCCCATCATGAGCGACGACAAGACGCCTGCCGACAGCAAGCTCACCAGCTCCAAGCGTCGCTGGGCGGCAGAGGGCAAGTTCCTGACCGGCCGCATCAGCCGCCCTGAATCCGAGCGCCTGCCGCCCGGCCAGCATCTCGTCAAAAACTGGCCGGTGCTCGACCTCGGCCAGCAGCCCGTCATCTCTACCGATACCTGGCGTCTCGAAGTGCGCGGCCTCGTGGAAGCGCCGCTGACCCTTACCTGGGCCGACTTCCAGGCGATCGAGCAAAGCACCAAGGTCAGCGATATCCACTGCGTCACCACCTGGTCGCGCTACGATAACAAATGGCAGGGTGTTTCCACGCGCGACCTGCTCGATCTCGCCATGCCGAAGCCGGAAGCCGGTTACGTCATGCTGACGAGTTATGACGGCTATACCACCAACCTGCCGCTGGCGGATTTCGCCGCCGAGGATGCGATTCTTGTGACATCATGGGAAGGCCTGCCGCTGACGCCGGACCACGGCGGCCCGATGCGCCTCGTCGTGCCGCATCTTTATTTCTGGAAAAGCGCCAAATGGCTGCGCCGCATCGAACTGATGCCGAAGGACGAAGCCGGCTTCTGGGAAAAGAACGGCTACCATATGTATGGCGATCCGTGGCGCGAGCAGCGCTATTCCGACGATTGAGCCTTCGGCCGCAGAAAGCGGCCAAGCGCAAACACCGCAAGGGCGAACAGAGCGGCGAGCCCCGTCAGCGACGCCATGCTGGCTAGATGAAACGGCACTTTGCTCCAGCTTGGTTTGACGACATCGGCGGTGTTGAACGCCTCGCCGCTGAACCGGCAGGTGATGAGCGCCAGGCTGCGCCGCACCATATCGGCATCGACCGCGGAAATGATGTCACCAGCCGCAACGGCCTCCCGCGGTATCTCACGCATCGAAAGCAATACCGCCTTGGTCGCCGCCAGATAGGCATGGGCGCATTCGTTGAACGGGCTCCCCTCGTCACCAACGCTGCCCGGCATCCGTCCCCAGAGACAATAGGAATACTGGATTTGGGCATAGTTCAGAACCCGCCGGAATGGCTCGTTCGTATCGACGGCTTGGGACGCCAGGCCGATAATTCGGTCGCGATAGTCCGAAATCACCGCCATCTCGCCATGCGAAATTGCCGGGATATCGAGGCCCGCATGGCTGCCGCCGGCGCTGCGGCTATGAGCAAGGGCGTTTTCAGCAATGACTAGAAGCAAGCATGCGCTGAGACCGAGAAAAGCAAGCCATCGATAGAGATAGCGTGCCATCCCTCCAGCTTGCCTCATTCCTGTCCTCGGACTCCTGACGGACGAGAGAGGAACACGGCGTTGCCACATACCCCTTCTCCCCAGCGGGGAGAAGATGCCGGCAGGCAGATGAGGGGGGGAGCAGCAAAGCTGCGAATGCACTGAGCACAAGCGAAGGGCAACATAGAGGGCGTGCCGTGTGGCCCCCTCATCCGACCCTTCGGGCCACCTTCTCCCCGCTGGGGAGAAGGGGTAGCAAGCCGCAACCTCGATACGCCCAATCACCGAAACGCCAGCCGCTGCCCGCCCTTCGCTGCAAGCCGCTTTTCCGCCAACACCCCGAAGGCAAGGCCAAGTGTTGCCCAGAGGATCGCATGCATGGCGAGCGTTGTCGTCCGGAAACGCCAGAGCACCATGGCCGAGAAGTTCTCCGGCACCTCGTTGATCGGCGGCAGCAGATAGAGCACGAGGCCGATGAAGACGAAATAGGCGATACCGGCAATGATCGCGCCGTTCCAGTGGCCGAAACGTTCGGAAAGACGGCGCGACAGCACCACCGCGGCAATCAGCGCGGCGAGCGAAACGACGATCATCAGGAAGAACAGCTCGGTCCTGACGCCGATCGTATCGGCATTGCCGACGGCCGGCGGGTTGGCCGGATATTTGATAGCGGGAACGAGCACGATCGCCACGAAGGCGAAAATGGCGATGACCGCCGAGGTGCCGCGCGCCGAAAGGCTGCTGATGCGGCCATGCACAAAAGCGAAGGCGAGCGCGAAAAGCCCGCCGACGGCGATGCTGTAGGCCACGACGCCGATAAAGAGCCCGGGCCCCGCCTGAGTGGCGCGGCTGACGATTTCAGGTTCGGCAGCTTCGCCGGCCGCCTGGGCGCTCGCCTCCTCGAAGGCGATCGCCGCATCGACCAGCGGCTCGCCGAAGGCATGGGCGAAAGCGAAAACGAGGATACCGGCGAGCAGCCCCGCGAGCATGCCGCGAAGGAGAAGGTTTCCAACCATGTCGATATCTCCCTAGTGGCAGGGAAAGCCGAGGAGATGGCGGGCGTCATGCACGAATTCGTGCACATACATGCCGTTGAACAGCGCCATCGCGCCTTCCTCGGTGCCGACGAAATAAATAGCGATGAGCATCAGCAGGCCGCCGAAGATCGCCCAGGGCAGGATCTCTCCTACCGGGATCGGTGCCGGTGCCGCGACCGGCGCGAAAGTGGTGTCAGACATGTATTCCTCCGGAATGACGCGTTCAGTCGAAAGAGTGCTTGTGCGGTAAGGTCTGACTTCCAGCGCGAAGAAGCTTCGACACGCTGGTCACAGTGGCGCGACCGCGCCGGATTTCCACCGGCTTCCAAACCCGCAACAGGCCGGTTATACCTGCACGCCGAAGAGCCTGTCAACGAAACTTCATGAAGGGGCGAAGGGCTATTCCCATCGCTATCCGGAGATCGGAACGACCGTGAACACGCGCCTTACCTGGATCTGCCACGGCGCGACGGCGGCAAGCCGCAAGGGCCTGTTCCCGCTCGACGAACCGCTGGAGGACAAGGCCGCGGAAGAAGCGGCCGGGATGGCCGCCCTGCCTCGCGCCGACCGTATTGCCACCAGCCCGGCCTTGCGCGCCCGCCAGACTGCCGACGCGCTCGGCCTCCAAGCCCGGATAGACCCTGTCCTTGGCGACTGCGATCATGGCCGCTGGGCCGGCAAGTCGATCGCGGCGATCGAGGCCGAAGAACCGGAGGGCCTCATGGCCTGGATGAGCGATCCGGAAGCGGTCCCGCACGGGGGCGAGAGCCTTGTTGATCTTGCCATACGCGTCGCCGGCTGGATGGACAATGAATCCGCCCTCGGCGGCCATGTGATCGCCATCAGCCACGCCGCCGTCATCCGGGCAGCGGTTGCGCATGTGCTTCGGGCCCCGCCGTCCTCTTTCTGGCTCGTCGACATCGAGCCGCTTGGTATCGTTCGCATGACCAGCAACGGACGGCGCTGGTCTCTGCGTTTTCACCATTAAAGCGCGTCGCGATCTTTCAGATTCGCTCCTTCGCTTTATCGCTTTGTTCTTGCGCATGCCGTTGCCGCAAAACCGCTCCACACTTTTGCGCGACATGCTTTAGCGATCCCTCATCTTATCCAGCCTTACACAAGCAAATCGCGTCATCTCTATTGAACCCGGTTTCGCCGGGGCTACTTCCTTATCCCAAGGAGATGGAAGACATGACATATGATTGGAGTGGGGAGCGTACGCGGCGCCTGCGCTTGATGCGTTTCGCCACAATCACGGTTCTGGTCGGTCTCATCGTCAGCGTGCCGCTGCTGATCGTCACCGCCTGAAGCACGAGAAAGGGCGAGCATGCGACAGCACGCTCGCCTTCGTGCTCTTCCTCCCCCCGCGTCACGAGAGGCGCATTCGTCTCTCGACGGTGCAGCAACAGGCTGCCGTCTCTAATAATTCGCCTTCTGGTTTCAACGAACATTTCAGACTTTCATGATAGTTCGGCACAGGGTGGAGATGGAGAAGGCCATATGCCGGTGTTTTTCCAGAGCAGGGCCGGAAGGCAATGCATGTCGATCGTCGGGCTTGGGATAACTCTCTGGCTCCTCGGCGTGCTTTTGCAACTCGACGACAGCCTTGTCTCCTTCATGACCGGTTTCGGCGAATATGGCGCCGACAAACTCGTTCTGGCGCTCGGCATCGCCGGCGCCATGAGCTTCATCTATTCGGTGCTGCGTATCGCCGACCTGCGCAAGGAAACGGAACTGCGCGCCGCCGCCCAGGCGAAGGCCGATTGGACCGCAACCCACGACCATCTGACCAAGCTGCCGAACCGCTACGCCTTCGAGCGCAAGATCCTCTCACGCCGGTGAAGGACGACGAGGACCAGATCGAGGAGTGGGACCGCAACGTCACGCTCTTCTCCGTCGATCTCGACGGCTTCAAGAAAGTCAACGATCTCGTCGGCCACAAGGGCGGCGACATTCTGCTGATCGAGGTTGCCAGACGAATCTGCGCGCTCGGCAACGCCGATTGCGTCTACCGCTTCGGCGGCGACGAATTCATCATCGTTGCCTTTGCCCTGACCGCACAGCGCGAGGAGCGTTTTGCCAGACTGCTGATCCAGGCTGTCACCCGGCCGATCCATATCGACGGCTTTGCCGTCGAAGTCGGCGCCAGCGTCGGCTACGACCGCTGGACCGAGGGAGCCGAACCGCTGGAAGATGCCGCCCATCGTGCCGACCTCGCCATGTACGAGGCAAAATCACGCGGCCCTAACCATTATTTCGCTTTCGAACCGGCCATGCAGGACAAGGTCACGGAACGCGCCGCGCTGGAAACCAGGCTGCGCGCCGCAATCGCCAACAAGGCGATCAAACCCTTCTATCAGCCGCTGATCGACCTGAAGACCGGTCAGCTCTGCGGCTTCGAGGCCCTGGCGCGCTGGATCGGCGAAGACGGCGTCAAATTTCCACCGCCTGTTTTCATCGATATCGCCGAGGAAAATGGGATGATCACCGCATTGTTCGAGGATCTGCTCGCCCAGGCCTGCAGCGACGCACTCACCTGGCCGGACCATGTGATGCTATCCTTCAACGTCTCGCCGGTGCAGATGGAAGACAGGCTACTGACGTCACGTATTCTCAAGGTCCTTGCGGCAAGCCGGCTGCCGCCGCAGCGCCTGGAGGTGGAGATCACCGAGAACGCGCTGATCCAGGATCCCGCCGTCGCCGCCGTCATCCTCGACGAGCTGCACGCGGCCGGCATCCAGATCGCGCTCGACGATTTCGGCACGGGCTATTCGAGTCTGGCCCAGCTCGCCCGTTATCGTTTCGACAAGATCAAGATCGACAAAAGCTTCATCGCCACCTATCGCGGCGACGAACGCCAGGAAAAGATCGTCCGCGCCATGCTCGGACTCGGCCGGAGCCTCAACATCAAGACGACCGCCGAAGGCGTCGAGGAGCACGGCCAGTTCGCCTTCCTGCTGCAGCTCGGCTGCGACATCGGCCAGGGCTATCTTTTCGGCAAGGCGATGCCCGCCGCCGAGGCGGGCATCTTCATCCGCGATCGTAATGCCAGTCTGGCCTCAACGGCCTGACGCCATGCCCCGGCGTCACCGAGAAAGAGCACGAATGCAATCGAAGCCGCCAGCGCCAATCGCACGCTTCCAGCCCGGCACATCTATAAAATCTGTACTCGAGCCCCGCCGGGGATGACGATAGGCTGCGCATCGACAAAACGCATGAAGGGTGGGGACACACCTTTCCGTCCGCTGCCCCGACGCTAAGTTCGGCCATCGTGACGACTGCGCGGAGTCTCTGTAGACATGTCATCGACCGACCTGCTCCTGACCTTCAATGCCGGCTCCTCCACGATCAAGATCGGCATCTTTGCCATGGATGGCGACAAGGCGCGGCGCCTCGGCAAAGGCGTGATCGATTTCCGCGCCGAACCGCTCTCGCTCGGCCTTGTCAAGGGATCGCTGACATTCGACGTGCCGTTGAGAGCCGAGGTAACGGAAGACCTGCACGACATCATCGATGAGACCTTCGCGCTTCTTGCCGATCATTTCGACATTGCCGCCACCCGCGCCGCCGGCCACCGCGTCGTCCATGGCGGCGACCGTTTCACCAGGGCGATCGCCCTCGACGACGCCGCAATCGATGCTGTCGATGCACTGACACCGCTGGCACCCCTGCATCAACCGCAGGCGCTGCGCTTCATCCGTGCGCTCAGGCATCTGAAACCGCATCTTGCCCAGACGGCCTCCTTCGACACCGCCTTCCATGCCACGCAGGACGATCTCGTTCGCCGCTTCGCCATCCCCCGTGCGCTGCACGACGAAGGCATCAAGCGTTACGGCTTCCATGGCCTGTCCTATAAATTCATCGCCGGCGAACTAACCCGCAAGGCGCCGGGCGCGGCGAAGGCGGTGGTCGCCCATCTCGGCAGCGGCGCCAGCCTCTGTGCGCTGGATCAGGGCGTCGGCCGCGATTGCAGCACGGGCTTTTCCACGCTCGACGGCATCCCGATGGCGACGCGCCCGGGCGCACTCGATCCCGGCGTCATTCTGCATCTGGCCGGTCAACGAAACCAATCCTTCGAAGAAATCGAAGACCTGCTCTATCACCGCTCCGGCCTGCTCGGCATCTCAGGCATCAGCGCCGATACCCGCGATCTGTTGAGGGACAGTCGGCCGGAGGCGCGCCAGGCTATCGACCTCTTCACGCTGCGCATCGCCGGCGAAATCGGCCGCATGGCTGCGACGCTCGGCGGCCTTGACGCCGTCGTCTTCACCGCCGGCATCGGCGAACATCAGCCGGAGATCCGCGCCGGCGTGGCCAAGCGGCTCTCCTGGCTCGGCCTTTCGATCGACGAACAGGCCAATAGCGCCAATGCGCTCACAATCAGCACTGGAGAAAGCCGCATCGCCGCCCATGTCATCGCCACCGACGAGGAGCAGGTCATCGCCGATGAGGCGCTGTCCATACTCGGCACTGGCTGATCCAGATCAACGGCAGGCCTCGCGCCGGCCGGTAGAATTGACGTTGAACAGGTTTTCGAACGGGAGAAACCCATGGAAAAGCATGTCTCGACCGCCGCTTTGACCGACGCCGAACTCACCCTGATCGACCGCTACTGGCGGGCCGCCAACTATCTCTCGGTCGGCCAGATCTACCTGCTCGCCAATCCGCTGCTGCGCGAGCTGCTGAAACCCGAACACATCAAGCCCCGCCTGCTCGGCCATTGGGGCACGACACCCGGCCTCAACTTCATCTATGCGCATCTGAACCGGCTGATCCGCGCCCGCGGTCTCGACGTCATCTATATATGCGGCCCCGGCCACGGTGGACCGGGCATGGTTGCCAATACCTATCTCGAAGGCAGCTATAGCGAGATCTATCCCGACATTTCCGAGGATGCCGAAGGCATGCGCAAGCTCTTCCGGCAATTCTCCTTCCCCGGCGGCATCCCCAGCCATGCGGCGCCGGAAACACCCGGTTCCATCCATGAGGGCGGCGAACTCGGCTACGCCCTCGTCCATGCCTATGGCGCCGCCTTCGACAATCCCGATTTGATCGTCGCCTGCGTCGTCGGTGACGGCGAGGCCGAAACCGGGCCGCTTGCCGCGAGCTGGCATTCCAACAAATTCCTCAATCCCGCCCGCGACGGCGCCGTGCTGCCGATCCTGCACCTGAACGGCTACAAGATCGCCAATCCGACCATTCTCGGCCGGACCGGTGACGATGATCTCCGCCGTCTCTTCGAGGGCTACGGCTACGAACCCTTCTTCGTCGAAGGCCATGAGCCGAGCGACATGCATCAGCAGATGGCTGCGACACTGGACCAGATCTTCGACCGCATCCGCGACATTCAGCGCCAGGCCCGTGACGGCAAAGCTGCGGACGGCTGCCCACGCTGGCCGATGATCGTGCTGCGCAGCCCCAAGGGCTGGACGGGTCCGAAGGAGGTTGACGGCAAGAAGGTGGAAGGCTTCTGGCGCGCCCATCAGGTGCCGGTTTCCAACTGCCGCGAGAGTGAGAGCCATCGCAAGATTCTCGAGGACTGGATGCGCGGTTATCACCCGGAAGACCTGTTCGACGCCGACGGCCGGCTGAAACCCGAGCTGCGGGCACTCGCCCCTGCCGGCAAACGCCGCATGGGCGCTAATCCGCATACCAATGGCGGCTTGCTGCGCAAGGAATTGGTCGTTCCCGATATCCGGGACTACGCCGTCGATATCGGCAAGCGCGGCGGCGCCATGGTGCAATCGACGGAGATCCTCGGCCACTATCTGCGCGACACGATGAAGCGCAACGCGGCGGCAGCGAATTTCCGGATCTTCGGCCCCGACGAAACGGAATCGAACCGCCTCGGCAGCGTCTTCGAGGTCACTGACCGCGTCTGGATGGAGGATATCGAGCCGTACGATGTCCACCTCTCACGGGACGGGCGCGTCATGGAGGTTCTGAGCGAACACCTCTGCCAGGGCTGGCTGGAAGGTTATCTCTTGACCGGCCGCCACGGCCTCTTCTCCTGCTACGAGGCCTTCATCCACATCATCGATTCCATGTTCAACCAGCACGCCAAATGGCTGAAGGTGACGAGCGAACTTGCATGGCGAAAGCCGATCTCATCGCTCAATTACCTGCTGACCTCGCATGTCTGGCGCCAGGACCATAACGGCTTCAGCCACCAGGATCCCGGTTTCGTCGATCTCGTTGCCAACAAGAAGGCCGACATCGTCCGCATCTACCTGCCGCCGGATGCCAACACCCTGCTCTGGGTCGGTGACCATTGCCTGCGCACCTATGACCGCATCAACGTGATCGTCGCCGGTAAACAACCGGAGCCGCAATGGCTTTCGATGGACGAAGCGGTGAAACATTGCGAGGCCGGCATCGGCATCTGGCGCTGGGCAAGCAACGAGGAAGACGCCGTCGCGCCCGACCTCGTGATGGCCTGCGCCGGCGACGTGCCGACGATGGAGACGCTTGCCGCCGTCGCCCTCTTGCGCAAGGCCATTCCCGAGCTGAAGATCCGCACCGTTAATGTCGTCGACCTGCTGGCGCTGCAATCCAGCGACCAGCATCCGCATGGCCTTTCCGACGAGGCGTTCGACGCGATCTTCACCTCAGATAAGCCGGTGATTTTCGCCTATCATGGCTATCCCTACCTCATCCACCGCCTGACCTATAAGCGCACCAACCACGAAAACATCCACGTCCGTGGCTTCATCGAAGAGGGCACGACGACGACACCCTTCGACATGACCGTCCTCAACGAACTCGACCGCTACCACCTCGCGATCGAAGCGATCGAGCGTGTACCGGGTCTCAAGGAAAAAGCGGGGGAAGCCCTCGCCGCCTTCCGCCGCAAGCTTTCGGAACACCACGACTATGTGCGCGAACATGGCGAGGACATGCCGGAGGTGCGGGACTGGGCATGGCCGGCAACGTGAGACATCGGTGATTAACGCCTGCGAATGCGCCGTCACCGGATGCCAAAACCTTATGCGCGGTCGAGTCGGGCCTTTTCCGTCATGCGCCAGACTCGTGGCGTTTCGCCGGCATATTTCAGGAAGAAGCGCGAGAAATAGGCGGGGTCGGCGAAGCCGAGGCGGAATCCGATTTCCTGAACGCTGCCCAGCGTAAAAACAAGCTGACGTTTCGCCTCCTCAACGAGTTTGGCGGCGATCAACTCGTGCGGCGTGCTGCCGGTCATCGACCGGACGATCCGGGTGAGATGCGTCGGCGAAACCCCGAGCTCCCTGGCATAGAAGGATGCGGGCTTGTGGGATCGAAAATGCTGCTGAATGAGCTCGCCCAGCATGTCCATCCGTCGCTCGTTTTCGTTTGACGCAAGCTCCTGCGAATTCCCCTCATGAGAAATCCGTGCCGTCAGCCGCAGCGCCAAGGCGACGTAGGCTGCCAAGACCTCGTTGCGGCCACTGCGGCGGTTTTCGAATTCGTCGCCCAGCCGTCGCAACGTCTGCATGACATGGGCAGCCTCGGCATCATCAGGATTGAGCCGCGTCAACTGCGGCGTCGCCAGCCATTCGCCGAGATGGCTCCGCTCGCCGGGTGGATGGCTGAGATGGGACCGCAATATGGTGATGACAAGACCGTCGACATCGCGCGAAAAACGAAAGCCGTGATTGAGCCCCGGGGGAACCGTAATGACCGCCGGCGGCCGGATGGCATGGCTGCTCTCACCGAAGATTGCATCGCCCGAACCGGCTTCGATGTACAATATCTGAAAGAAGCTTTCGTGGCGGTGCAGCCGGATCTCCCATTGATGCAGACTGCTGCGGGAGCGAATTGTTTCGCAATGCAACCAAAATTCCGGCGATCGTCCGACGTTTTCGCCGTAGAGCTCGTAGGTCGGTATATGCCTGCTCATCGGCTCCCTCCCGCGCTGATGTTCGATTAGTGCAATTTTTAGGCTGGAATGTCCATTGTAGCGATCCGGTCGGCGCGGCAGAATCTGACAAAACGCAAGAAACGTGACGGAGGAAGCATTTGCGAACCCAGGTCGCCATCATCGGTTCGGGACCATCCGGCTTGCTTCTCGGTCAACTTCTGACCGAAGCCGGCATCGACAATGTCATGCTCGATCGCGTCAGCAAGGATTATATCCTCGGCCGGGTGCGCGCCGGCGTTTTGGAGGAAGGCACAGTCGGGCTGCTGGATCAGGCAAAAGCCGGAGCGAGGCTGCATGCCGAAGGTCTGCCGCATGACGGCTTCTCACTCGCTTTCGACGGACGCGACCATCGCATCGACCTGCACGACTTGACCGGCGGCCGACGCGTCACCGTTTACGGCCAGACCGAGGTGACGCGCGATCTGATGGAGCGGCGGCAAGCAAGCGGCGCCCTGTCGATCTACGATGCCGCCGATGTCGCGCCGCATGATTTCGACGGTCGCGCTCCCTTCGTTACTTACACAAAGGACGGCGCTGCCAGGCGCATCGATTGCGATTTCATCGCCGGCTGCGACGGCTTTCACGGCGCCAGCCGCAAGGCCGTTCCCGAGCGGGCGATCCGAATTTTCGAGAAGGTCTACCCCTTCGGCTGGCTGGGCCTGCTTGCCGATGTGGCGCCCGTCAGCCACGAGTTGATTTACGCCAACCATCCAAGAGGCTTTGCGCTCTGCTCGATGCGTTCGGCGACGCGCAGCCGCTACTACATCCAGTGCGCTCTCGACGAAAAGATCGAGGATTGGAGCGACGATCGCTTCTGGGACGAACTCAGACGGCGTCTGCCGGCGCATCACGCCGAAGCGTTGAAAACCGCGCCGTCCTTCGAGAAATCGATCGCGCCGTTACGCTCCTTCGTCGCCGAGCCGATGCGTTTCGGCCGTCTCTTCCTCGTCGGCGACGCCGCCCATATCGTGCCGCCGACCGGCGCCAAGGGGCTGAACCTGGCGGCCAGCGACGTCCACTACCTTTTCTCCGGGCTGATCGAACATTACCGCGAAGGCTCGGATCGTGGCATCGATGCCTATTCTCAGGCCGCGCTCGCCCGCGTGTGGAAAGCCGTTCGGTTTTCCTGGTGGATGACGACGATGATGCATCGTTTTCCCGACACCGGCGATTTCGACCAGAAGATCCAGGAGGCCGAACTCGACTATCTCACCCATTCCCGCGCCGCCTCGACGGCCCTTGCCGAAAATTATGTGGGGCTGCCATTCTGAAGGATTGCGGATGAAGGATGCGCGCATCCGCAGTGAACACCGGATGTTCGGGAGGCAGAACCATAACCAATAAATCATGTGTTTGGGGATTTATTTCATTTTACATCACCATTTCGCATGACAAGCTAGCCTGAAAGTCAATACGGCGCCGGAGTACGCCGAAAAGGGAGAGAGAAAATGAGGAAGTTGCTTCTGGCCGCCGCGGCGGCAATCGCCATCGGAACGAGCGCCTATGCCGACACCATCAAGGTCGGCGTCATCGGCCCGTTCTCCGGTCCGTTCGCGCTCCAGGGCAAAAACTTCAAGGCCGGGATTGACGCCTATATGGCTGTTAACGGCAGCAAAGTCGGCAACGATACCGTCGAGATCGTCTATCGCGACGTGCCGCAGGCCGATCCTGCCCAATCCAAGGCGCTTGCCCAGGAACTGATCGTCAAGGAAAAAGTCCAGTATCTCGCCGGCTTCTATTTCACACCCGATGCCATGGCGGTGACGCCGATCCTCAAGCAGGGCAATGTGCCGATGGTCATCATGAATGCCGCCACCTCGGCGATCGTCACCAAGAGCCCGCTCGTCGTGCGCACCTCGTTTACCACCTGGCAGACCTCGACGCCGATCGCCAAGGTCGCCTTCGACGCCGGTGTCAAGAAAGTGATCTCGGTCGTCAGCGATTATGGCCCCGGCATCGACGCCGAGAATGCCTTCAAGGCCGGTTTCGAAAAGGCCGGCGGCCAGGTGGTCGAGGCGATCCGCATGCCGCTCGCGACCAACGACTTCAGCCCTATCATGCAGCGCATCAAGGATTCCGGCGCCGAGGGTGTCTTCGCCTTCCTGCCATCGGGCCCGACGACGCTGGGCTTCGTCAAGGCCTATAACGAGAATGGCCTGAAGTCCGCCGGCATCAAGTTCTTTGCGCCGGGAGATCTGACGCAGGAATCCGACCTGCCGGCGCTGGGTGACGCCGCGCTCGGCATCCAGACGACCTTCCACTATGCCGTGTCGCACGACTCGCCTGAGAACAAGGCCTTCGTCGAGGCTGCCACTAAAGCGATCGGCAACAAGGCCGAGCTCTCCTTCCCCGCGGTCAGCGCTTATGACGGCATGTATGTCATCTACAAGATGATCGAGGCGACGGGCGGCAAGCAGGATGCCGAGAAGGCCGTCGATGCGGTGAAGGGCCTTGCCTGGGTGAGCCCGCGCGGCCCGGTGTCGATCGACCAGGAAAGCCGGCACATCACGCAGAACATCTATCTGCGCGAAGTCGCCAAGGCCGATGACGGGACCTATATCAACAAGGAGATCCAGACTTTCGAGAAGCAGGGCGACCCGGGCTTGGCGGCCGCCAAGTAAGCTCCGGCATTGATATGCGACGGGCGGGGTCATCGATCCGGCCGAGCCCGTCGCATCGAAGCAAGGTATTTCCATGCAGACAGTCTTCAGCATCGCCGTCGACGCCTTTGCCTATGGCATGGTGCTCTTCGTCATATCGATCGGCCTTTCCGTGACCATGGGACTGATGCGCGTCGTCAACCTGGCGCATGGCGCCTTCGCGATGATCGGCGGCTATGTCGCCTCCTATGCCGCCCGCGACCTCGGCCTCGGCTATGCCGCAGCGGTCCTCGCCGCCGTGGTGGTCACAATCATCATCGCCATCCCGCTCGAGCGTTTGCTCTACCGGCGGATTTACGGCGCGCCTGAACTGACCCAGGTGTTGATGACGATCGGCATCACCTTCTGCGTCATCGGTATCGCCAATTACGCGATGGGGCCGACGCTGAAGACCATACCGCTTCCCGCGACGCTGCAAGGATCGGCCGATCTCGGCTTCCGCACCATTCCCGTTCACCGGCTTTTCGCCATCCTTTGCGGCCTGGCTGTTGCGCTGGGGCTCTGGTTTGCGATCGAAAGGACCAGTTTCGGCGTCAAGCTGCGCGCCTCCGTGGACGATGCGGCAATGGCTGCCGCGCTTGGCGTGCGCACCGAGATCATCTACGCGGTGAGCTTTGCCGTCGCTGTCGGGCTTGCCGCTTTCGGCGGCGTGGTCGGCGCCGAACTGCTGCCCGTCGAACCTTATTACGCGCTGCGCTACATGGTCACCTTCCTGGTCGTCGTCTCCGTCGGCGGCGCAGGTTCCATTCCGGGCGCGCTGATCGCCTGCCTGCTGCTGGGAGCGATCGATACGACGGGACGCTATCTGATGCCTGAATTCGGCGAATTCTTCTTCTATCTCGCCGTGATTGCGATCATCTGCGTCTTCCCACGCGGCCTTGCCGGAAGGGCGAAGTAATATGGCGCTTGCAATCAACGACGAAACCGAACCTCTTCAGCATCGGCGCGGGTTCCTCGGCCGCGATCTCGCGGCAATAGCGGTTATGACAGCCATTGCCGCAATCGGCTATTTCGCCTTCCCTGATAATCTGGCGCTTCTGACCCGGATGATCACGATCGCGCTGCTCGTCCTGTCGCTCGATCTGGTGACGGGTTATTGCGGCGTCGCAACCCTCGGCCATGCTGCCCTTTTCGGCTCCGGCGCCTATGCCGCCGGCATCCTGTCGGCACATTACGGCATCAATGATCCGCTGCTGATGATGCTGGCCGGCATTGCCGGCGGCGCGCTTGCCGGGCTGCTCAGCGGCGCGATCATCCTGCGGGCGCATGGGCTGCCGCAGCTCGTGCTGTCGATTGCCCTCATCAATCTCTTCCATGAATTCGCCAACAAGGCTTCGTCCTGGACAGGCGGCAGCGATGGCCTTTCCGGCATCGCCCCGGACCCGGTCTTCGGTCTCTTCGAATTCGATCTCTACGGTCACACCGCCTTCTTCTTCGGCATGGCGCTGCTGCTTGTCGTCTTCGTGCTGCTCAGATTGCTGGTCCGCTCGCCCTTCGGCATGCTCTGCCGCGGCATCAAACAGGATCCGTTGCGCATCCGCGCCATGGGCGCTTCGCCAAAGGCGGCGCTCATCAGGATGTACGTTATCTCAGGCGCGGTCGCCGGTGTCGGCGGCGCCTTGAATGCGATCTCGACCCAGGTCGTCGGCCTCGACAGCCTGTCTTTCACGCAATCGGCCGAAGCGCTGGTTATGCTCGTGCTCGGCGGCACCGGCTCTCTCGTCGGGGCGCTTTCGGGCACCGTCATCTTCATGCTCTTCGAGGATTACGTCTCCGCCGCCAATCCCTTTCATTGGCTGACCATGGTCGGCGCACTGCTGATTGCCGTTGTGCTCTTTGCGCCGAAAGGCCTGTTCGGCACGGCTGCCGCCTTCGTCAGCCGTCGCAGGGAACAGCGCGCATGAGCCCGGTCTTCGAAGTCGCCAATCTCAGGAAAGCCTTTGGCGGCCTTGCCGTCACCAATGATGTCTCGCTGTCGATGTCGCCAGGCGACCGCATCGCGCTGATCGGCCCGAACGGCGCCGGCAAGACCACCTTCGTCAATCTCGTCACCGGCAACCTCGCCCCCGATTCCGGCGAGGTTCGCCTCGGCGGCGAGAGGGTGACGAAGGTCGATGCGATCGGCAGGGTCAAACGCGGCCTTATCAGATCCTTTCAGGTGACGCGGCTTTTCCAGGACATGACGCCGGCCGAACATGTGGGGCTTGCCGTTCTGCAGCGGGACGGAAAGTCCGCGCGTGTCTTCGGAAATTTCTTGCGCATGCCCGATGTCATGGCGGAGGTCGACGATCTCCTTGGCAAGCTCGGGCTGGCATCACTGATGCACCGCAAGGTCCGCGAGATCGCCTATGGCCAGCAGCGGCTTCTGGAGATCGCCGTGGCACTGGCGTTGAGACCGAAAGTGCTGCTGCTCGACGAGCCGGCAGCCGGCGTGCCGCAGAGCGATACCGGCCGCATCGAGCAGGCGCTGGCCGATCTGCCCGCAGATCTCGCCGTGCTGATGATCGAACACGACATGGATCTCGTCTTCCGTTTCGCAAAACGTGTCATCGTGCTTGCATCAGGCGCGATCATCTTCGACGGCTTGCCTGAAGACGTCACCAGGGACGCGCGTGTGCGTGAAGCCTATCTCGGGAGCTATGCCAATGCCAGCCCTGTCGCTTGAGGTCGAAAATCTGTCGGCCGGATATGGGCCGACACGGGTTTTGGAAGGCATTTCCTTCTCGGTGCCGGCGGGCGCCCGGCTCGCCGTGCTCGGCCGCAACGGCATGGGCAAGACGACGCTGCTCGCAACACTTGCCGGGCAGACCAGGCGATATGAGGGTCATATCCGCCTTGGCAGCTCGGATGTCACCACGGCGCCGAGCGCGACACGCGCGCATAAGGGTCTCGGTTATGTGCCGCAGACGCGCTGTGTCTTCCCGACGCTGACAGTCGAGGAGAACCTTTTCGTTGGCCTGAAATCGCGGCCGAAGGCGGCGCTGGAGGAAGCCTATGCCATGTTCCCGCGCCTCAAGGAGCGCCGCCGCAACCTCGGCAGCCAGCTCTCCGGCGGCGAGCAGCAGATGCTCTCCACCGCCCGTACCATTCTCGGCCGCCCGTCCGTCCTGCTGCTCGACGAACCGCTGGAGGGCCTGGCACCCGTTATCTGCGAGGAACTGATGGCGGCTTTCGCCGACCTCGCCAAATCGGGCGACATGACCATCGTGCTTGTGGAACAGCGCATCCAGAGCGCGCTCGATTTCGCCAATCAGGTCGTCATTCTCGAACGGGGCAGGCTGGCTTGGACGGGGACGCCTGAGAACCTCACCAAGGATCATGAGGCTGTCGAGAGCCTGCTTGGCGTCGGCGGCCTGCATTGATTGATGGCCGGCCGAAGCCGGGCCGTCGGTGACCCCGCCCCGCCTTTCAGATTGCCCTTCGCACGCCGAGCCATTCATGCAGTATATCGTCATCACGACGTCGTTATTGCCCTGCCAATATTATCCTGGTCGAAAGTTGCCCGCCGGCCGCATGGATGGATCGCCCGAAAGGCGAGAAACATGATGGTCGACCCTGCGGCAGCAATGCAGGGAAAGACCTAAACCCCTGGTTCCTGAACCGTCTTTACTTGGTATTTGAGCTGCAGCCGGCCGAAAATTCATTGGACTGGCGGCAACTGCTCTGCCCCTCCCAGCAATTTGGGTTGCCAGACACCCGACAGGGTTGCATAGTCGAACAGCGCATCACACGGGAGGTGGAAATGGCAAATCATAAGCCGGTCGCAGGTGACGTATACCAGCCTATCTTTGACATCGACAACCCGATCGACGGCAACATATTGGATAGCACCAGTTCAACGGATGCCGACGGAGATCGGGTGCGCCTCAACTTCGTGAACGGACAGCGAATTCCGCAGCCGACCGACCCGGATGGACCCGCCACGACGACGACAATCGAGGGAAAATACGGCACGCTGATTGTCTATTCCAACGGCCACTACACCTATGAGCTCGATCACTCCAACCCGGTGGTGGCAGCGCTCGGCCCGGGCGATCAACTCGTCGACCAGTTCAATTTCAAGATATCGGACGGCAAAGGCGCCACCGACTTTGGTTTGCTCAATATCGCGGTCGACTTGCCGGAACGCGGCGACGTCTTCGTCAATTTCGAGGATGTCGGCAAACACGACTTCCCCACGGGTTACAAAGGCTTCGATTGGGGCGCTTGGCACGATGGTGACGATGCAACGGTACATAAGGAAGCCGACGGCAACCATTATCTCGCAGGCGGCGTGTTCTGGACACCCATTCAAGCCGCCGATGGCGGCACCTTCCAGATCGAGCAATTCAGCGTGGCAAACGGCACATCGGACTATGACAACGTTCTAACGATCGAAGGTAAGCTGAACGGCGATACCGTCTTCCTGGTCACGGTCAACGTGACCTCCGACAGCATTCATGACCCGCAAGTGATCGATCTCAGCGCTTACGGCGAAATCGATTCTCTCGTGCTCGACACCGAGCCCGTCATCACCGAAACGAGCGGACCGGATTATTATGGCGCGCAATACGACAATTTCCACTTTGTCGTTTGAGGGCTAGGGAAAGGGCGCCGCATCACCAAACCTTACATCTTCCCGAGCATCACTGGATTCGATTATCTGGTAGCGATTTCTTACGATAGCTGATCGACCAGCGCCCTGTTAGCATTAGATCGTCCGAGGAGGATACGGATGCTGGGACGGAGGAAAACGATGCAGCCAGTCGGGATCAAGTTGGCGGCGGTGACGTTCTCGCTTGCCGTATGGGCTATTATTATCGCTGCCGCATCCCACCTGTGGGCGATGAAGCTGCCAATAGCGCTTCTGACGCTCTATAAATAGTCCTGTCATCGGCGCTAGCGGAAATCCTGTCGATCAGAAGCCGGCCAGCTTTGCTGGCCGCTGGCATCGGCTCGAACCGAGCCGCACAAATCGCCAAATCTGCAATGAGAGTGGTAGCGGAGGTCCGTTCTGCTCACAACAGCCGACAGGGTGAACGGACGGAGATCAGCTTGGGAACGTGGCAGATCGTTCTTAAAAAGGCTATCGCTAAGTATCTGAAAACGCAGGCGCCAGTCGCTGCAAATTATCAAACATCAGATGAGACCAAACGACAAGGCTGACTGCCTGTCACTCCTCCGCAGGCCAGTGGACCTGTAAGACGCCGCCAAGCGCTTTCACAGCTCTGCTGATCGCTTTGAAATTTGGATACTTGCGCCTACTGCCGCTCCGCTGAAAATAGAGCCCTGTGCCGCTCTCTTCATCGAGGTCGCGCATGATCCAACCGAGGTCGTAGCAAAATGCTCTGACCTGATCATTGGCTACGATCCCGGTTATGACGTAAGGCTTCTTTTTCCGCCGGTAGCCATAGTAGCGGGCGACGGCTTGGATATTTTCCCACGGGACGCCGGGGAATGTGGCGCAAATTTCTTCCTGAGAGGCCTCGGGATACAGTTTGCGGAGCTTCTGTCGCTCCAATGGCCCCCATCGATGATACGCCCGCCCAAATCCAAGCTTACAGCAACGCGCCTGGATCGCCCGAGCCGTTCGATGGCTGAGTATTTGACGTAAGGCGAATTGG
Source organism: Rhizobium sp. N122 (assembly GCF_002211295.1). NCBI lineage: Bacteria > Pseudomonadati > Pseudomonadota > Alphaproteobacteria > Hyphomicrobiales > Rhizobiaceae > Rhizobium > Rhizobium sp. N122. Next base: position 352,631 of record NZ_LOKU01000012.1, on the reverse strand, counting down.
TCGAAGTAAAGAAGACGGCAGAAATCATCTTCGATCTCCGTCCAAACTTTGTGCCCTGCGGGCGTGACACCGAGGCGAGCCATCTTGGCTCGCATACGCTCAGCAGTCGCCGCATTCTTCGCATAGTATGCCAGCGTCAAGGTTAGATACGTCGGCCATCGGGATTGCCTACGCCTTCTTCACCCGCATTACGCGGTAGGAATTGAATGTTCCGGCCTTGTCCGTGAAAATGGCCTCGACGGCACTCGGTAGCGCGCCGAGCTCACGAAGCTTATAGGCTAGATCGGCAAATTCCAGCTTTAGCCGGTCTATCTGCCCTGCCATAACCTCCTGGATTCGAGTTTCAAGTTCTGCCTTTTGCCTCAAGAGGTCATCAAGTTCAGACATCCGGTTCTCCAAGAAATTGCGGATCAGCGAGCAAGCCTCGCTGACTGCTTGTTTACGATCCGATTTCGGAAGTTGTCCATTTGCGATGCCCGGTACCCTTTAGGAAGTTCTAAGGACGTTGGCAGGGAAATCCATTTTGATGCATGAAAGAGGATGCTGATATTCTTGACAAGATAGCTTCAGCGTCGGCACAGGCATAAGGCCATCATTTGGGAGAAGACGATGAAAACCATAGCAACGCCGACGGGCACAGATCTCATCCGAGATAACGGTGAGGTTGTCCATTTTTCGGCAGAAGAGGCCGGACAACTCGGCCTAAATGTGCCCGCCGACGTTCGGACGCTGAAAATAGAGGACATACATATTTCACTCGATGCGGCGGCAAATGCGCTGGTGCTGCGTTTGCATCACGGAAACATCGAAACCGCCTCGGAAATACCCTGCGACCTGGCGAAATGGCTCCATGATGCACTCGGGCGCGCTATCGCGGCGATGGAAGTGGATAAGCAGCTTGGTGCTTAGTGGCAAGCCGCCGCGCGCATGAGGGTTCAAAGGTCAGGATGGTAAGCCAATGACATCGCCGGACACCGCCACCCTCCTCGAGGACGCCGCCGATCGGATCGCAGATATCTCGCGGCCGGATCTGCAGATCATGTTGCGGCGCGCGGCGCTGCGGCTGCGCAACGCCGGCGGCATCTCGATGGACGATGATGTTGAGGAAGCCTTGCGCGACCTGGCCGGCGAGTTCGGCATGACGCGCAACGACACGATCAGGTTTATCGTCCGGGAGTGGATGGAGAAGAACCTTTATCTGCCGGTGCATCACCTCGAGGAAGACGGAGATGTCGACGGGAGTGCCTGAGCCGCGTCAAGCCGGCGAACCTCCGGATCGCTCTGCCTCGACTCAGAATCCGGATGGCCGTCTTCAGTCCACCTTGGGATCCGCCGATCCGCAGATACAAGCCGACCGGTCGATGCCAGCAACTGGTATGATTGTTGGATTAGAGCGCGGGAGGATATCACCGCAGCGTCAATAGGGGGCTTGCCCATGAGTGCACACCGCTGTTTGCAGGCGGGAGCACATCGTAACCCTCAGCCGTCAGCGCCTACGTTTTCGGTTGCCGACGATTGAGGGGATGTAGGGCCCTCCTGCGAAAAGTCTACCCAGCGGCCCCACAGCGGGAGAAGCGTCAATAACATCTCCACTATTCGAAGGCATAAATCTCGGCGCCATCAGCCGCTTCCCTCAAGCCCTTGTACGAAGCATGCCGCAGCTTGCGATCGTGCGTCCATGCTCGGTATTCGATCTCGGCAACGAGCTTCGGGCGGACGAAGACAGCATCTCGCTTCCGTCCTGTATCGACGGCCGGCTTGCCTATGATCAGCTCGTCCATCTGCTCTCGAAGCTCGCTCGCGGACCGTTCGTTGAAGCCGGTTCCCACTCCCCCGACATAGATAAGCTCCTTTCCTTTGCGCGCCGCCAGCAGTAGCCGTCCGATACCCCCGAACGATGCTGCCGACTTCTCGTACCCGACGATCACAAAGCCATCACTCTGGACGCATTTGATCTTCACCCAGTCGCCGAGGCGGCCGCTGCGATAGGGGGTGTCCATCCGCTTGGCGATGATCCCTTCAAGGTCGTGTTCGCACGCGATGCGCAGCAGCTGCTCGCCGTCGGCTTCGATCTCTTCGGACAGCCGGATTGCCTCCTCGCGATCCGGCGGCACCAGCCCCTCAAGGAGATGGCGCCTGGAACTGAGTTCGGTCCCGGTGAGGTCATGGCCGTCGAAATAGAGAAGGTCGAAAGCCATGAAGATTGCATCTCTGGACGAGCGCTTGCCGCCGCGACCGCCGAGGGACTGCTGGAGCATGCCGAAATCCGATCGGCCTTGCGCGTCGAGCACGACGGCCTCGCCGTCCAGGATGGCCGTCGAGACAGGAAGCCGCCTCGCCTCCGCCAGGATCGCCGGGAAGCGCTCGGTCCAGTCATGGCCGCCGCGCGTCAGGATGCGAACGCTGGTCGGCTCGATGTGAAGGGCCAGCCGATAGCCGTCCCATTTCACCTCGTATGTCCATTGCGGGCCTTTCGGGGGCCGCGGCTTCAGCAGCGCCAGGCACGGCTCGATGCGCGCCGGCATGGGATCAAGGAGGAGTTGCGGCTGGGCGGGATCGCGCCGGCGGCGCGCCTTGCTGCGGATTGGTGCGTCAACGTCGCCGAGCAGCGGCTTCGAGGGTGTGCGAGGCGGCTTCGTCATGCTGACACTTCAGCAGCGGCGCTCGGAAAAGCAATTTGCCCAAATTCATTAGGTGCGGGCCGGGAACTGTTTGTTGCGACGGCGGGTTTTACGCGAGGATGCGCTTTCGTCCGCTCCCCAGCAACTATGGCGCAGCCGCCTTTCCGTACAAACTAGCCCCGCCAACGAGCGGGGCTTTTTTGTTCGCGGTGAACTGATGATCCGGGAACCTGTTCAGGCAGTTATGGGTTCTTACGACGGGCCGCACGGCTTCAGTATCTTGTACTGCTGCACCCCTGTTCGCAGTGGCCGTGCGGTCCACCGACGCCGCTCTGGGAACCCCCTCATAGCTCACACCCAGATTGATTATTGAACCGGCTAGGTCGATGATCCGGATATGCCAACTCGATACCAACCACTCTACAAATGGCGCGGCACGAAGCTCAACGAGAAAGGCGAGCCGACGGATCTCGACTGGCTGGGCTATGACGGGGAGGTAATCATCGGGAGAATTCGTATGGTGAGCGGGGGCCCGAAAAATGGGCAGTGGCAATGGAGCGGGCACGGCCCGCATGTGCCTGTAAGACTAACGCCGCATCAAGGATTCGAAGCAAAGCCGCGGGAGGCTATGCGAAAGGTCGAAGAATACTATCACCGGCTGATGCGACATAATGGCCTGCGGGGGAGCAAGGATGATCGCTGAATTGATAGTATGCGCCTCGCTGACGGCGGTCGACGGGGACACAATCAAATGCGACGGGCAGAACATGCGGCTGCTTGGGGAAGGTGTTCCGTTCGTCTCGGGCATCGACACGCCGGAGATCGGGTCGCACGCGAAGTGCATGAAGGAACGGAAGCTGGCGCTGATCGCCAAAGGAAGGCTGAAAGACCTTTTGGCTGAAAAGGGATTGCGGATCGTGTCGAGTGGCGCGGTCGACCGGACGCCTTCGCACCGGCCGCTCGTCAACATCTATCGAACAAATGGGGAAGAGATCGGCATGAAGCTGATCAAGGAGGGTTTCGCGCGAACCTGGAGCCCGAAGCAACGGAATGACTGGTGCGACTAATTGTCAGATCTCGCCCCAGCGCTTGAACCGGCGTTTCCCCGCCCTACCCTCTATAACGGGGGAAGTGAGGGCCGTCATGATCCCGTCGCAGATTGCGCAAGCGCAAAACGTGCTGAACGACGCCGAAGTGGCGCTATGCCAAAGGGTCTATGACCACGTCGTTTCGGTGAAGCAAATCAACGCAGACGCTGAGCGTGAGGATTTAGCCTGCCGGATTATCCAGTCATTCCAGCATGGGGTGAAGGACGAGCAAACCCTGCTGCGGCTCCTGATCTAATCCGCAGCGGCGAAATGATTGGTGCGGAACTATGCGGGAACAAAGCAACCCCTTTTCGGTTAGAGCGACAGGATCGTACGGGTGGCCCTTTGTGACCGGGCCATATGTCACCTGCGATCCGTCCTTTCCAAAATTGCCCCGTTTCGGCGGGGCTTTTTTGATGCCCCCAACGGTCCCGCATGTCCCTAGCGGATCATAAAAAATCCGTCCGCCGGGAACAATCAGCTTCATTGACGGTAAGGAAGGCGGGTCGTGCGGAGATTTGTAAGGCAGCCACACTCGACATTTCGATGTGCGACCCAACTCAACCCAAAACTAGCCCCGCTCCCCAAAAGCGGGGCCTTTTTGGTGCGTGTTCAGTTGATCTTTAACCAATGCCGAAGCCAAGCCACAGCGCCGTCGCTGGCATAGGCGATGGTCCCGCCGACCGTGAGGCCGGCGAAGGCGATCAATCCTGAAATCCCATAGCCGAGAGTTTTGAGCCTTTTCCACTCCTCCAGCGTTGGCTGGATGGTTTCATGGTTTTTCTGCACCGTCTCCTTGATGGCTTTCAGCTCTTCCCGAACCTGCACATCAACGCCAGTTCTTATCTCAACGGCCTTGTCGAGGAAGTTGATCTGCTTCCCCTGCTCGTCGAGGCGCCGGTGGATAACAGCCCTGCTTTCGTGAGCGTTTTCCTTCTCGTCGCTCACCTCATTGCGCAGGAGGCTGACGTTCTCCTCAATACCGGTAAGCCTTCCCTCCACGCGGCCGAGGGCGCGCAGGATATCCTCATTGGATGTCATGTATCTTATGCGCTTTCAAAACAGCCGATGTCATAGAGCCCTTGCGGGATCGGGTTCCCGTACAGATCCTGCGACCCCACGGTGATGCCGTAGAGGCTATTGATGTTCTGGCCACCATTGCGGCAGACCGAAGCCCCTTGCGTCTTGTAGGCGCCCAGCAGAGCGGAATTGAAGCCGTTGATGTTGCCTACGGGCACGGTCCCCACCAGGGTTGGGTTGGCGGCCTTGAAGGTAGCGCCCCCAGCCACTGTCTCTTGGGTCGGGAAGGCTGCGCGCCAGTTGGCGAAGGTGGTGTAGGTGCTCGGTCCCCACTTGATGGAGGTTGCCGGCGACGAATAGCAGTTGCCGATGCACAAGATGCCAGGCACTGAACTTGGCGTCGAGTTGATGACCTTCGTGCTTGCCCCGGTCAGATAGACGATGTTGTTGGAGAAATAGGTCGTCGTGAATTTATCGGGGTTGCTGTCAACGTAGAGGCCGTTGGCCGACGCCACGCTGCTGTAGAGCGTGTTGTTGAATATGGCGTTGCCGGTGTTCGCGCGCACAAGATCCGCGGTCCCGAGGTGGACAGAACCTTTGGTCGCGGGCGCCTGCGTCCCGTCGTTCTCCGATATGTTGTAGCGGATGAGGTTGTTGCTGAGGGGCAGGATATTCGCCGCATCACTGTATTGGTAGAGCTGATAGCCTGGGCCATAATTATCATGGCTGTAGCAATATTGAATGATGCAGCCCTGGCAACCGCCGTCGATATCGAAGCCGCCGCCGTCAGCAGTGCCGACACCGGTCTTGTTGTGGTGGCTCTCGCAGAACTGGATGGTCGAGTTGATCGTGTCGTACATCCAAATGCCGACCGGGCCGGCGGCGTTCGAATTGTTCGCCCCGTTGTTATACGCCTCGCAATATTCAACAAGAGCCCCCGAGCACTGGCCAAGAAGGATGCCATTGCCGGAGTGCTGTGAAAGCCCTGCCTTGCCCGTGTTGTTGTAAATCTTGCAGTTGCGGACGATGCAATTGGTATGGCTGGCGGCAAAATTGAGCAGGCCATAAAGACCCTGCATGGTGATGCCGTTGCCGCTGCCCGTCGCGGTATTGCCGGTGTTGTCGTGGACAATGCAGCCATCGATCAAGAGCGCATTGAAGCCGGATGCCGAATTGGCGGCGTAAGCCGTGCTGCCTGTGTATGCCGCAATTCCATCGACGCCATAGGCGCTGACATCCAAGCGAAGCAGCGAAACGCCCGCAAGCTTTGTGCTGCCGAGCTGATCATTGGTCAGCGCGCATCCGGTGCCCGTGCTCACGGTGCTGCCTGTGCCCACCAGTATCAGGTCTTGAATGGTGACGTGATGCGGGTTGAGGGCGGATATCCCGTTGTCGCTGTTCACGCCCGCCTGGATCGTTGCGTTGCCAGTGCCATAGGACCCAAAGGTGGTCGCCAGCCCGGAACTGCCGAAGTGCTTCCCCTCGACAAGGATCAACTGACCGGTGAACGTCGAGCCGCCTTTGAAAAGAACCGAGGAGCCCGGTGTCAGCGTGGCCGCGTTGACCTTGCTCAGCGTCTGCCACGGGGTAGCCTGTGAGAGGCCGTCGTTGGTGTCAGAGCCTGCCGGGTCCACGTAGAAGGTCGCGATAGCTCCGCCGACCCCGTCGCCCACATGGCCAGTTATCGCGAGGTTAAGGCCTAGCATCATGCTCATGGACGCAATCCCGGTGAAAACTGTTCATTGAGCTAAACCGCCCAGGTCTTGATGCTGCTGGCGATGAACCCGCCAAGATCGGCATACTGCAACTCGTTCGGGTGGTTGGCGTTGAACATCCACCCGAGGGCGTTCAAGGTCACCCAATCCGTATATTTCGAATACTGGTCGATCATGGGCAGATCGTTTGTGGTGGCGAGGGTCCGCAGCGCCTGGCGGAATTGCTGCTGCACAGAATCCGCGATGATATCGACGCGTGACGGGTTGCCGGTCATCAGCAAGACATCGGCGCCCCCGGCCTTGGCGGCGTTGATGATCGTCTGCATCTGCGTGGGGTAGGTTGTGTTGTAGGACGAGGGCGACAGTAGCGCGTTGTTGATGGTCAGATCGATGGTGACCAGATCGGCGTCCGCGCAATAGGTGGTGGCGGCATTGAGAGAAGACCAGGGGTTTGCCACCCCTATCCAGTCTGATGTCTGCGACACGCAGTTGCCGAGGTTCCAGATGTCGAAGGCCTTGGCCGTATCGTCCCACGCACGGACGCCGACCACGAAGGCGTTCCCGGATACCCGCTTGATGTTGAGCGTATGCGCCCCGAGCGAACCGCAATCGATGATCGTGCTTCGGAGTGTGCTGGATCCGGCTTGAGAAAGCACGGTTTCGGAACCGCCATCAACGTTGTATGTGATCGAGCCGCCGGTGCTGACGGTGAGATCGATCAGCTCGAATTTCGAAACTGAGATTGTCGGGGCATAGCTGAGGATGCTCGACGTGTCCGCGGTGTTGGTGAAGAGCACGCCGCCGGCCGCCGTCGATGTTGACAAGACCCACCCTGCAGACGCTGGATTGAACCCCGGCTTTATCGAGTTGCGGTTTTCCGCAATCGTGACAGTCGTCGTCGTGATGCCAGAGCTTCCGATCTTGTTTTCGTTCACTGCAGGAGTGCCGAGCGCCGTCAGGGACGCCGCCAGCTTGGCCGGCCATGATTTGGGCATGCACCCTATCCGGCCGTTGCCTCCCGTTCCTGAGCCCTCGCCAAAGGTCGTGCTGTCACCAATGCAGACGATCTTGCCGCGACCAGTGCCGCCGGCCACACGAGCCAGCGCGGCCTTGGTCTTGGGGAACTGCGAGGTTTTGAAATTGAATTGTCCCGGTGCAGCACCACCCCCGCCCAACTGGTTGGTGATGGCGGTGGACAATCCAAGCATGAGGCTCATTTTGCGGTCCCGTATTTAGATTTCACGTCGTCGTAGAAGGTCGCACAGAGAGCCGTACGCGCGTCTTGCTCGTCTGCCGCCGTCATCCACCGGACTTGCACGGCAAACCACTCCTCGCCTTCCTGTGGGCTGATGCGGCGCATCTTGCCCTGGCACTTAGGCGGCTGATCGGGAAGGATGGTGCTGCTATCGGCCACAGCTTTCGAAGCCGACGCACGCGAAAGCCGCTCATCGAGCGTTCCGCACCCGGTCAACACGATCGAGATCATCACGAGTGACGCGAGACGCGCCGCCCTTGTTGTCGGCAATCGCCTTTTCATCAGCATCGCGCCTCTTCTGCGCTTCGATATCGAGTTGTTCGGATGCTTTGTCAGCCTGTTCGCGGATCTGCTGGCCAAGGAGAAGGTCATGCTGGAGCTTTTTCACCAGCGCGTCGGACGCGTCTTTCTCACTCTTGGCGACATAGCCTGAGAGGATTGCCTTATCGTGCCCATGGAGCCACAAGCGGAAGCCCGCGACGAGGGCGACGATAAGCAAGGCGCCACCGACGATAGAGCCGACCCATCTGCCGATCGGTGTGGCGAGGAAGGCAAGCATCATGCGCCCTCGAGGCAGAACTGGCGTTCCTTCTGCCGGCGGCGGGTCAGGCCGGGGAAGGTGATGCCGGCCGCCTTATTCCACCGCAACAGCGCTTCGCAGCCTTCCGCCGTCTTGCCCTGGTTGATCAGCTTGATGGCGCTGGAGCCGCAGGCGGCGGTTACGCCGACGTTATAGGCGAACGAGGTCAGCGACACGAAGCGCGAATCCGGCATCGGGACCGTCACGCACTTCTCGATGCCGGCGGCGTACTTCTGCAGCTCGAGCGAGAGAAGCGCCTTGCACTGGGCGACCGTCTTGTAGTCTCCCGGCTTCACGCCGTTCGTGCTGCCGTAGCAGATCGTCCACGGCTGGCCCTGCGTGGCCGGATCGGGATAGGCGTGCTGCCGAAGTCCTTCGAAGCCGCCGACGAGCGCCACAGCAGCCGCGGCAACCGCGCTGCCCTTCTTCATTCTATTTGCCATTGGAAAGCCTCTGATCGACTACCCGAGCCGGGACTGAAAGGAGGAGAAGGACGATCGATAGCCACGGCGGGATGTAGCTATCGAGATACGGGACGAGGTATGGGGCCAGTTCGAAGATCCCCGCGAAATAGACGCACCAAAGCGACAGGGAGCGCGCAAGAACGCGCCGCCAGTTATGGACGAGCATGGGTAGGCTCCAGATTGTGGGAAGTGACTACGACCGGCGCTTCAAGCCGGCCTGCAGCATGTATGGGTAAAAGTTGCCACCCCGTTTGATCGGATTCCAGCCAAGCCAGAGCTTGAGATAGAAACCGAATGCCAGCGGGACATCGCGTTTGACGGTGAAAGCAGAGGCAATGTCATCCACGCCCAGCGCTTCGGATTGCCAGCCGTTGCAAGGGTTGCGCCATGTCCAGCGGGTACGCTGCCACCAGAGTTTCAGGCCCTTGGCGGCAGGATCGAACCCGGCGACCTTCTGCGGGATGTAGCCGTCCAGATCAGCGTTCAGTGTCGAGAACCAGCGCCAGCGGCCCGGGAGAACAGGGCCGTGCTTCATCGACCATGCAGCCAGGAAGGGCGAGAGCAGATAGGCCAGCCCGACGAAGAGGAGGTTGATCGGGAGGTAGGCGATGTAGCGGAGGATCACAGTTGCGCCGCCGCAGCAAAGAAAGCGTCGATCTGCTGCGGCGAAAATCCCATAGCCGCGAAGCCGGCCGTCATCATGGGGCTGTCTTTCACGAACGCGCCAGAATACTCATAGGCGATCTGAACGTCTCGCGGCTGGTGAGCTACCCATGTGTCAACAGCATCGAGAAGGCCCGCAGACAGAAGCTGCAGCTTGAACTGACGGGCCGTCACCCGATCAAACGTCGATTGGTCCGGCTTGCTCGGGTCATGTGAGGCAATGACGAGATCGAGCGTTGCGCGTTGCTCGTCAGTCAGAGCGCCGCATTCAACATCGCCGTCTTCTCCCCACGCGATAGGTAGACCGCTGAGCCCAGCCGCAATCAACTCATTTCCAAAATTCGGGCCGATGTTCATCTTTCTATCTCCTGACGCGAGCGGCGATGCTGGTTCGGCGACTATCTGCATCACCATACCAAGTGCCGGTCCCGCTCGTTTGGACGCCCCCTATCAGGGTTACGTAATTGTATCCTTCGCTAAGCCCGGTTTTTACGGCTTGCGCCGAAAACGGGATGGAGTCACCGGCCGCGACCACGATTGCCATTGACCCACTCGGCTCTGGTGTCGTGCCATTAAAGGCAAGCGAGGATCTATTGCCGCCGCTCGACGCGCCGCTTACGCATGTACCGGATGATAGCGCCTCGAAAATCTCGCCGCTCCAGACAAGCGCCTCGCACCGGATTTCGGAATTCAATTCGACAAGGCTTGTGCTTGTCGTCGCCCGGTTGGCCGTGAAATTGCTGAACAGGCTGACGCCGGCGTCGTTATACCACGACCGAACGAAGCGCTTCTTGGCCGTATCGGTGAAGACCGGACCCGTCTCGGGATAGACCATGCCGACACGGCTTTTCGTCGCGTCTCCGGACTTCACCATGATCCCTGTTGTCGAGTCGACCACCGAACCAGTTGTCGATGCTTCCAGCGTCATCGTGCCCGAGTTCATATAGGCGTAGATGTAATAGAGGGTGGCTGGAGTCAGGCCCGTTGCGGCAAGGGTCACGCCGGCGGACGGGATGAGTTCGGCAGCTCCATTGATCGTCAGGCGGCGCCCGTTGAGCCGGGACAGGAGGAGGTTGCCTCCAGATAAGCTAAGCCGGCACTCCCCATACGTCTCGGAGGATGTAACGAAAGCAAAGAACGCTGTCCCGGAGCAGATGATGAAGCATTTCGACCCGTTCGGGACGCGAAGCGTCGGGGTGCCATTTATTGTTTCCGACGCGTTCGGATCGATCGTCACGTCTCCGCCATCGGCGATGATGGTGTAGTGCCAGTTGGCGCCAAGCGTCGCCGCTGCGGTCAGCGTGAGCGTAGCGATTGCCGTAAACCTGTGAACCGCGTTGTCGTCTACTGCGAGGGCAGTGTAATCGCCAGATTTGGCCGCATAGACCATATCGTTGTCGAAAGCGATATCGACACCGTTCTGCGCAAAGCCCAGCAGCCCGCCGCCCTTGAGGTAAAGGCCGGTCTGCGGGGTTGTTGCGAAGCCGATACCCGGCGCCGAGACCGTCCCGCTTGCGAGCTTCAGAGGCGCGACCATCGGCGCCGACCCGTCGCGCGGCAGCGAGTTTGTGATCTCGTTGCCGAGATCGGTGGTCAGCGCGTTCCACGGCACCGGATCGATGATCTGGCCGACAGAGGGCGTCGTGCCGGCGGGTTTCGAATAGACGCCGGTGGATGGGTTTCTGGGCATTCACCTTCTCCAAAAAGAAGAGGCCCCGCGAATTGCGAGGCCATCAATGGTGTAGTATTGGTTGCGTTATGATCCGACTTCTGCAAATCGGCTGTATCATCGCGACGACGGCATTGCTCTATGCTGTCGTGTCGGGCGTGGACGCGCTTAGATATGTCGTTGGTGACGATTTCAGAGGCGGAGTTATCGTCGGCATCCTGTTCGTGATCGCCCTCTATTTGCTCATTTGTTGGATCGACCCGTCATCGCGTCCGCGCGGCTCCGGCGTTCATAAGCAGCGCTTTGACAACCGGATCGACTAGCGCGGGCGTCGTTCCCATTCCCTGAGCTTTAATCAGCCCTTCGACCAGCTTTTCACGCTGCTCCCCGATAAGAGCCCGGGCGAGGCTTTCGCGCGTTGCATTGCCGGTCTCGCCCGACATCAGAGCTTTGACGATGTCGTCGACCTTATCGATAGCGGCCGATCGAGCTGCGCCGAGGAATCCGCCGGCCTTGAATGCTTCCTTCACGCCAAAATTTCCACCAGCGCCACCACCCAACTCGTTCTGAGCTGCAATGCGCGCCGCGGTTTCGCTGTTGCGGGTCACTGTGTTGGCGGTGTCGGCCCAGATGCTCTCGTTATCGAGCACTTTGAACAGCCGCTCCGCTTTCTCTGGGCCGACGAGGGTTGCGAGACGAGCGCGGTTCCAATCGCCCTCCCCCTTGATCAGCCTATTCATGGCGGCGATATCGTTTGAGTTCGTGCCGACTATACGGTCAATCTCGGCCCTGGCGCCCTGAGACAGCCGCAACGGTACCGCCGAAGGCCCGATTTGCATCCCCTGCGGCTGGACGCCCTGCTCGACCTCTGCGGCAAGCTCGGACGGTCGCGGCGCCGTGCGACCGCTGTCCAAAACCTGCTGACCGCGTGTAACGGCCTCATCCTGACGGGCAAGTTCGGCATATCCCGCGTCGACTTCCTTGATACGAGGGACGGCGCGCGTGAGCCCGTCGTCGAGCATCTGGCGAGCTTCCACCAATGCGGAGATCACTTTCGGATCAACTTCCGTCTTCAAAAGGCCATCGATCGCCTGCCGCGTCTGAAACATGACATTCGGGTCGGTAGACAGGACATTGGAGTCTGCGATGTTCAGCATGCCGCGCACCTGACGCAGCCGGGCTTGCGCGGGGCCACGAAGCCGGCTGATGTCAGCTTCGATCGCGGACGCAATCGGCTCGGTATTGTACGGCCTGGCATCCCGAAATGCCTCGCGATAGAGCGGCGAATGAGCATTCTGGTTTGCGGCGATATCTGCCTGGATCTCCGACGGGACAACGTTCCGCCCAGTCGTTTCGTCGATGGTTTGACCAATTCGGGCGTTGGCGCCCGCAGCACGATCGGCAAGCGTGGTCCTGATCGTCGTCTGCGCCGCACCGGGCGTTGCCGCAAGCGCACCTGCCTGTTTCTGAAGGTTCGGCCCAAGGTCCGCCGGAATAGCCTTAGACCCCATCTCCTGCAGCCTCTGAGGGAGCGTCACCGCGTCCAGCCCGTCGTCGGTCACTGCGCGCCGGAAATAACCGAACGCCTGCGGGTCCATGCCGGCGGTTTGCGCCGCCGTGCGCATGCGGAGTGCGTCGACGATCGATCTGGCTCCAGCCCCAATTACCTTGCCTGCTACGGGACCGCCCAAACCAAACAGGCCACCTAATAGCACCCCGTCCCTGATCTTCTCCAGGTCACCCCCAGAGCGAACGCCAGCGTCAGCCCCGCCAATTGTCGCTCCCGTCACCCCAGAGATGCCCGAACGGACGAGCAAGCTTCCGCTGCCCGCTCCAAATAGAGCGGGGGCGGCCATGACCGCCGGGATGGTCCCGGCAACGGCTCCAGTTATTTGAGCCCCCTTATCGACTTTTGGGTTCGCTGCTTTTTCAGCTCTGGTCGCTTCGTTCATACGATCCATGACCTGGTCGTAAGTTTCGTCCGTGAACGCAGCGACTGTCGCTGCTGCGGCCTTCTCTGTACCGTAGCGGATGGGCGAGCCAATGATCGGAATACCCTCGATGAGGCCGCCGACGCCAGTCCTGGCAACTGAAAGGGCGTCGTCGGCCGGCAGGCCATACCGATCAACCGCCGGCCCCTGAGGTCGCGCGGCCTCGCGTTTGGCAGCGAGATCAGCATAGATGCGGGCTCGCAGCTCTTCGCCGGTCTGTGGCGGCGCTGCCACCGGGTCTACCGCCGAAGGCGGCTGCGTCTGCTGGGTTCGGCTCAGACGCAGACGCGCGGCGGCAATCGCCATAGCTTTCTGCTGCTCGGGTGTCATTTCTGCCATAGCTTACGCTCCGCGGGCGTCATTGCGCCCCATACATCGGCCGGGACATCTTCTGGCGGCGCACCGATGTCAGCCGCCGGCGGCGGCGTTAGGTTCGGCATTTCCGGGATGTCCCCAAGCGTCGGCAAGACATCGGCCTCGTTCATCCCGCGCCGGCCTATGATGCCACGATACTGCGATATGTCGTTGTCCAGCGCCCCGCGGTACGCCATCATTCGGCTGCGAGCCTCATTAAGGATCGCCGTGCGGGTTGCCGGCTCGAGACGAGACCCGCCGTTGACGCTGTTGATAGCGCCCTGCAGCCAATCCGAAAGGCTCGAGGTGTTGTTGACCATGACCATTTCGCCCTCACGGACAACCGAGTTCGGGTCCATGATTTTGCCGAGGCCATAGACAAGGTTGAGGTCAGACGCCTTGGAGTCCGTCTTCGCCGTGTCGATCATCGACTGGTAGGGCGGGAGCGCCTGCTGATAGCTCTTGTAGGTCGGCAGGCCTTGAATTTCCTTGCGGAGGTTCGTCACATCCTCGGGCTTGAATCCGGTACCCTGGAATATCGGCTCTTTCATTTGCGGATTGACGAGCGTTTCGCCTGGCTGGACGATCACCGGCTTGTTTCTCTCGAAATCGACCTTGCTGCGCTCAAGATCGGCATTCGCCTGTTCAGCGGCTGTCATCGTGCCGCGGTTTGCCTGATCCTGCTCCAGCTTCCGCCTGTCGAAATCGATGCGCGCTTGATCGGTCGCCGTCATTGTGCCCCGATTGGCTTGCTCCTGGCGGAATTTCTCCCGATCGAAATCAAGCTTCGCCCGATCGGCCTGCGACATTTCCGAGCGATATACGGGAGTGAGCGTGCCAGTGCGCGGGTCGGAGCGAAGGACGGTCCCATCCGGCAGCACCTGAAACCCGTATTCCGGCGGACGCGTCAGGATCTGCAATTGCTGCGCCGCCATGGCTTTGATCTGCGGCGGCGCGTTCGGGTCCATCATCGCCTGCACCAGCATTTGCGCGCGCGGGTTTGCCATCGGGTTTCCGGCGGCTTGCGGGGAGTTCGCCAGCGCATCAGTCAAGCGAGCGGATGCGGGCTGCTGATTGCCGAGTGACTGAGCCTGAGCAATCTGCGTCGGCGATGCTGCGGGATTGTCGACAGGGCTTGGTGCCGGCGGGAAGTACCCTGCCCCCGGTGCATCGCCACCCATGCCGACACCAGACCGGTCACCATTCGGGAAAGCTTGAGCCATCTCAGGCGGCACGCCAGCGACGTTCGGCGTCGGGCCGACATTGGTGGTCGGCAGAGGCGGCAACGCAGCCTGCGGGCCTGCCTGAGGCGGCATGACCTGTGCCGGATCGGATGCGCGCATCTGGCCTGCTGCTCCTGGCATGGGGATGCCGATCGACGGGTCAAGGCTGGCGACTTCGCTCGGGGCGGCGGCTTGGGGCGGCGCATCCCGGCCGGCCGTTGTTACCATCGGATCGACATAACCGGGCACCGGTGCTGCGGGCGGAGGAATTGCCGGCGGCTGAACCGGCGCGGTCGGCGGCATGGCAGCAGCTTGCGCGGCCTGCTGGGGCGGCATAGCGCCAATCCCCATCATGCCGGTGATGCCCTCGGCTTTCGCGCCCATCCATGGGCCCCAGCCGTGCTTTCGCGCCCAGTCAAGAGCAAAGTCAACCTGCTGCTTCCACGTCGACGGATCGCGCGCATGCAGGCCTGTGGCGTTCGTGAACTCGTTTCCGAGGCCCGAGTTCGGCATAGATTTAGACATACCGGCGTAATGCAGCTGGAATGGGCCGAACGACGAGCCCTCATCACCGCCGTTATCAGGTTTCGATGGGTCGAAGACATTCATGCCCTCATGGCCGGCCACGCGCAGCGCGATGTTCGGATCGATGCCACGGTCTATTGCCGCCTGCCGGATATAGCCAGAGACCTCGGGTAGGCCGCCAGGCGTCACGGTGGAGGTCACCGCGACATTGCCCGTCGAATCCACCTTCGGCATGCTGGAACCGGTGGCGCCGGGATTGTCGGACTTGTTGCCGCCGAACAGCGACGACAGGAAGCCCTTGGGCTGCTCAGGCGGGGTGTAGGGCAGGCCAGTGAGCCCCGGCATATATTTTGCCATCGCAGCCTGTTCGGCATTCGCCTGTTTTCTCATGGCAAGGCCACCCATCAGCGCCTGCGCCATGCGGGCGGCACCTTCCCACCCAGACTGGACGGGGCTCGTGTCGACGCCTTGCTGAAGCATCGCCGCAGCAAGGCGCTTGCGCGCGTCGGTAACGTCTTCCTGCGATTGGCCGGTGCCGGCGCCAAAGATGAAACCCATCACAGACCTCCCATCGCCCAGCCGCCAAGCAGCGATCCACCGAGGCCGAAGAGCCCGCCCATCGCGGCGTTCTTTTGTGCGACCTGCTGACCGTAGATGTTCATTTTTTGATTGAAGTTCTCATTGATCAGCCCCGCCTGGTCGACAGTCGGAAGCTGCGTCGTCGGCGTGTTCACATAATTGGGCTGGTTGATTTGAGACCCGGACGTGAGCGCCGAAATCTCGTTCAGCGGCTGGTTGCGCTCGGTCAGGATCGAATTCTGGGCGTTGGAATACATGTCACCCAAGTATTGATCGGCCGCCGCCTGCTTCCTTGTCGAGAAGTCCCGCATGGAGTTGTCGTAGGCTGCGGAACCCATCGAGATGCCCTTGTCGGCAAGGTTCTGTTCCAAGCTCGCCTGGTCGCGATCCCACTGGTTGTTGAACCCGCCCTGCCAATGGTCGTTGACGTATTTGTCGACGTTGCCCGAACTGAGATCGACGTTGGTGCCGAGGATACCGGAGACCTTCTGCGTTTGCTCGTTCGCAAGTTTCGCCAGCCCGAGTTGCGTCTGTTGCGACTGATCGTAGATCGCCTGATTTTGCGGGGAATATTTCTGATACGCGGAATAGGTTGGCAGTTGGTAGGTCTTGCCGTTCTGGTCCGTCATCGTCGTGCTGCCGGTCTGCTTGTATTCAAGCGAGCCGTCAGGCGTGTACTGGTTCGTGTGGCTCAGGCCAGCGTTCGCAATCGCGGTGTCGACGTTGGTGGCCGTCTGTGCCGCCGCGGTCTGCGTCGGATCCGGTGCCTTGGGCGGTTTCGGGCTAGAGACCATAGGGAAAGTCCTCTTTCAAAATTCCGTAGAGCAGCGCATCACAGTCGCCGAAATAAGCCGTCTGCCGGCCCTCCAGACGAGCGCCGAGCCTTGCAAGCGCCCGCTGGGCCGAAACGTTGTCGGCGCGCGTCCTGAACGTGGCTCGCCGGCAGCCGAGTTGATCGACCACATAGCCGAATGCCGCTCGCATCAGCGTCTTGCTGAGCCGGTCGGCGGCGAGCGAAACCTCGACATCATGTTCAGTCCACACGTTGAACACGTAGCCGGCAATGATCCGGCCGCCCTGGATCTGAGCGATGGCCGTAAATGGCGGATGGAAAACCACCCCAATCTTCCCGCCGACCCATGCCGCGATATCCTCGCGCGGTTCGGTGACGATCAAATCGGAGCGCCTTTTTCATAAAGGACGGAACCACCTACGACAGCCGCTTCGGAAACCGAGCCAGATGTGCCGGAGATCAAAGCGCGGATCGTCGGCGCCAGAGCGGAGCCCGCGCCGCCGGCCGAAGCGAATTTCCGCACCAGCGACACGCCTGGGAACTTCGAAACGCCCCAGATCGCGGTTCCCCACTTGGCCGCTCCGCTGTTTTCCACAGACGACAGCAGTGCAGTCGGAACCTTCGTCTCATAGTCGACGGAAATGCCGGCATACATCAGCGTCGAAACCCCGATTTGAGCCGTCACACCGATCAGCTTGGAAAACTTGGTCGACAGGCCGTCGCCGTAGCGGTTCCAAGCGCCGACCATCAGAGCGTCGATCGCCACGCCGTTATCAGTCGCGCCAACCTCTGCTTCGCAGACCGTGCCATCGCTCGAGCCGAAGAATAGCCGGTCTTGCCAGGTACCCCAGCAAGACGCCCCCATGCCAACGAAACGGCACCAGGCACCGGTTTCCGTGTTCATCACATACTGGTAAGGGCCGAACGACGAAGGCAGGTTGACGATTGCCATCTGCCGCGCCGGGAAGCTCGAAAGCTGCCATTGATCAGAAGTCGTTCCGATCGTCGCAACCGTCTCGCGCCAGGTCGGGCCGATCTTTGCGGTGATGGCGCCGAGGCTCGTTGCGCCGCGGTCGAGCTGGACGGCCTTGGTGATTGGCACAATGCCATCTGTCGTCATTATCGCGAGGTCGGCGCCGACGGAAAGCATGCACCTGTCAGTGCCGAGCGGCCGGCCGAGCTTGAACGTGCCGATCAATCCCCAATTCGTGGAGCTCGACGGGTCCGAGCCCTGAAACACGATGATCTCGCCTTCCGAGGACATCAGGACGAGGCATTGCTGCAGACCCGTCGAAACGGGGATGGTCCAGACGTTGATGGAGACGAGCGTGCCTCCGTATTTCATGTTGCCGCCGACCGGCAGCACCGTGGCCGCACCGCTGACGGCGTCGGTGGCGAGGTACCAAACGTTCGTCGAGTTCTTTTCGATGAACCATAGCCGGGACCGATACGCGGTCACCGCGATCAGCAAGGATGGATCCGAGATCCCGGTGATCATCGTCGACGAGACATATGGCGTGGCGACGGAGCCCGTCTCCAACTGCGCATTGGTCACCGAGCCCGCCACGGTGAGGGTGAGCGTGCCGGCGGCCGGGGTGAAGGTAAGCGTCACCCGGTTGCCGACGCCGGTCCCGTTCAACACGCCGGCAAAGGCACCGGACAGGGTGACAGATCCCGTGCCGAAGAAGCTCAGCGTGTAAGGCACGTTCTTGACGGCAACATTCTGTGTGGCGAGCGTTGCTGTCCCGACCAGCAAGTTGTTCGTCCAAGTCGTGCCGTTGTAGAGCAGCGGGGTATCGAGCCCGTTGACGAGGCGTAGATACTCCTGGCCGGCGGGGTTGGTGTATTGCTGGACTGACCAGTGAGCGCTTGCCATGCCGGAGACAGCCGCAGTCCCCACCGCCCCGCCGGCGGTAATGTCGAATATTTTATCCCCTGCCGCGGCGAAGAGCCTATTGCTCACCCCCGCATATGGGATGATCGTCTTGACGTCGGCGCCAAGGCCCGTTGCGAAGGCAAGAAAGCCGTACCGGGCCCGGACGCGGTTCGCCTCGGGAAAGAAATTGTCGAGCTGAAACGCTGCGTCTGCAGGCATGTCTGCCATCTCAACGTCGGTGCGCCATCCGCCGGTCGGCGCCACCCAGTCCTTGCTGGGCGAGACGCGCGCCGTGCGGGCCGTAACTCGGGCAACTTGTCGCGTCATAGGCTAATCGTTCCCGGCCAATAGTTCTCTGGAACCTGCCCGCGGTTCGGCAGAGACAGGTCGGTTGGCGCGGCGGCGCGATCGGAACCGACGGCGGACTCTTTGGCGCGCTCGAAGTTTTCGAGCTCTTCGCCGTAGTCGAGGCCCTTCGCCCGCTTCCAGCGCCAGATGGTCGACAGCTCGAGCAGCTCTTCCGGAAAGCGCGCCATGTCCGTGTCGTTTGCCCAGGTCGCGGCATAGGTCGTGCCGCCATTGACGGCCACCCAGTTCGCCGAAACGTATTCATAGCTCATGGTCTCGCCGGCAACGTTCGGATAGATAGCGAGCTTGCCGTTGATCCTGCGCCAGAGCTGCGGCACCGGATTGGAGTTGAGGATCGTCTCGCGCTGCCAGGTCTGCCCATCCACGGGGCCATTCAGCTGCCAGAGGCGCGAATTATTCCAGATGGTCGCGTTGTCAAGAAAGCGGTTCCAGTCGGAGGGCGGCTCTGCCGGCTCGGGGATGACGCCGGTCGCGATGAACTGTCGCTGCACCATCAGCGCCGACCAATCATGCTCGCGCATCAGGTCGCGGCCGGCGCGGGTGGAAAGGATGCGCAACTGCATGATCTGCGGATCCGCCGAGGACATGACGGCCGTCGGCGGATCGAGGTCGATTTCTGCGCATACGTTCTGGATGATGGACAGGAGCGACATGCGCGGATCTCCAATCAGGCCGCTTCGCGACCGCGGCCCTTGCCGCCGCCCTGACGTTCGATTTCGAGTGCTTCGAAGCGAGACGCCATCTGCTTCATCTGCTCCTGCAGGCGGGTGACTTCGTCTTTCAGCCGCTCGTTCTCGGCGGCGAAGGCCGAGGCAGCGCTCGAGTTTTCAGCGGTGGCCAGAAAGGCCTGGGCAGCGGCAACCAGTTCGTTTGCCCCCATGCCGAGCTTCTGCTTCGCAGTATCCGACAGGACCGCCAGCTGCTCGACAGTGTAGATGTTGATCGCCTCAAGCTCTTTGATCTGGCTGGGCTTCAGATATGGCCATTGCGCCAGCGGCGTTCCGACAAGCTGCTCGCGGGCCGCTGCACCTTCCTTGAAGCGCTTGTAGGCGTCGGAGAAACGGAGCTTATCGTTCTCGGTCACCTCGCGGTAAACCTCGGTGTGCTTGTCGCCAGCGATGAAGATCCGCACGAATTCCTTGTCGGCGAAAATCGGGCGCCCTTCCTTCTCCGTCAGAAAGGTCTGTTCGACAGGCTCGAGGCTGAAGGAGGCATAAATTCCGGTGTTGGTATCGGCCATGGTGATTGTCTCGCGGTTGATGGCGGGGAAGGGAAACGGGCGCCGAAGCGCCCGCCGTTGATCAGGGTTAGTTCACCTTCGACAGGAAGGGGCGCATCAGCGTCGCCTCAAGCACGCCCGTTGCCGTGACCGTGATGGCGGTGCCATTGGCGGTCGCGTTGGCGGACATAGTGATGCTCTGGACCGTACCCGAGGGGGTGTAGGTGATCCCGCTGATGGTGGTAGCGCCGGGAATGCCGGTGCCGGCGATGGCAGCACCGATAAACGGGCCACCTTCCGGGCTGACACTGCCGAGAGCCGTGAGCACAGCGGAACCGTTGACGGTGGTTGCTGTGAAGGTCTGGTTGGCCGCCGCGAAGTTGACATTCGCGATTGCCTTGGACGTAGCCGTGGCAGAAGCCGGCGCATTGGCGAGGCCGGCGGTTGCCGTGGTTTCGGCGACGACGAGAGCCGCGGTCGCGGTCGACACCAGCGCAGGAGCTTGCCCGTTGCGCTGCAGCCAGATGTAATAGGTGCCGGCGGCAAGGGTGATCGCCTGTGCAGGGCCGCCAGACTGGGTCGGGGCTTGATTTGCCCCGGCGAAAACTCCGCAGCGCTGGCCGACGACGGCAGCCGCCGTGGTCAGCAGCGAAGCGACATAATCCCTGGTCCACTGAAACCACTGGCCAGGCTGAAGGGTCGTCTGCGAGGCCAGTACCAACTGGCAATAGACCCATTCGGATTCCTTGGCGCCGCCAGAGACGGAACCGAGGGCAAAGTTCGGCCCGGGAATACCGGAGCCGGCAACGATCGGACCTTCGACGACGAACGGGTTCGCGCCAAGACGATCGGTCTGAGAAGTTGCGATAGTCATTGGAGTTGTTCCTTTCGTTGACGATCAGGCGAACAGCACGCCCTGCAGGAAGGCGTTGTTCATGGTGAGGTTGCCGGCAAAGCCCATGAGCTGGACGAAGGCATCCTGGTTGGTGTTCATGCGCTCGTCACCGATCGGCGCCATGTCGCGGTCGCGGTGCGGGCGGTAGAACAGGTATTTGGTGTTGAGGAAGAACATCTGATTGAGCGGCGCGCCACCGCCGAAGCCGCCGTCGAAGATCACGTCGGCGCCCATGTATTGCAGCGACTGGAAGCCGGCCATTCCCTTGTCCGCCGAGGTGATGCGCTGGATTGCCTGCAGCGATTCCCAGTAGAGACGGAAGAAGTTGTTATCGGCGACGACGAGGTCGGGAGCATCCGATCCACGAACACAGCTCATGTAGAGGCGGTTCATATAGGACTGGATGTTAGCGTTCGTCGCAGCCGCGCCGCCGTCTGCGGTTGCGGAGAACTTCTGATTACGCCAGAAGCCCCAGGTAGCGCGCGAGATGCCGCCGACTGTGCCGGAGGTCGGCGAGGTCGATATCAGCAGCTGCAGGCCGCCGATCTGACGCCCGCCGTCGGCCGTGCCATCGGAATAGCAATCGAGCGCGATGTTGTTTTTCAGCGTCGTTTCGGCATTTTCGATACGCTGCTCGAGCAGATCGAGGACCGCATCCTCGCCCGAGTTCTGCAGCTGTTCGAGGCCCGACATGGACACAGCGACCGCGGCCTGCTTGAGGTCGTATTCGGCGGCGGTGATGACGTCGGAGGGCTGGACATTCAGGATGTCGTAACCGGAATAGCGCTTGAAGGTGCTGTTCTCCTGGTACTGCAGTTCCTGAACGATGGTGCGGCCGCCAGAAACAGGCTTCTTGCGACCACGGGCGTTGAGACGAGAGAGAAGACCATTGTTCTTCGTCACGTCGTCGGCGACGGTACCGCTGCGGTTCCGCAGGGTAGTCGTCACGATTTCAGAGAGATTCGGCGAAACTGCCATGGATCAATTCCTTTGATCAAACCTGACCGCGCGCAGCGTGCAATGCGGTGCGAAGCGATTCACGGATGGAGGTGGATTGGCCCGCTGTTGCGTCGCGGGAAGGCCCGGGCGCAGATGAGCCAGAAATGGAGCGAGATGCCTTGCGGGCTTGATCGGCCGCGGCGGCTCTCTGAGCGTTCGGATCGGGCGCCGGCTGTGCAGTCTGGTTGATCAACTGCTGGCGAATGTCCGGACGCATCCAGCATGCGGTGTCGTAGGCATCCTTGAGGTTTGATGCTCGCCCCGTGCTGATGAGGGTGACCATGTCGTCAAGGACGGCTTCGGCATGAGCGTTTGCCGGGTCGGAAATGAAGGCGCTGACCTGAGTTTCAGTGTCTCGCTTCCGAAGAACGTGTTCAACCGTGGCCTCGACATTGACGGGCTGAGGGCGCGGCTGTTGCTGTACCTGCTGCGGCTGGCGCTGCAGGATCTGATCCGTCTGGCCATTGACGAGGGCCTGGAGATTGACCCCCGCGATTTTGGCGACGTGGATGACGGTGTTGACGGGATCGCGCTGGAGCGACGTTTCCCAATCGATCGCCTTGCGCATGACATCGGCGTGCGTCGTGCCCGCCTGCCTTACGATCGGCGTGAATTCTTCGAGACCCTTATAGTCCTGGAGAACACGGAAGCCGTTGTCGATCTCCTGTTCCCGTTTGGCAACGGCGGCCTGCACTTCGGGCGGCAGGGTTGCGAATTGAGCCTTGGCTTCAGCGGACCAGCCAGGCGGGACGCGGTGCTGTGTTGCCTGCTGCTGGTCGACGGCTGGAGCCTGCGTCTGCGCGGCCTGAGGAGCCGCAGGAGCGGCGTTGGCTCCTGCGGGCTGCTGATCGGCCTTCGGCGCTTCGGTGCCCGTCTGTGTGGCTGCTGTGGGCTTCTCGACTGCTCCATCCTTCGGGGCAAACCGGCCATGCTCATCACGCTGCCGATCGCCGCTATTGTCCTTTGCCGTCGCATCTCCATCCGGCTTGCTGATCGCTGCCCTGAGGCTGTCGCGGATGCTCACCGGCTTGTCGTTGCCGCCTTTGTCCAGGGATGCGTCAAGGTCTTCGCTGCCGTTGCCGGCCTCGTTCATCAGGTCTGTCATGTTGGGATTTTCCTTGTTCGGGGATTGATGCCCGGTTCAGGCATTGTATTCGGCGTGGACCCGCCGCAGTTCCTTGCGGATTCCTTCGCGATCCGACTTGGGCTTCTCGATCGGCTTCGGCTTTTCGTTGCCGATCTCCTCGACGCCATGGGCGCGGTACTCAGCACGCAATTGCCGCTTCGAGGTGTAGATGTTGCCATCGTGCATCGAGCGGATTTCGATGTTGTCGCTGACGTAATGCGGGACCGGGAGATCCGAGCGGGCGGTGTTCTGCGCTGGCATGCAGTTGTGCGGCCACTGGTCAAGCTGGTGCCAGCCGCGGCAGGATCGACAGAAACGCTCTCTCATGGCTTCACCCCATTGACGGTGTAGCCAGCCTTCCAAGCCGCCGAATGGAGCAGGTAGACGGAAGGGGCCATCATTTCCTTGAGATAGATGTGGTAATACTCGTGCGAGATCATCATGAATTTCATTGGACTGGCACCGATTGGTTTTGCGGGACGTATTGCTGCGCCATCTGCATTGCCTGATGGTGCTGCTGCATGGCTTGCGAAGCCATATCGCCCCTCACCTTCTCGACGGTGGTGCGGTGCTCGATCTCAGCCTGAGCCACACCCAACTGAGCTTTGCGCTGCTCCGACTCCGCCTTGATCTTCGTCGTCTGCAGATCGATCATTTGTTCCGGCGTCGGCTCAGGAGGAGCCTTGGGAGCGGTTGCGGCCTGCGAAAGCTGCGCACCTACCTGCTCAAGCGTGTTTTCGAGTTGGCGGCCCGCTCTGAACCCACGAGCGGCAAACAGTAGCGTCTCCACCATCACAGGGACGAGCATCGGCGTCTGCTGAGCGATGGCGCCAGCCTGTTGCATGAACCCGCCGATCATCTGCACAAATTCCATGCGGCGCTGCTTCTCGGCGTCCTCGTCGGGCTCGATCGTCGAATCCGTCTCGATGTCGATGCGGAAGCCGCGCACGCTGTCATTGCGCAGCAACTGCACGACTTCATCGATGGTCGGCTGCTGCATCATCTGCTGCATCTCAGGGGGAACCTGAGGCGGTTGCTGCGGCGGTGCGGGCTGGCCCATCTGTTGGGCGCGGGCCGCTGTCTGCTGCGCCATCATCTGCTGCTGTTGCATCTGCATCTGGAACTGCTGCTTCTGCGCCGCCGTCGGGAGTTGAATGCCGCTGACGAGCATCAGTGTCTCGGGCTGGAATTGATCGCAGATGATCTCGCCAGCGATATTGACAACGTCACGGGCAAATCGAGCAAGCTCGGCCTGGCGATCACGGATGCGAATGGAGCCCCATTGGCTTTTGATGCGCTGCGCCGTCGCCGTCTCCGAAGCCTGCGTATCGCCGCGGACGATGTCAGAGATGCCAGTGATCTGATAAACGTCCTCGACGAGCTGCTTGCGGACCTCGATGCAGGCCACGATCACCTTCTGCACCTGATCGATCGGGAGCGTCACGATGGCGTTGGAGCCGCCCTTATCCGTGAAGGCCGCCCACTCGGGGATCGGCACCATGACGGTGTCGTTCTCGGGGCGCATGGCCTTCTCAATGGCCGGCGATACCGAACCATCTCCCGAGGGATAGAACACCTTCAGACGCAGTTGGTCCGTGAGCTTGTTGATGCGCCGGGTGAGCGTGTCGATCTCATCGCACTGCTGCTGATAGTAGACGTAATCCGGGACAGGGATGAGCGATCCGGTGGACAGCGTGCCGAATGCCGGCCGTGGGCATGGGAAGAAGCGTGTGAGCTTCAGCGGCGGCTCAGACACCTCGAGCGCAGCGGGCGAGCCATCAGCGATCCAGACGGTGTAGTTTTCCGTCTTGCACCAGATCTCCCAGACGTAGATCTTTCCCTCGTCTTGGGCGCGTTCTGTCGAATTGGTGCCGCGGCTCGATCCGGCGCCGTTGGCGTCAAGGCTTGCCCGACCATTCGGGAAGCGCTTGTCGAATTCCTCATCGGTCATCGGCACACGGCGGGCAACCCACGTCACGTCTTTCCAGCGACGGGCCGGCGAATGCAGGAAATCCGACCAGTGCACATAGTCGATGCAGATCCGCTCGTCGGTGATCGCCTCCATGGGAGAGACTGGCTCGCCGCCCATGCCGTCTTCAGCTTCGGACGGCTCAACGCCCATATCGAGCGGTTCGAAGTCCGCCTCATAGCGCAGCCAGACAGTGCCGCGGGCGCAAAGCAGGAAGTCATCCCGAACCGCCCGCATGACCGAATCCATATCCGTGTCATCGGCAGTGAATGACAGATTGCGCTCGACCAGTTCGGACGCCATGCGCGCTACCGGCTGAGAGTCCTTGAAACGACGCTCGACGACGGGCTGCGGAACCCGAGCATAAACTGCTGGCTGCAGAACCGAGGTGTTCGCCCACAGCATCGGGAAACGGCGCTTGGCTGCGCTCGTCTGGTCCGATTGCTGCTGCAGATAGATCTTCTCGATCTTCGTGCAGCGGTCCACCCACGACTTGAAATAGCGCTGCGCACGCTCGATCTCCTGCTGCCAGTGCGCGCCGACCTTGTTCAGATCAAAGCCACCATCAGGCGAGCCCTCTGCTTCATAGTCCATTAAACGTGCTCGCTATAGGTCGGGGTGGAATCGATGAAGTCGTTGAACGACATTGTGTGGAGCGACTTGGGCGCCGCTGCTGCTTCAGCCGTCGGCTTCACATATGGCCGCGACATGCAGGCGTAACGCACCTCGTCGGCTACGTGGTCTTCAGCATCCGTGTCCAAGTCTTCCGGCCTATCCGGGTCATGCTGGAGCAGCGGAACCGTTCGGATGAAATCCTTGCACGTCGAGAACACGAACATGCCTGGGATTTCACCGTCCCCTTTCATGCGTGCTCTCATCTGGTCCCATCCGCCCATAGCGCCCCGCTGAGAGACGCGGGCATTGTCTGCGCGCCGGAACGTCACCTTATAGGCCGTCGCTCTTGCCATGCGCTCTGCGATCGAAGGGCCGCCATCCTCGGAGAATGCAGCAGGATCGAGAACGCCATAGGAGATCAGCGCGCTATTCTCGCGCTCGGCGATTCCTCGTCCAACCTCTTCAGCCGTGAGCTTCAAGCCGACGTTCGCCTCGCCTTCCTTGCAGCCGTACCATTCCCGATAACGGACGATCGCGCCGCGTGGGAGCCATCCATTCTCCGTCTGGTGATCATCGCCGACAACGGCCCACCAGCCAACGGAGAACGGCCTTGCAGATCCCCAGTCCATCGACCGGAAGCGAGTCCACGACAGTGGGATCTCAAAGGGCCGAATGATCTGTTTCGATGTGCTCCAGCAATCGAAGAAGGCGCCCTCGATCGCGTTCCAGTCGCCGGAGAGCCACGCTTTGACCAACTGATCGGAGCCGACCAGGTACAGGTTATTCACGTAATCCGGGTCATTCTGCATCAGCAGCTTGTTGTCCTCGATCCGGCTCGGGATGAAGACGAAGCGATGGGTCTTGCCGTTCGGGAGCAGGCGAGACAGTGGGCGCATCCCCTGCGGCTCGGGGTCGATATACCTCTGCTTGATCCAGTGCTGTCCAGCGCCGCCAGGATTGCCCGTCAGCAGCAGTTGCGTCGGGATGCCTCTCGCAGACCGAAGAACAGCGAACAAGCGATCTATGGGCTTGCTGTCGGGGTAGAGACCAGCTTCCTCGACGCACGCGTCAGAGACGTTCTGCCCCTGGTATTTGTCCGCATCCTGCACTCGCTCGAGCGGACGAAACCTCAAGCGGCCACCACCGGGAAAGACCCATGTCTTCTTCTGGTCATTCCAGCCAGCACCGATCTTGCCGTAAATCTCCTTGCTGCGCTCGATCGCATCATCAAGCATCGGCAGCTCGCGACGGCAGAACAGCGCATTGAAGGCTGATCCATACATGGCCGCCTTGATCGCATACTTGCCCAGCACGCCATCAGTCTTGCCGCCACCGCGCGCACCACCGAAGAACACCTCACGGAACGGGCAATCCACCAGAGCTTTCTGAGGGCCTTCCTGCGGCGCCCAGATAACCCTACGTGTCAGATCCACCATGATCCTTCAGCCATTGATCTTCGGATACAGGCTTGGCGCTGACGACGAAATCGAGCGCGCCGGTCAAATCAACATCGAGCTTGTCGCCGTAGACCTTCGGGCGAAGTTTCGCGGCTACCCATTTGCGCGTTTCGATTTGCAGCCGGCGGTGCTCAATCATGTCGGCTTTGGTCAGCTCCAGAACGTTGCCGTCCTTGTCGACCTTTGTCTTCTCTCCTGAGACCGGGGTATCGGCAATATCCAACGTCTCATCAAAGAGCGCGTCAGCTTGAGCCTCGCGCGCACGCGCGTACTGGTCACGGAAGCTGTCATGTGCGGCTAACCATCTGAACACCGCAGATTTGGACGGCATGCTCTCCGGTTCACAAATCCTTCGTAGACTTTTCCCTTCGGCAAGCTGCTCGCAGATGGTGTCCGCGATCTCTGGTGAATAATCTGATGGTCTGCCTGTCATATCCCCTCACCTTCTGATCGGTGCGGCTTGTGTTGGGTGTGCTTAGAAGAGCGCGATGATGTCTGCCGCCGTCGTGCCTGTCAGCGCCACGATGGCAGCATGCACAGGCAGGATCGTTCCGGCGGGGACGTTTTTGAAGATCACCGGGTCCATATCGCGGCGCGGGGCAATAGCGATATTGCCGGCAGTGCCGACATAGAGGGCGCGGGCGCCAACCAGCGCGCTATCGTTTGGAGTGACAGCAGCGGCCCGAGAGGCCGGAGCAATTGAAGGGTCCATGTCAGATCACCTCGCGCTCAAGGCGGTTGAGCTGGCCCTGAGCATTGCGAACCACATCGACGGTACGCTCTGCGTCCTGGCGCAATGCGAGGAGGATTGAGCCGGCTTTCCCTTGGTCAGTTTGACCAACAGCCTGAGGAGTGGCGCCGCAAAGACGGTTGACCATCTCGTCGACACGAAAGGCAAGCTGACGAGCTTCTTCGAGTGCGTTGCTGGCGGCGTTGACCGCACTCGGTTCCGTGCGCGCCGAGATACCTTCTCCCGTGAAGTAAGGCTTGCTGACATTGTTTGCGCTATCGAGCATGGTCATTTCCCTTTGTTGGATGAGAAAGGCGAAGACAGCCAGGGCTGTGGAGAAGTCGAACAATGTGCACAAGTTGCGAATGAATCCGCTCTTTTTCGCGCTCAGATAGCAGGCCCTATTTCCCGACTCGCCATTGTGTGTCCTCCTGATGGTGCAACCAGAAAAGGAGAGGCGAAATGGCTGCGGCATACGTGATCAGTTACGATCTGAGAAAGGCGAGAAGCTACGACACATTGATCAAGCAGCTTCGAGACTGGGGCTGCGTCTCACCTCTGGAGTCTCTTTGGTTCGGATATCTCAATGGTCCGGCTGCGGCGATACGCGATGGCTTGATGAAGCACATCGATGCGGACGATGGCCTTGTGGTGATCGAAGTTAAACCGACCTCAGACTGGGCGATCTTCAAAGCTAATGAGTCGTTCGCGGATTGGCTTCGGAAGTATGTCGGACCTTGAATGCACGCTGCTACTGCGGCGATGAACACCTGAAAGGAACTAGCCAATGAAGCAAAACGTTCGCGCGGCCGTCGCTGCGATGGCAATCGGACACGCTGGCAAAAGAAATATTTCGTCTGTTTACGACTACAAAGCTGGGCGACATGTCAACGTAAGCGTGACTGTCCACGGAGATAGGCTCGATGGTTACGATTACGAAAATAGCTGCCACTTTGGCGGCACATTGCCAAGCGCCTATCACTATGGCGAGGGAGCACACATCGAGTTGAAGAGCAATGGAGGCGGTAAATATGGCGGCTATGATTATGGCGACCGATGCCACTTTGAAGTGACCGTCAACGGCAAGAATGCCGAAATTTACGATTATGGCGACAGCGGGTTCTTCTCCTACTCCTCATGATAAGCTGATGCAGGCGTGAGCCCCTCAAACCTGCCGCGCCCGGTGCCCCGGTGTTCGAATTTCCTAAATGGAAAGGGTCGATTGCGGCGTCACCGCTCGGCGCGCTCAAGGAGCTGCCGGCGGCGTTCGTTGCGCCAGTGGGCTTGTGCCAGGACTTCCGCCCTCACCTGCTCCTTCTGGCCGGCCACCTCGATATCGCGCCAGTCCGTGGCGCATTTTTTCGAAGCTACCGTTATTGACGTGTCTTCTACGGCGTTTTGCGTCACGTCGTCAAAGGTCACTGTCAACCGGACGCGGCACTTTTGGTTGAGGTTGTCTGCAATCTGTTGACAATGCGATTGAATTCGCCGTTCGAAAGTGCTTCGGGACATGTCGATTTTCTTCAAATAGGCCTCGAAGTAGACGCCCTTGCGAGTTTTGATGAACGCAAAATCGTAAACAAGCTTGCGCTGCTCCTCGTCCAGGTAGGTGTTAATCCAGTGCCAGGTTTCGTGCATCCTGCTGATGGCGCCGGCCGATGGGATGCGCTTGACCGTCGCCTCGTTGTAGCCGTAGCCCTCCATCAGATCACGAACGATGTCCGACATAGCCCCGAGCCCCATCCGCGGCCCCAACGCTGCTGGGGACGATCTGAGGGTCAATGCTCCCTCGATGATCTGCGCTCTCACCTGCTCGAAAGTCCATTCCGCGAAAACCATCGTCATGCCGCTTCTCCTCGATAGGGCCAAAGGCCGAATTGCATTCTGAGGGCCACGAGGATTTCGTCACTCGTGGCCATTCCGTATTTCATGGTTCGGGCACCTCGGCGGAGCGCGCCAAGATCGATCGCGTTGAAGTCGTCGACCAGGGACGGCCGGCGTACCAGATCGGGATTGCCTGCGAGAAGACGAGAAACAGCTTTCAGGACGTCGGCATAGAGCTCCCCCGCATTGTCGGGATTTCCCGTGACCAGCATCAGGACCAGGCGAAGGTGGGATTCGCCGTGCCGGCGCCCGATCTCCCGGACTGTCGGCTTACAGAAACATTCCCGCGCGCGGCGGCTCGTCGGGCTGTGGTGCTGCCAGTCCCGGAGGACAACACCACATTCCCGAGCGACCTTGTGGATATTGACGGATTGGCCCAATAGTCACCCCGCCATGATCGCGCGATATTGAGCGTCGAGGTCGTCGACTGGGCCAGCGGGCAAATTTGCCTCCTGAACGGCTAACCTGCCCTCTTCCGCCAGTTCATCGGCGCGCTCATTGCCGACAATGCCGCAGTGACCCTTCACCCACTGGATTTTCAAGCCGCTCGACTGTGCGGGTTGAAGCGCCTCGTCGATCGCCTTCCACAGGTCGAGGTTCTTGATCCCACCGTCATCACGTTTCGGGCTGTTGAGCTTCCGCTTGTTCCAGCCTCGAGCCTTCCATGTCTTCAGCCAGACGTTGGCGCCCTCGACGCAATACTGGCTGTCACACCAGATGGTAACATTCCGCAAATTTGCGGAATGATCAGCCGCCGCCTCAATCGCCTTGAGAAGACCTGTCAGCTCCATCTGGTTGTTTGTTGTCTCGACCGCGCCGCCGAACGCCGAACTGGTCTCGACTCCGTCGCGGTAGACCACCACGCCCCAGCCGCCAGCGCCGGGGTTCGGGATTGCCGCACCGTCGCAGAAGATGTGTACGCCTTCAGCAAAGACCTTCGGACTGAAATCATGCGCCGGCTTTTTCAGGTTGGCGTAGGGCGGTTTCATTTTCGCCGTCTTGCCCTTCGGCGCCTTGACGTCACGGAGGATCTGATCGGCGGCAGCCGAGATGGCTTTACTCTTGGCCTCTCGCGAAGGTGTGGGCATGATAACCATACCTTTTTCAGTCACGCCCTTCTGGATCAGGAACAGCGTCGACGTCATGTCCGAGCCCTTCGCCGGGAACTTGACGCGAGTGCCAAGGAGCTGCTGAGCCATGAACGCCGCCTGCCTGGCCGAAGCGAAGGCGAGAGTGTCGGCGCCGAGGCCGCGGAGATAATCCCGCAGCGGGTGCAGCGAGGGTGGGAAGGTGTACGTCATCGGCGCATCTCCTTAAGCCGGCGGCGCAGTTTCCATTTGATGGCGAGGATCCTGAAGATGATCATGCTGCCCTCATCGCTTTGATTGAAGTCGGCCGGCTCTTCTTGCACTTCCGATTCCAGACGATCGCCAGCGAGCGCCAAAGCGGCCATTTCTGTGCCAGCGCCATTTGCTTCGCGGCGTCGAGATCGGCGATCCAAGTGCCCCTGATTGCCGCGACCAGGTCATCCGTTTTCAGAATCGTGCAGTACTCTTCGCTGGTCAGGAGCAATTCGACAGCCTTGATCTGATCCTTCAAAATCGGGGCGAAGCCGGCCTGGGCCAGCACCTCAAGAATTGCACGGGACTGGACGTTGCCCCGCTTGTTGATCAGGGCGGCGATGGCATTGATGGCCACCGTCTGCCCCGGCTTGGTAGCTCCGCCGGCTCCAGGATGCCGCAGAATCGTTACGCCCGCCTGCTGACAAATCATGTCGATCGTCATCGCGTCGAGGTCGTGAGCGACCAACGCCGATTGGTGGAGTTGCAGCGCCGTCACCTGCAGGCGCTCAGTGTTCTGTCCGACGAAAGCTGCCGCCTGTTGTGACGTCGCCGACGCCTCGACGATCATGATCGGAATGAAGTCAATCTCCGGATGGCTTGCCGCGGCGATTGCCGTATGCTGCCCGTCGAGCACCTTCAGAACCGTCACGCCATCATGTTCGGCATAAGCGCAGATCGGCGGCTTGAACTTATTCCAGTCCCAAGCCTCGACGATCTTGCGGATCTGCCGGAGACCGCGCGCCCCGATCTGCCGCTGATATGCCGGGTCCACATACAGCGCCGCCGGGTTGACGCGTTCACAGATCGGCTCCCCATTCTCCGGCGTGTCTATATCCAGGCCCGTGATGTTGACGGGATCGATCTTTCGGAGTTTGAACAGCTCGTCTTTCGAAAGCACGTCGTTGACGATCCGCATGGACTCGCGCAGCAGATCCGGCGAGGTGTCGGGGAATTCGGCCGCGATGATCCTCGCGATGATGTCGTTGATGTCCTGCGTGGTGCCCTTGCGGCCGGTCTTCTTTGCCGCTTCGTCCAGCAGGAATTTTGCGATCTCTAGGGCGTTCATGGCTCGCTCCTGAAGTGATGAGGAAGGAGGCGGTGGATCTTGCGTTCGGCCGCCGCGCGTTTGCGAGCCGCGAACTTCTCGATGCGCCGGTACATCTCCGCTTCGATCCGATCGTCGGTTTCTTCACCGATCGCGAACAGACGGTCCCGAAGGGCGATCATCTTTTCCTTCGTGCCGACCGCGACGACGTTTCCCCGGTACTGCCGCTCCCTGAGATAGGCGCGAGGGCGCGTAATCGACTGGCCGATCGTGTAGGTCCGAGGGTGATAGGGCTTTGGCTTGACGTCGGCCACCTCATAGACGTGGAAGATCTCATCCACGAGGTGGGATTCCCATCCGCCGCCGCGATTGCTGAACATCTCCAGATGCTCCGGCATATCCCGCATTTGTGGCCCGTAGGGCTCGTTGAAGGCCAGCACCCACTGACCAGGTTTGATGTCGACGAACACGGTCATGCTGCCCCCTTCGGGTTGTCACCCTTATTGTTGGAGCCGACGAGGTAACGGCGATTAATTTCAGCCTGAACAGCGCGCTTGAACTCATCGAGCTGCGCATCGATGTGAGCTTCGTCGATGCCAAGCACCTCGAGCTGATCGCCAAGCCGGTTGATTTCCGATCTCCAGTAGGCTTTTCGGTCGTTGCCATCCTTTCGCTGGTAGACTTCCGCCACGCGCCGCACCTTTGCAACGCGGGCTTTCAGAGGAAACGGGATCATCTGGCACTCGCTCATGATGCTCTCCTTTCGTTCGCGCGCGCGCCCGCGGCGTCATACTCAGTGCCCTCCGGGCGGGCCAAAGGCACGGCCCTTGGAACCGGTGCGCTGGCTTCGCCATCGCCGCAACCAGGCCGAGGCGTGTGCGGATGCTGAACCTGCCGTGGAGATTGCGAGGCCTCAGCCGGCTCTGCTTTTGAAGATGGAAGTTCGATGGAAGCCGCTCGATCATTATTTGGCGTCGAGTTTGCGGCTTGGTTATATTCAATTGATATATCGGTAGTGGGAACGTCCCCTTTTTGTATTTCGATAGGGGTGGTGGGAACGTCCCCTTTTTCACCGATCGCATTGAGCGAAAGCCAGTCGTCGTGCTCCGGCGTCGTTGAGATATCGATGTCGGAAATATCAGCCGGAGGCCCGTACCGCCGGCGCCGATCATTGGCGGTCACGGTGCCTTTCCTGCGGTCCGTCGGCGATATGCCGATCTTTCCCGGGCGTGGGTTTTCAGAACGCTCGCCGGCCAAAATTTCCTCTGCCCAACCGACGCAAATGAAGTAAACGCTGGCCGTACCCTTCATGGGCCACGGCGATATCGCGTTGATATCCTCCTGGTCCTTCATCGGCAGTTCGGAGAATCGAACCTGCATAAGAGCGCCGATGTCGCGCAGTTCCTTGATGATATCCTTGATGTTTCGGACGGAGCAGCCCTGCACGCGCGCCATCTCGCGACGGCTGACCCAGCAGGAGCGAGACTTTGCATTCGCCTTGTGGATCAAGAAGTGCAGCAGATCGCGGTGGATCTTATGCTTCTGCAACTCGACGCTTTCGAACATCGCATCGCGGAACCGGTCTTTCCAATTGCGAGAAGACTTCATACGAACGCCCCTCCTGCAGAAGGAGTAAGCGGTGGCCAGGAGAATGGCATGGCCACTCTGGCAATTTTGTCGGGTGAGTGTTGCAAGGGTGTCGGCTCCTCTTGAAGGAGCCAATATGTCACCGTGACACTATCTCGTCAATAAAAAGATGTCACAGTGACACCTATTCGCCAGTTTTTTTCTTTCGGCTTGTCCGTTTGGGACGAAGCTTTTCGGCATTTTCTATGATGAAATCATCACTGAAGCCACTCGATGCCTCAGCGATGCGGGCGGCGCGGATCTTGTCAAGGCGAGCCTGGATCTCGTCAATCTCATCAATGAAGGCGAGCTCTTCTCGGAAGCGAGCAGGATCGGGATAGGCATCTTCCAGCGCAGCTACGATTTCAGCATTCATGCTTCGCTTGTTGGACTTGGCGGCGTCAGCAATCCGCTCCCTCATACCGTCTGGCAGGCGAAGCATGAACTTATCTTGTTCTCTAACTGGCTTATCGTCGGTCATCACACAATCCATACTGTCACGGTGACATAAAATAAATAGTGTCACGGTGACACTTTTCGTTGACTGAATGATGTCACCGTGACATACATACTTTTAACGAAAGGAGAAGCAACGTGGTTAATTCGCCAAACCAGACGAAAAAAATGGTTCGCCTGCCTGAAGAAATTCAAGCGTTCATTGCCAACCAGGCAGAGCGAAACGGCAGCTCTCAGAATAGCGAAATAATTCGCTGCATACGGGAGCGGATGGATGCCGTTCGAAGCTCCGCAGAGAGCAGGGCAGGCTGATGCAGCGTCGCGGCTGATCCGCGACAACCTTTCAAATCGGAGCAAGACAATGCAGAATGCAGTTCCTGCAGCCGGCGAAGCTATGCCCGCTGCCATGTCGCCTGAGTACCATGAAGCCTGGAAACGCGCTCGCGGACTCGCCAAAGAGCTTTCCCGAGCCCTTGCGGCCGCCGGCGATGCGGAGTTCGCTCACATCCGCCCCGCTGGCACCATGTGCCCGATAGCTTTCGGCAACGCGCCCCAGGAAGACCCGCTGCTGTTGGCGATCGACGCCTACAAGAAGGGCTGCGCCGACTACCGCGAGCTTCCCGACGATGATCCAGTGGCCGAAGAAGCCGCCATCGAAGCCACCTATGGCGCACCGATGCAAGTCCTGACGGAATGGGAACAGCCGGCCCGGTCGCGAGAAGCCGTCGTCGCCGCCCTCGAGCTTCTGAAGTCTGAACATTTCGTCGCCGGCGGGATGGGCATAGCCCTGCTCGATGCATGCATCCAGTTTGCCAAAGGGGAGATGTTTTGATGAACCGCTCAGTCAAAGCCCAAACCGCCTTGCAGCGCCTGGATGCGCTTTCGAAGGAAGTCGCCCACATTCTCAACGAGAACCCCGAACTCGCGATCGAGCGCGTCTCGATCTACGAACACGGTGTTCACACCATCTACCAGATCCCAGGCTTCTCGGATGTGCTTCCCGCCCTCATTCGGGGTCACTCCGAAGCCTTTGCGGCATGGACAGCCAATGTTGGCCTCGCCGGTGATCTCGTTGCCGAAGCCGAGGCTTTCAAGCGCCTCGAATGCGCCGAACTTGAATTCATCACCCACAAGTGCCGCAGCGCCCATGAGGTACAGATGAAGCTCGCTTATGTAGCTGAATGCCGATCCATGGCGGACTCCATCCATGGAGAAGTCGATGCGAATGGCACGCCATACCAAACGCTGCTCCTGGATTCGCTGCGCCTGCCCGCGGATACCGGCACAGGGAGGGCAACGGCATGAACGACCTCTTCGCCCCAGCAATCCCGGCCGAAACTATCATGTCCGATCGCCTGCGCATCCGCATGGTCGAAAGCGACGGAATGGCGCCGGCCCTCCTGCCCATGCGCGATTATGTGCTTATCGCGCCCATCCAGAGCTATCATGGTGATGGAATCTACCTGATCGACCTCTACGGCGGGTCCACGCTTTACCGGGTTCAGAACATGCTCGGTGGCCAGCTGCGCCTTTTCATGGACAACCCGCTTTATACGGGCAGGTTCACCTTCACCCGTGAGCAGTTCGAGGAGATCGTGCTCGGAATAGTCGTCGCCGACATCAAGGTTCGAGACGAACGCTTTCTTGTGGATAACGGGGGAAAGTAGCCGATGGAGAGCGAAAACCCCTTAGTCACGCTTGTCAAGGCGCTCGCCAGGCGGCGGGCGCGGCTTGACGCCATTCCGCCCACCCCCGCTAATGAGAACATCTCAGAGGAAAAGCAGGCCACAAAGCAATGAAACGCGCAGTGTTCTACGGTCGCTTCTCGACCGATTTGCAAAACGACAAGTCGGTCGAGGACCAGTTCAGCTTGTGCCAGGACTTTGCGGCGCGGCTGGGCGTCACCATCGTAAAGCAGTATTCCGATCGGGCAAAATCCGGAGCGTCGATGTTTGGACGGCCGGGGCTTGCCGATCTGATGATGGCTGCCGAACGCGGGGAATATGAAATCCTCATCACCGAACACACCGACCGCGTCTCCCGCGATATTGCCGACCTTGCCGACATCCATAAGCGCCTGAAGTTCCGAAACATCGAAATGCAGTGCGTCAACGGCGGCTTGATGGATACCGCTCAGATCGGGCTTTACGGCATCGTGGGCCAGATGCAGCGTGAGGAAGGCGCCCGCAAGGTAAAGCGCGGCATGACCGGCGTTGTGCGCTCTGGGCGCAATCCTGGCGGCAAGGCTTACGGGTACCGGCCGATACAGGGCCAGAAGGGCGAACTGGAGATTGTCGAGGAGGAAGCGGCTATCATCCGCCGGATCTTTGACATGTACGCCGCCGGCCTAAGCGCGCGCACCATCGCAAAGGCTCTGAATGATGAAGGCGTGCCAGCGCCGCGGGGCAAGCAGTGGAATGCCTCGACCATCAATGGGAATAGCAATCGAGGGAACGGCATCCTTCGAAATCCGATCTATGCCGGCCAGATCGTCTGGAACCGCGTCCACATGGTCAAGGATCCGTCGACCGGAAAGCGGGTGTCGCGTGTCAATGACGATTCGGCAGTGGAGACGATCGATGCGCCGCATCTGCGCATCATCGATGACAAACTTTTCCGGCTCGTGAGGGACAGCAAGACGGAGCGGACCGGCGCGGCAGCACGATCGGCGCCGAAGAACAAGCGCCTGCTGTCCGGACTTCTGCGCTGCGAGTGCGGAGGTTCGCTATCGATTATCGGCACTGACCGTAGCGGCCCGCGGGTCCAGTGCACAGTGAACAAAGAATCGGGCAGTTGCCCGAACGACGCCCGCTATTACGTCGAGAAGATCGAGCGCGATGTTATGGATCGATTGCGGGAGATGTTTGCCGACACATCCTATATCGACGCCTACGTCACCGAATATCAGGCCGAGAGCAAGCGATTGGCTGCCGAGCGGCGCAATAGCCGCGGCAGCACTGAACGCGCCCTGGCGGACGTCCAGGAGCGGATAAACCGGCTTCTTGATCAGGTGGCGCGCGGGACGATCGAGGAAGAGGATGTGTTGTCGATGCTGCCGCCGATGAAGGCCGAGCGAGCCAGGCTGAAGGCGGAACTCGATGCACAGGAGCCCCCGACGAACGTCATCGAGATCAAGCCGAAAGCCGTCACAAAATTTCGGGAAGATGTGGAAAGCCTGGCTGAAATCCTCAAGCAGCGAGGAGCGGAGCCAACGCCGGAGATGGCACGGTCTTTCAGGGAGGTGATTTCGGGCATCATCGTTTCCCGACGGAAACCGGGGGAGGCATACCACTATGAAATCAGGGGTTGGCTGGAAGGAATTACCGGCCCAGACTTGTCGTCTGTTTTGTTGGTAGCGGAGGAGGGATTTGAACCCCCGACACAAGGATTATGATTCCTCTGCTCTGACCTGCTGAGCTACTCCGCCACTGGTCAAACGATACCTGCTCGCGAAGCGCTGCGGGCTCGTGGGATGAGCGGCTTATAAGGTGCGCTTCGGCTTTGTGTCAAGCGCATGATCGAGAAAAACGGTGCGCTTTGCCGCCCGCCCTCTCCTATTGGATTCAGGCGGCGACGGGGCTGGCCAGCAGGGCCTTTAGCGAGGCCTCGGCCGAGGGTTCGCGCTCGGAGCGCTCGATGAAGCCGCCGCCGAAGACCCGGGCGTCGTCGCCGGGTGCGGAATAAAGCGCGCAGGCCTGGCCGGGGGCGATGCCCGCCTCGCCGACCGTCAGATCGACATAGGCGCCCGTGGCGTCGACATGCAGCACGGCGGGTGCCGGCGCCCGTGTCGAGCGGACCTTGGCGTAGCAGGCAAACCCGTCACCGGCGGCAGCCTGAGCAAGGGTCTCGTCGCCCAGCCAATTGACGTCACGCAGATAAACGCGGTGCGTTTCCAGCGCCTCCTTCGGTCCGACAATGACGCGGCGCGAGCGGGCGTCGAGAAAGACGACGTAGAGCGGCTCGCCGGTGGCGATGCCGATGCCGCGGCGCTGGCCGATGGTGAAGTGTAAGATGCCCTCATGAGTTCCAAGGATCCGGCCGTCGAGATGGACGATCTCACCGGCGAGCGCCGCATTCGGCTTCAGCTTAGTGATGATGTCAGAATATTTGCCCTGCGGCACGAAGCAGATGTCCTGGCTGTCGGCCTTCTTAGCGACGACGAGGCCCATCTCTTCGGCCAGCCTGCGGGTCTCGGCCTTCGGCAGGCCGCCGAGCGGAAAGCGCAGATAGTCGATCTGTTCCTGTGTCGTGGCGAACAGGAAATAGCTCTGGTCACGATCGGCATCGGCCGGGCGATACAGCGCGCGGCGGCCGGGATGCTCGGGCGACGGGTTCGGCCGCGAGCGGATATAGTGGCCGGTCGCCAGCGCATCGGCGCCGAGTTCCTTGGCGGTCGCCAGAAGATCGGCGAACTTGACGGTCTGATTGCAGGAGACACAGGGGATCGGCGTTTCGCCGGCAACATAACTTTCGGCGAAGGGATTGATCACCGTCTCGCGAAAGCGCTTCTCGTAATCGAGCACGTAATGCGGGATGCCGAGCGTTTCGCAGACGCGGCGGGCATCGTCGATATCCTGGCCGGCACAGCACGAGCCGGCGCGGTGAACAGCGGCGCCATGGTCGTATAGCTGCAGCGTAATGCCGAGCACGTCGTAACCCTGCTGTTTGAGAAGGCCGGCGACGACGGATGAATCGACGCCGCCCGACATGGCAACGACGACACGGGTCTCTTCCGGCTGCTTGTCAAAATCCAGTGTGTTCAACGGTGGTGCCAAATTCTGCGTGGGTCACGATCCGCCCTTGGGCTGCAATTGCGGCGGATTTGCCGATATCAGGCGGGATCGGCCGCCATTTGTCGATGAGGAACCGATATAGAAAGGATTGCATCGGGACGCAAGAGGCGGTGGCGGATAGCGGATTTTTGGAGTTCCCTGGCAAAGCAAGGCGCAGCGGTAGCCGCGCCTTGGAAGCGGGGGTGCGGCTCAGGTGCCGATCAGCTTGTTGCAGGCGAATGCGATGCCCGGATTGGCGATGATGGCGGTCAAGAGCGCCAGTCCGATTATCGAGAATGAATAGCGTTTCATAAACATCCTCCTTTCCAGCCCAAGTGAATTATGCCGGTTCGGCCGCCATTTTCAAAATGACGAATGCTTGAGCGGGGAACCGGCTCGCCGGAAATCATTCGATAAGATATTTTACCCGCTGTGGAACGTTTCGCTCGATCATGCGTTGCAGGTGGTGAATGTCGCAATCGAATTACTGTGGAGGGTTTGATGGCCAGGTTCGGAACGACAGCGGATTATACGAGGATCAGACACTGGATCGAGGAGCGCGGCGGCCACCCCGCCCGGATCAAGGATGCCCGGGATAGCGAAACCGTCGGCGTCGATTTCTCCTCGAAACCGACGGAGGAGATTTCCTGGGACGAATTCTTCCAGGGGTTAGACGGCAGCCGGCTCGCTTTTCTTCATCGCACCAAGGCGCAGGACGACGCCGCCCGCCTCGGCCGGATCGTCCGCCGACGCAAGCACCACTGAGTTCTTCCATTTCTTAGCAGCAAAAACCCGGCGCCGTTTCCAGCGCCGGGTTTTGCTGTTTTCCTTGGAAGGAAGAAACTTAAAGCGCGTCGCGGTTAACTTGATTCATGCGACGCGCTTTAGCTCTTTGTTTATGCATGTCGTTATCCGGGAACCGCTGCACACTTCCCGGCGACATGCATTAGTCGATATTGAAGGTAAGCAGCTTCGCCTGCCGGATCGCCTGGTGGGCCGTCAACCGAGCGAGCACGCCCTCATCCACCTCGCCGTCGACATAGAGCAGCGCGATGGCGTCACCGCCCTGCTTGTCGCGGCCAAGCTGGAAGTTGGCGATGTTGACGCCAGCGGTACCAAGCGTGGTGCCGATGAAGCCGATCATTCCAGGGACGTCGGTATTGGTGATGTAGATCATGTGCGAGCCGACATCGGCATCAAGGTTGATGCCCTTGATCTGGATGAAGCGCGGCTTGCCATCCGAAAACACCGTGCCGGCGACCGAGCGCGTCATGCTCTCGGTCGTCACCGTCAGCTTGATATAGCCGTCGAACACGCCCGTCTTGTCGCGCTTGACCTCGGAAAGCACGACGCCCTTTTCCTTGACCATGATCGGCGCCGAAACCATGTTGACGTCGGCGACTTGCGGGCGGATGAGGCCGGCAAGCACCGCGCTCGTCAACGCCCGTGTGTTCATGTTGGCGGTGATGCCGTCGTAGAGGATCTCGATTTCCTTGATCGGCTCCTCGGTGACCTGGCCCACGAAGGCGCCGAGAACATCGGCAAGGCGGATGAAAGGCTTCAGGATCGGCGCTTCTTCAGCGGTGATCGACGGCATGTTGATGGCGTTGGAGACCGCACCCTTGACGAGGTAATCCGCCATCTGCTCGGCCACCTGGAGAGCGACGTTTTCCTGCGCCTCGGTGGTCGAGGCACCGAGATGCGGCGTGCAGACGACGTTCGGCAGGCCGAAGAGCGGGCTTTCCTTGGCCGGCTCGACCTCGAAGACGTCGAAGGCAGCACCCGCGACGTGGCCGGACTTGAT
Source organism: Rhizobium sp. N122 (assembly GCF_002211295.1). NCBI lineage: Bacteria > Pseudomonadati > Pseudomonadota > Alphaproteobacteria > Hyphomicrobiales > Rhizobiaceae > Rhizobium > Rhizobium sp. N122. The sequence goes on along the minus strand of NZ_LOKU01000012.1, from coordinate 311,906 downwards.
CGCGTCGGCGAGAGCCGCTTCATCGACCAGGCCGCCGCGGGCGCAGTTGATGATGCGCACGCCCGGCTTGGTCTTTGCCAGCGCTTCCTTGTTGAGGATGCCGCGCGTCTTGTCGGTCATCGGCACATGCAGCGTGATGAAATCGGCCCGGGCGAAAAGCTCGTCCAGCTCGACCTTGGTGACGCCCATCTCCTCGGCGCGCTCCTTGGAGAGGAACGGATCGTAGGCGACGACATGCATCTTCAGGCCGATGGCGCGGGCGCAGACGATCGAGCCGATATTGCCGGCGCCGATGACGCCGAGCGTCTTGCCGGTGATCTCGACGCCCATGAATTTCGACTTCTCCCACTTGCCGGCCTGCGTCGAGGTATCGGCTGCCGGAAGCTGGCGGGCGACGGCGAACATCAACGCGATCGCGTGTTCGGCCGTGGTGATCGAATTGCCGAAGGGCGTATTCATGACGATGATGCCGCGGCGCGAAGCGGCCGGGATATCGACATTGTCGACGCCGATGCCGGCGCGGCCGACGACCTTGAGGTTCTTCGCCCCTTCGATGATCTTTTCGGTCACCTTGGTGGCGGAGCGGATGGCGAGACCGTCATATTTGTCGATGACGTCGAGCAGACGGTCCTTGTCCTTGCCGAGTTGCGGTTCGAAATCGACTTCGACGCCGCGGTCACGGAAAATCTGGACGGCGGTTTCCGACAATTCGTCGGATACGAGAACGCGAGGTGCCATTGTGGCCTCCTTCAAAAGTGTTCAGCGATGAATGAATAGAGATGCGAAGCTCCGCCCTATGGCGGAGCCGGATGCGATCACGTCAGGCTGCCGCCTGAGCGAGCTGCGCCTTCTGTGTTTCGAAGGCCCAGGAAAGCCAGGGCATCAGCTTCTGCATGTCGGATGCCTCGATCGTGGCGCCGGCCCAGATGCGCAGGCCGGACGGCGCATCGCGGTAATGGCCGACGTCATAGGCGACGCCTTCCTTTTCCAGCAGGCCGACCAGACCCTTGGCGAAAGCCGCCTGGCCGTCGTCATCCAGCGCCGTGATGTCCTTGTCGACGATCTTCAGGCAGACTGAGGTGTTGGAGGCCGTTTCCGCCTTGACGGCGAGATTGGCGATCCAGTCGTTGGCCGCGACGAAATCGTGGATGACCTTGGCATTGGCATCGGCACGCGCGATCAGCCCCTTGAGGCCACCGAGGCCCTTGGCCCAGACCAGCGCATCGATATAGTCCTCGACGCAGAGCATCGACGGCGTGTTGATCGTCTCGCCCTGGAAGATGCCTTCCGTCAGCTTGCCGCCAGAGGTCATGCGGAAGATCTTCGGCAGCGGCCAGGCGGGCGTATAGGTGACTAGGCGCTCGACGGCGCGCGGCGAAAGAATGATGACGCCATGCGCGCCCTCGCCGCCCAGGACCTTCTGCCAGGAGAAGGTGACGACGTCGAGCTTGGCGAAATCGAGTTCCTGGGCGAAAGCGGCCGAGGTGGCATCGCAGATCGTCAGGCCCTTGCGGTCGGCGGGGATGAAATCGGCGTTCGGCACGCGCACACCCGAAGTCGTGCCGTTCCAGGTGAAGACGACGTCGCGGTCGAAATCGACGGCGGAGAGATCGGGAAGCTCGCCGTAACCGGCTTCGAGCCTGCGCACGTCCTTGAGCTTCAGCTGCTTGACGACATCGGTGACCCAGCCGGCGCCGAAGCTTTCCCAGGCGAGCATGTCGACGCCGCGTTCGCCGAGCAGCGACCAGAGCGCCATTTCGACGGCGCCGGTATCGGATGCCGGAACGATGCCGATGCGATAATCCGCCGGCACGTCGAGAATTCCACGGGTAAGGTCGATGGCCTGCTTGAGCTTGCTCTTGCCGACCTTCGCGCGGTGCGAACGGCCAAGGGCCGCGTCGGAAAGGGCTTCGAGCGACCAACCGGGGCGCTTCGAGCAGGGGCCAGAAGAGAAATGAGTATTATTCGGACGGATGTCCGGCTTTGCGGTCTTCGCCATGATGCTATCCTCTCAGATAGAAAGCCCTTCGTTGGGGAAGGGTGTCCCGCCGCCGTGTGTATGGATAGCAGGCGTCATAGTCAAGATCGAAGTGTCGCAGAGAGAGGATATTTTGACGCAGGCACGCTTGACGCAGCAAAAAGCCGCCCGGGCGGGCGGCTTTCTGATGGGCGCGAATTGAGCTTACTTGTAGACCGCCGGCTGCAGCGGAATTTCCGGCGGCGGTTCGTAGCTCGCTTGGGCGCATCCGCCGAAGAGGTAGCGGCCACCGACGCGGACTTCATGGGCGCTGAGCCCCTTGTCGCGGCCCGGACCGCCGTTTTCGGCATAGCCGAACATGTTGCCGCCGTCGATATGCAGGTAGCGGTAGCCGACATCGGCCTTGAAGTTGCAGGTCACGTCGACCGAGGCGCCGGCCATGAGGGCGTAAGTGAAGCGCCAGTTGCCCTTGCCGCCATGGGTGACCTGATCGTCGCAGAAGCTGCCGTCATCGGCGCAGGCGACGTTGCGCAGGTTCTTCCACTTGACGTAGGAGCCACCGATACCGGCGCCGACATAAGGCGTAACGTAGCCATAGGTGCCGAGATCGACATAGGCGTTGGCAAGCAGCGTATAAGCCGTCAGCGAAGAGCGGTCGCTCGACGTGCAATCCACCAGCGGGAAGCCGCACTGCCCGACCGTCGAGCCCTTGAAATCGGCCTGCGTCAGATAGTCGAAGGTCAGATCGGTGCGCAGATAGCTATTGATCTGATAACCGACACCGCCGCCGATCGTCCATGCGTCGTCGAGGTCAGCGTCGTCGAAATCGACCTCGGTGGCGTTGCTGCCCTGGAAATACCGGGCGCCGCGCAGATCGGTGAAGGCATAGCCGACATCGCCGCGCAGGTACCAGCCGGTCGCTTCGCTGACCGCCACTTCGGGCGGCTGCTCCGGGATAGGCTCAGCGGGGGCGAGGTCCGCGGAATAGGCATTTGTCGCGATCAACAATGCGGCGAAGATGCCGGACAAGCTTCTTTTCATGGATCCCACTCCAAAATCCGTTGGGTCGGCAGGCTTCAAGTCGCTGCCGGACTGATACGCTTCGGATGGATAATGAATGGGAAACGTTAAAAGCTGCTTAACCACGATTATTTACCGTAGATCTTGAAGCTTCAGGTAGAGAAAACATGGATTGCTGCGGTAAGTCTTTGAGAAGACGCCCTGACGAGACCGTTTGGCTGGATAACGAACCAGCTCTTCCCGTGATCTTCGACCGGCCGCGGCACGGCATACAATCGTCATCCGGCGGGTGATAAATTGGTGAGGGTGTCCCCCACCCTCATTCCTGTGCTCGTTACAGGAATCCAGTGCGTCCAAGTCCTTGGGCGCGGCAAACTCCCTTACTGGCAGGGGAGTCATTCACGGCGCCGACGCGCCGTGCCTTCATTCCTGTGACGAGCACAGGAATGAAGGTGGGCTGGGTTGATCCTTGCGCTAGATCTTCTGCCGTAGAGCATGGCGTCGAACGAAACCTCACGAGCAAAGCACGCCCATTAGCCACACGGCACGATCAGCCCTCATCCTGAGGCGCCCCGTAGGGGCCTCGAACGACGGGAGCGGTTGGCTGCGCAGTCACAGCCATCCGAATTATTGGATAGTACACCAGTGGTCGGCCTCGTCCTTAGAGGCCCCTTCGGGGCGCCTCAGGATGAGGACGGAGAGAGGACGTCGCCCATCCTCCGAGACCCGCCAAGCTTGTCGCCGAGCCCGATCTGTCTTCAAAGAATCAGGCAGCAGTCCGCACGTTCGAGATCGTGCCGATCAGCTCGTTGACGATGCGTTCGATCTGGGCGCGGTCGTCGCCTTCGGCCATGACGCGGATCAGCGGCTCGGTGCCCGAGGGGCGGATGACGAGGCGGCCGTTTTTGGCGAGCTCGGCTTCGGCATCGGCGATCGCCTTCTGCACCTGGATATCCTCCAGCGGCTTGCCGCCGCTGATGCGGACGTTGCGCAGGAGCTGCGGCACCGGCTCGAAGCGGCGGCAGACCTCGCTGACAGTCCGGCCGGTTCGCTTGACCGCGGCCAGGATCTGCAGCGCTGCGACCAGACCGTCGCCGGTCGTGCCGTAGTCCGAAAGCACGATGTGGCCCGACTGCTCGCCGCCGACATTGTAATTGTGCTGGCGCATATGCTCGACGACATAGCGGTCGCCGACCCGCGTACGGGCAAGCGCCATGCCGCGTTCGTCGAGGAAGCGCTCGAGGCCGAGATTGGACATCACGGTGGCGACGATGCCGTTGCCGCGCAGCTGCTGGCTCTCGGCCCAGCTCTCGGCGATGACGGCCATCAGCTGGTCGCCGTCGACGATCGAGCCATTTTCATCGACGATGATGACGCGGTCCGCATCGCCATCGAGCGCGATGCCGATATCGGCGCGCACCTCGTCGACCTTCTTCTGCAGCGCGACCGGGCTGGTGGAGCCGCAATTGAGATTGATGTTGGTGCCGTTCGGCTCGTTGCCGATGGTAACGACCTCGGCGCCGAGCTCCCAGAGCACGGCCGGCGCCACTTTGTAAGCGGCGCCATTGGCGCAGTCGATGGCGATCCTCAGACCCTGCAGCGTCACGTCGCGCGGCAGCGTGCGCTTGGCATGTTCGATATAGCGGTCATGCACACCGTCGACGCGCTTGGCGCGGCCGATGTCATCGGATTTGGCAAGCTGGGCGTTCAGGTCCTTTTCGAGCAGATCCTCGATCTCGGCCTCGAGGTCGTCGGAAAGCTTGTAACCATCGGGACCGAAAAGCTTGATGCCGTTATCCTCGTAAGGATTATGCGAAGCCGAGATCATCACGCCGATATCGCAGCGCAGCGAGCGCGTCAGCATGGCGACGGCAGGTGTCGGGATCGGGCCGAGAATGAAGGCGTCGAGGCCGGCGGCCGTAAAGCCCGCGACCATGGCATTCTCCAGCATATAACCGGAAAGGCGCGTATCCTTGCCGATGACGACGCGGTGGCGGTGGTTGCCCCGGCGGAAGATCGTGCCGGCGGCAATGCCGACCCGCATGGCGAGATCCGGCGTCATCGGGAAGACGTTGGATTGGCCGCGAATGCCGTCGGTTCCGAAATAGCGTCTCTTCATCTGCACTCCTGCGCTTTCCGCGCGCCATTCAAGGCAGCGCACCGTTCCAAGCGAATCCGGCTTCCATGGAATGTCGTCAATCCAGGAGCGTGATTCACGCTTGCCTCAATTCAGCGGAATGCCACAAAATGCGGCGATCGGCACGTAAATTAGCAAGAAAAATGATTATATCCCGTTACCAATAGAAAAGGCCGGATCTCCCGCTGGGGAAATCCGGCCTTGTTCAAGATGATGCCAGCCGCTCAATGCGGCTGCGGTTCAAGGCCGGCTTCGGGCTCGTCGCCCTTGGCGGCAGGCCGCGCGCCGGCCTTCGGAACGGCCGAGCCGCGGCTCGGCGGCGAATCATCGCCGAGATCACGGGACGGCTTCTCGCCGCGGATCAGCGCCTTGATCTCTTCACCGGTTAGCGTCTCGTATTCGAGCAGACCTTCGGCAAGCGCGACGAATTCGTCGTGCTTATCAGTCAGGATCGTGCGCGCCTGCGTATAGGCTTCGTCGATCAGGCGCCGCACTTCGTTATCGATCTTCTGCGCGGTGGCTTCCGAAACATTCTTCGACTGCGAAACCGAGTGGCCGAGGAAGACTTCCTGCTGGTTCTCGCCATAGGCAACCTGACCGAGCTGGTCGGAGAAGCCCCATTGCGTCACCATGGCGCGGGCAAGCTTAGTCGCCTGCTCGATGTCGGAGGACGCACCCGAGGTGATGTTCTCCTTGCCGAAGGTGAGTTCTTCAGCGACACGGCCGCCCATCATGATGCAGAGGCGCGAAACCATCCACTTGTAGCTCATCGAGTAGCGGTCGCCCTCGGGAAGCTGCATGACCATGCCGAGTGCACGGCCGCGCGGAATGATCGTCGCCTTGTGCAGCGGATCGGCGACGGCGACGTTCAGCGCGGTGATGGCGTGACCGGCCTCATGGTAAGCGGTGAGCTTCTTTTCCGCCTCGGTCATGGCCGAGGAGCGGCGCTCGGCGCCCATCATGATCTTGTCCTTGGCGTCTTCGAATTCCTGCATGGTGACGACGCGCTTGTTGCGGCGGGCGGCCATCAGGGCGGCTTCGTTGACGAGGTTCATCAGATCGGCGCCGGAGAAGCCGGGCGTGCCGCGGGCAAGAACCTTGAGATCGACATTCGGCGCCAGCGGAACGTTGCGGGCATGCACCTTGAGGATGCGCTCGCGGCCGACGATATCGGGGTTCGGCACGACGACCTGACGGTCGAAACGGCCGGGACGCAGCAGCGCCGGGTCGAGCACGTCGGGGCGGTTGGTGGCGGCGATCAGGATCACGCCTTCATTCGCCTCGAAGCCATCCATCTCGACCAGCAGCTGGTTCAGCGTCTGCTCACGTTCGTCATTGCCGCCGCCGAGACCGGCGCCGCGATGACGGCCGACGGCATCGATTTCGTCGATGAAGATGATGCAGGGCGCATTCTTCTTCGCCTGCTCGAACATATCGCGCACACGGCTAGCGCCGACGCCGACGAACATTTCGACGAAGTCGGAACCGGAAATGGTGAAGAAGGGCACGTTGGCTTCGCCGGCAACCGAGCGGGCGAGCAGCGTCTTACCGGTGCCCGGAGGACCGACGAGCAGCACGCCACGCGGGATCTTGCCGCCGAGACGCTGGAACTTCTGCGGATCCCGCAGGAATTCGACGATTTCTTCGAGATCCTGCTTGGCCTCGTCGACACCGGCGACGTCTTCGAAGGTGACACGGCCATGCGCTTCGGTGAGAAGCTTGGCCTTCGACTTGCCGAAGCCCATCGCGCCGCGCGAGCCGCCCTGCATCTGCCGCATGAAGAACAGCCAGACACCGAGGATGAGAAGCATCGGCAGCAGCGTTCCGAGGTAGCTCAGAAAGCCGGAGGACCCATCGGTCTCCGGACGCGCAGTGACGGCAACGTTTTTGGCCTGCAGGCGATCGAGCAAGCTGTCGTCGATGACGGGCGAATAGGTCTGGAAGTTGTTGTTGTTCTCCAGATAAGTTCCGCTCAGCCGATTGCCGGTGACGACGACATCCTTCACGCGGCCCGCATCGACCTCACGCAGGAACTGCGAATAAGGGATTTCGCGGGAGCCCGTCTGCGCCGGCGCCGTCTGAAACATACTGAAAAGGGCGATCAGCAGAAGCGCTATGATCGCCCACAAGGCGAAGTTACGTAAGTTAGGGTTCATTGAACTCCCCAGCACTGGAACAGCCGCCTCATGGCGACCGTCTTATTCTTCTCTAACATAGGGTTGCGCCGTGCGATTGCCAAGGCGATCCCCCAGGTCAGATGGTTTTTCCGTCAATACTTCTTAAAGGCGGCCTCGCATAGGGCGCCGTCGCGAAAACCGCCGAAAGCTTGTTGGCAAAGATGAAATCAAATCGTGTCAAAAAGCGGTCGAAGGGTGCGAAATAGGGCGTTAGGTCGATCCGACGGGCGGATTCTGGAGATAGAAGAACTTCTTCGACGGCAAAAGCCGGCGCTGAGGCGACGGCCCGCTTCCATGCCGCCTTGGGCAGGCCCCTGCCCTCTCCTCCCTCATTCCTGTGCTCGTCACAGGAATCCAGCGCGCCCAAGGCCTTGGGCGCAGAAGACTCGTCCTGTTTTGTAGAGTCATTCACCGCGCCGACGCGCGGTGGCTGGATTCCTGTGACAAGCACAGGAATGAGGGAGGAGCGGGCGGCCTGCGCCTCTATCCTTATAGTCACTCCCGAGCGGTTTGCGGCTTCAAATCTCCGGTCCCACACCCCCGTCTCCCCGGGACGCAGAGTCAAAGGCACGATCCCCCGGCTCTCGCGCGTGAGATAAAGCCCATCCCGCCTCAGGTCGAACACCACTCTGCCGACAGTCATCCGCCCCAACTCCCCACTGGTGACAAATGCGAGAAGGCGCTCCATCTGTACCCTCCCCGGCGCAAACGGCTGTCCGCCGAAAACCGCTGTCAGGCGGCCGAGCGCATAGTCGAGAACGGCGCGATCCTGGCGCAACCCGTCAGGCATCACTTGCCCGAGCAGGCGGCCGTGAAGCCTGAAATGACGATCCAGCCATTCCGCTCCCTCGGCCGAAAGAGCCTGTCGCTCTTTCCAAATAGCGCGAATATTCCTCTCGGCACCGGCATCGGCCAAAAGCTGCCGGCGCACCCGCACACGCTCGTACTTTACATCTTCATTGCTCGGATCGTCGATCCACCCCACGCCCCGCTCTTTGAGGAAAGCCCGGATATCGGCCCGGCTGGAAAAGAGGAGCGGCCGCAAAATCCAGAAACGCCGGTCGAAGAGCACCCCATCGGCAATACCTGATGAAACCTGTTCCGTTCGCACGCCGCGCATGGCAAGTGTTTCGCGCTGGTCGTCGTATGAGTGTCCGGTGACGATGAGATCGGCGCCAAACGCTTCCGCCGCTTCGGCGAGCAAGCCGTAACGCGCCTCGCGGGCCGCGGCCATGATGCCGGTTTTCGGCTTGTCGCCTCGCCAGGTCATGATGGTGTGGGCAATGCCAAGCGACGTGCAGAGGGCTGCGACGTCTCGCGCCTCGTCTGCGGAGCCGGCGCGCAACGCATGGTCGACGGTCGCAGCACATAGGGAGATGTTGAGATGCGGCGCGGCCTTCACGGCTTCATCGAGAAGGAGAAGCAGGCCGGTGGAGTCGCTGCCGCCCGATATCGCGACGAGAATGCGTGCGGGGCTTTGAAGCGACGTGAGAAACTGGAGGATCGCCTCTGGCGGCGATAAGCCTTCCGGAGACATGCCGGAAGACCTTAGCAGGCGAGGCGCTTCTGTTCGCTCGCAACCTTGCTTATGACGGCACGCGATGCCTTCGGATAACGCTTCGACACTTCGCGCAGCGTCGCACAGGCCGTCTCGGTATTGTCGAGCGCGGCAAGCGACATGCCGAGTTTCAGCAGCATCTCGGGCGCCTTTTCCGATGTGCCGTATTTCTGATGTGCATTGAGGAAGGTTTTGGCCGCCTCATTGTACTTGCCTTGCGAATAGAGTGCTTCGCCGAGCCAGAAATTGGCGTCCGCGGCCCGCGCGCTGCTCGGGTAGCGGGTGATGTACTGGGTGAATTCCTGTTCGGCCGTGCTGTAATCGCCTGACAAGACGTGGCCATAGGCAGCCTTGTACTGATCGGCCTCGCCGCCGAGCGAGGCAGTCTGTTGCGGCGCGCCGGGATTGGCATCGGGGACAGGGCCGGAGCCCACGCCCGCATTTTTATCGACGGTTCCGCCGACCGGATTGCCGTTCTGATCGAAATCGATCGAGCCGAGTTCCTTCGGCGGCTGGCCGAGGCCGCTATTGCTGGGCACATTGGTGGAGGGAGCCGTTTCGGCTCCCTGCGGTGCTTGGATCACTCTGGCAACGTCGTCGCCGCCGGAAGCCGCCGGGGCGGTATCGGTCTCGCTCTTTTTGACAGGAGCTTTGGCACCGCCGCCGCCGCCGCCGGTTTTCTCCAGCTGCTGGAAGCGGAATTCATTGTCTTCCTGTTGCTTGCGGATCGTCTCCTGCATCTGCAGCAGCTGGAAGCTCATCTCCTCGATCCGGCCGTTCAGCTGCCGCAGCTGCTCTTCGAGCTGCTGCACGCGAACCTCGGCATCGCCGCTCTGCACCTTGACAACAGGCGGCGCCGACTGGTTTTCCGCGGACCGGCCGCCGAGATGCAGCCCAAAGAACGAGGCAGAATAGGCCGCCCGTTCGCTCCCGGTCACAGCCGCGAGGCACAGCATGCCTGCCACGACAAGTTTCTTCATATGTATCGTCCTGTCCCAGTGATTCTTCGCACCTCGATGGCACGAACAGGAGATTTTTCCAATTGCTGTCAAAAAGCAACGGAGTCTGGCCAAAGTGTGGTCAAAAAGAAAGGCGGCCCCCGAGAGGACCGCCTTTCCGAAAGCAAACGAAATCGGCAGATTACATGCCGGCGCCGCCGAGAACCGTGACGGCGCGGCGGTTCTGCGACCAGCAGGAAATATCGTCGCACACGGCAACCGGACGTTCCTTGCCGTAGGAAATCGTCTTCAGGCGCTGCGCCGGAACGCCTCGCGAAGCGAGATAATCCTTGGCGGCAGCCGCGCGGCGGGCACCGAGCGCGAGGTTATATTCGCGCGTGCCGCGTTCGTCGGCATGGCCTTCGACGGTGATCTGGTAGTTCGGGTAGCGGGCGAGCCACTGCGCCTGACGGTCGAGCGTCTGCGAAGCATCGGCGCGGATCGACGAGGAGTCGGTATCGAAGAAGATGCGGTCGCCGACATTGACCGTGAAGTCCTGGGCCGAGCCCGGCGTCGCGGAGCCACCGGCACCGCCCGCGCCGAGGCCGAGATCGCCGGCGCTGTTCGGCGGCTTCTTGGCGCAGCTCGCAAGGGCGAGGCCGGCGACAAGCGCGATCATGACGGGGTTGCGGGCGAAATTCTGCATGCGGCTCATTGCCGGGGTATGAATTCGGCTCATGGCCGGTCTCCTTGCGGGTTCATCAGGGTTTCCGGACAGTAACCGCACTCGGTTAACCGCCCCTCAAAAATCATGGTTAACGAATTACTGATTTGTCCCTTGGTCGCTCGATTCCATGACTTTGGGACGACATGAAGGCAGCAGCGCATCGCCTACTCCATAAGCGGCGACCAGGCCGGGTCGGAACCGTAGCTCGGCGTCTTCACAAGCTGCTCGTTATAACCGGTAAGATCGATCGAATAGAGCTGCGGACCGCCTGAGCCTGCCGCCTGGCGGAAGAACATCAGCACGCGGCCGTTCGGCGCCCAGGTCGGGCCCTCATTGTGGAAGCCGGTCGTCAGAATGCGCTCGCCCGAACCATCCGGTTTCATCACGCCGATCGAAAACTTGCCGCCAGCCTGCTTGGTGAAGGCGATGAGATCGCCGCGCGGCGACCAGACTGGGGTCGAATAGGAGCCGTCACCGAAGGAAATACGGGTCTGGCCCGAGCCGTCGGCGTTCATCACGTAGATCTGCGGCTTGCCGCCACGGTCGCTTTCGAAGCTGACGCGCGCGCCGTCAGGCGAATAGGAAGGCGAAGTGTCGATCGCAGCCGTCGAGGTCAGGCGCGTCGTCGTGCGTGAGCGCAGATCCATCGTATAGATGTTGGAATTGGCGTCCTGCTGCAGGCTCATGATCACCTTCTGACCATCCGGTGAAAACCGCGGCGAGAAGGTCATGCCGGGAAAATTGCCGACCACCTCACGCTGCCCGGTTTCCAGCTGCAGCAGATAGACCCGCGGCTGCTGGTTGGCAAAGGACATATAAGTGACTTCCTGCCGGCTCGGCGAGAAGCGCGGCGTCAGCACGAGATCGCTGCCATCCGTCAGCATCCGCACGTTGAAGCCGTCCTGGTCCATGATCGCCAGCTGGCGCTTGCGCTGCTGCTTGGTGCCGGATTCGGAGACAAAGACGACACGAGTGTCGAAATAACCCTCTTCGCCGGTGATCTGCTTGTAGATCGCATCGGCGATGATGTGGGCCACACGGCGCCAGTTCTCCGGCTGCGTATAGAACTGCTGACCGGTCATCTGCTGCCCGGCGAACGGGTCCCAGAGCCGGAATTCGGCGCGAAGGCGGCCATCCGCTTCCTTGGTAACCCGGCCGGTGACCAGCGCCTGGGCATTGATAACCTTCCAGTCCTCGAAGCGCGGCGCGGCATCCGGATTGGAGATCTTTTCGATAAAGGCCGTCTTGTTGATCGGGGCAAACAGGCCGGAACGCTGCAGGTCAGCGGCGATGACCTGCGAGACCTGCGCGCCTATGTCGCCCTGGAAGTCAGTCACCGCAATCGGCATCGGCTGGACATTGCCTTTTCGAAGGTCAAGGGTGACCAACGCGTTCGCCGGGGTCGTAAAGGCTGCAGCCCCAATCAGGCCTGCAATGACCATCAGAGCGCGGATGAGGGAACACTTGACCATATCAAACAAGCCTTTCAGCATCTAATGGGTAGGACCGCTGGTGTCGAAGTTCAAAATGACTTCCTTCCAGCCATCGTATTTATCTTTTGGAAGCATTGTAAAAGGAGCTGCACGGCGAATTGCCCGAACGCCGGCAGCGGCAAAGCTTTTCCGCGTGCGCTCACTTCCACCACTGGCCTTAACGTCAGGGACGCCGACAATCTGGCCGTCTCTATCCAGCTTCATATGGATCGTCGCATATACATTGCCGTCGTCGTTCATTCTGCCATCGACAAAGAAGTTATTTTCGATCGCATCCCGCATTGCATCGATCTCCGCCCCAGTGAGATGCGTCGGAGTGGCACTGTCATTCGCTCGACCGGTCGTTTCAGCATCCGCGTTGAATGGAAAGATGGAGCAGCCGACGATCCCTGTCAGCGCGATGTACAGTCCGAAAGACTTCGCGACATTGAATGGATTCCTCGGCATTTAAATTCCCATATCGCTGGGATTAAAGTTAAGGACGACCTCGTTCCACACGTCATACTTGTCCATCGGAAGCGTCGTGCGGAACGAGGGAGCAGATTTCATCACGGCACGGTAAGCGCCACTCTCCAGCGCACGACGCGTTGAATCGGTGCTGCTTCCGCCGGAAGACTCGATCTCAGGCTGGCCGATAATGTTTCCATCTTTGTCGAGCTTGAAGTGCACCTTGATGACCATGCCGGAAACGCCTTCCATTCCGGGCGTGACTAGCCAGTTGCCCTCGATCAAACCCTTTAGCGCATCTTCTTCGCTTTGGCTGAGCTTCGAGCCGCTATTGCTCTTCTTTGCACCCAGCGAGGCCTCCTGTGTCGAGCGCTTGGCGCCGCCGGCGGAAGGATCGGTCTTGTTCAGCAGCGCCGCGACCTCGTCGGCGTTGAAATCGCTTTTCATCGATGAAGCGGACTTCGCCACTTCCTGCTTCTTGTCCGCCTTCTTCTTGTCGGTCGGCGTGTCGGCGGTCTTCGGCTGGTCCGCAGTCTTTTCCGGTGGCTTTTCGGCGGGCTTCTGTGGTTCCGGCGGCTTCACCTGCGGCTTGACAACCGGCGTCGGCACCTTGTCCGGCAATGCTTCCGCATCCGGCTTCGGCGGTTCCTCAGGCTTGGCCTGTTCTTCCGGCGGCTTTTCCTCCGGCTTCGGCGGCGTCACTTCGACGGGCTTCGGCGGCGGAATGGAAGCGACTTCCTTCGGCTGCTCGACCTCGGTCTCTTCCTTGTTGACTTCCTTGACGTCGTTCGGCTTGGGATCGATCTTCGGCAGCGGCTTTTCGCTCGAATTCGCCGCGGCAGCCTCGCTATTGCTGGGCTTGGCGTTCGGCACCGGCGGCGTCTTCAGGTCGACATTGTTGTCGCCGGCATTCTCGGCCGGCTGCGCAATCGGCGGCCGTGTCGTCGGCACCGGTGCGGAAGTCTCCTTCTTCGGAGCCTTCTTGTCGCCCTGCTGCATCTGGGTGATGGATTCCACCGGCACGAGATCGACCGGCATCGCCTCGAAATCCTCCACCTTGAAGGATTCAGGCGCGCTGAGCGATACCATCGCCCAGGTAAGCACCAGACAGTGCAGAACAGCAGATGTGACGACGCTGGTCTTCATCTTGAACGCTATTGGTCCTTCTTCTGCTGCGTCACCAGGCCGATATTCTTGAAGCCTGCGCCCTGAATACGGGCCATGACGTCGGCGATGACGCCGTAGGGCGCCGTCGCGTCGCCGCGCACGAAGATCCGTTCGTTATAACCGGTAGTGGCGATCGCCTCGAGCTTGGCGGCGATCTCGGCGGCCGGGATCGGCGTTTCCTGCAAGAACACTTCGCCGTCGTTCTTGACGGAGATGGTGATCGGCTGCGTCTCGGAATTCAGCGCCTTAGCCTGCGTTTCCGGCAGGTCGATCGGCACGCCGACGGTCATCATCGGTGCCGCGACCATGAAGATGATCAAAAGCACAAGCATGACGTCGACGAGCGGCGTCACGTTGATTTCGGAAATTACGGCCTTGTTCCGACCGCCGCGACGGCGGCGTCCGCCGCCCCCGCCGCCATTGCCTCCAACAGCCATACCCATGTCAGTATACTCCGCTGGTTACTGAGCTGCAGCGCGCGGCTGCAGCTTCTCGTCGATCTGGCGCGAAAGTATGGCGGAGAATTCATCCGCGAAACCTTCCATGCGGCCCGAGAGCTTGCCGGCATCGGCAGAGAACTTGTTGTAGGCGATAACCGCAGGAATAGCGGCGACGAGGCCGATTGCGGTGGCAAGCAGCGCTTCGGCGATACCGGGCGCGACGACGGCAAGGTTCGTCGACTTCGAACCGGCAATCGCCTGGAACGATGTCATGATACCGACGACGGTGCCGAAGAGGCCGATGAACGGACCGGCCGAACCGATCGTTGCCAGCGATCCGAGGCGAGCGCCGAGAAATTCCGATTCGCGTGACAGCGTCACATCCATCGCCCGGTCGATACGCATCTGCAGGCCGATCGGCGAACGGGCGCCGCGCTCGAAGGATTTTTTCCATTCGCGCATGGCGGCCACGAAAATCGCTGCCAGGCCGGTATTGTTGCGTTCCGACAGTGAGCGGTAGAGTTCTTCCAGCGACTGGCCGGACCAGAAGACCTGCTCGAACTTGTCGAACTGGCGCCGTGCTCGGCCATAGGCCAGGTATTTGTCGATGACGATCGCCCAGGTCCATACCGAGGCTGCGATAAGCCCGAGCATAACGAGCTTTACGACGATACCGGCCTGCATGAAAAGCGACCAGAGGCTGACGTCCGTCGTTGCTGCTGCCAATCCTACTTGTTCCATTGATCCAAAATCCCCGAATCCAAACGCCCGGTGCTGGACCGGGCGGCACAAATTGATCTCGCAAGAAGTGTCCGGTGGCCGCCGCCCAAAGCCCTGGTCAAGCTTCCAAGCTCATCTTCCGCCTTCTTGCCGTCAAATTTGGTCAAAGGAAGGCGTGCACCGCACAAACTCCGACTTTCCCAGTAAGACACTATTATGGTTAATAGATCGTTAGTGACGAACTGTGACAGTAAGCCTGTGTCTGGAAGATTTCGTTCCATGGTTTACTTGACCGGAGCAAGATCCGGCTGCCGAAAGAGCGCTCATCCTGCGGCGCGGGAATTCCTTCACATAAAACTCAAGTTTTGACAAGCCTGAATTCCGGGTGATTCGCGGCTATAGCGGCGTGCTGCCTTCCAGGAATTTCGCCGCCAGTGTTTCCGGCAGCCGCCTTGGCCGCCCCCTGGCGTTGATGACGGCGATGATCACCTTGGCTGATATCAGCAGCGTCCCGCCCGAGCGGATCTGCTGATTGAGCACCATCTTGGCGCCGCCGGCTTTTTCCGTGTGGGTCAGGATCGTCAGCATGTCGTCCATGCGCGCCGGGCTCTTGAAATCGATCTCCATGCGGTGGACGACGAAGACGAGGCCCTCCTCGTCGGCGCTGACCAGTTCGCGCTGCTCGACGCCGAGGCAGCGCAGATAATCGGTCCGGCCGCGCTCGAGGAAATGCAGGTAGCGGGCGTGATAGACCAGGCCGGAGAAATCCGTATCTTCGTAATAGACCCGCTGGACGAGGCGGTGTCCGGCCTCGGTCAGCTCTCCCGAAATGGAAAAAGGGCGCTCCGTCATAATTTTCTCCAAACTGAAGTGCCCTCTTTGGCGCAACGATTGCCCACAGGCAAGCATTCAATGCCCCGACCGGCAGGCTTTGGATGTGCCGCCGGCAGGCATTGAATGCCTGTCATAATTCCTAACTATCCCCGGTATTGAGCGACAGATCAGGAGACGATGTGATGAAGATTGCGGTTATGGGCGGAGACGGTTTCATTGGCTGGCCAACGTCGCTGCATCTCTCCGATGCCGGGCATGACATTCATATCCTCGACAATCTCTCACGCCGCTGGATCGATACGGAACTTGGCGTTCAGTCGCTGACGCCGATGGATTCGATCCAGGAGCGCACCCGCATCTGGCATGCCGAAACCGGGCGCCGCATCCACTTCAATCTGATCGATCTCGCCAAGGATTACGAACTGCTGAAGAACTGGCTTTCCGAACACCGCCCGGATGCCGTCATCCATTTCGCCGAGCAGCGGGCCGCGCCCTATTCGATGAAAAGCGACCGCCACAAGAATTACACTGTCAACAACAACGTCAGCGCCACGCACAACCTCTTGAACGCGCTGACCGAACTCAATCTCGACGCCCATCTCATCCACCTCGGCACGATGGGCGTCTACGGCTATTCGACTGTCGGCGCGGCGATCCCCGAAGGTTATCTTTCGGTCGGCATCGAAACCGCCGCCGGCGCGACGGTCAGCCAGGAGATCCTCTATCCATCCAATCCCGGCTCAATCTACCACATGACCAAGTGCTTGGATCAGCTTCTCTTCCAGTTCTACGCCAAGAACGACGGGTTGAGGATCACCGACCTGCACCAGGGCATCGTCTGGGGCACCCATACCGAGCAGACGCGCCGCCATGCGCAACTGATCAACCGCTTCGATTACGACGGCGATTACGGCACGGTGCTGAACCGTTTCCTGATCCAGGCGGCGATCGGCTATCCGCTGACGGTGCACGGCACCGGCGGCCAGACCCGCGCCTTCATCCATATCCAGGATTCGGTGCGCTGCATCGAATTGGCTTTGAGAAATCCGCCCGCCCGCGGCGCCCGCGTCGAAATTTTCAACCAGATGACGGAAATCCATCGGGTGCGCGATCTTGCCCAGATGATCGCGGGGATCAGCGGCGCCGACATCGCCTGGCTGCCCAATCCACGCAAGGAAGCCGCCGAGAACGAACTGATCGTTCACAACGAGAAATTCCGCAATCTCGGCCTCGAACCGATCACGCTGGAAACAGGCCTGCTCGGCGAGATCGTCGATGTCGCAAAGAAATTCGCCTATCGCGTCGACCGCTCGCGCGTGCCGGCCGTCTCCGCCTGGACCAGGGATATCGCCGCGACGATCAACCACGATCCGGAAGGCAAACGGCTGAAGTCGGTGTCATGAGTGCTGAGCGATGACGAAGGCTAGAAAGGCCGCGGCTTGCTCCCTCTTCTCCCCAGCGGGGAGAAGGTGGCCCGGAGGGTCGGATGAGGGGGCCACACGGCACGCCTTTCATTGCCCTTCGCTTGCGCTCGGCGCACTCGCTCCTGTCGGCGCTCACCCCCTCATCCGCCTGCCGGCACCTTCTCCCCGCTGGGGAGAAGAGACATGCAGCAACGCCTTGCCGTCTCTCCTCCGCCGGAGCAAGACATATCGAGGCAGTCGAACCCGATGAACCGCTCGTCCGTATTCGCCTACGTCACCCTCGTCACCAACGCCGACTACGCCAAGGGCGCCACCGCCCTGGCGAATTCTCTCCGTCGCACCGACACCACCGCCGACATCGTCGTCCTTCACACCGGCGGGGTCGATGCAACCGCCCTCGCCCCGCTCGCGACCCTCGGCTGCCGCCTGATCGAAGTCGAGCACCTGCCGCTGTCTGCCGCCTTCAACGAACGCCATGCGCGCGGCCAGCTCCATTCGGCAGCCCCCTTCACCAAGGGCCGCAAGCCGGATTTTCATTCGCCGCTCGACAATTTCTGCAAGCTCAGGCTGTGGCAGCTCATCGAATACGAACGCTGCGTCTTCATCGACGCCGATGCCCTGGTGCTGAAGAACATCGACAGGCTTTTCCTCTATCCGGAATTCTCAGCCGCGCCCAATGTCTATGAAAGCCTCACCGACTTCCACCGCATGAATTCCGGCGTCTTCGTCGCCACCCCATCGCATGACACATTTCGGCACATGCTCGAAAGCCTCGACAGGCCGGACACCTTCTGGCGGCGCACCGATCAGACCTTTCTCCAGACGTTCTTCCCGGATTGGCACGGCCTGCCGGTTTATTTCAACATGCTGCAATATGTATGGTTCACCATGCCGGAGCTTTGGGACTGGAAGAGCATTTCGATCCTGCACTACCAATATGAAAAACCGTGGGAAAAGAATCATCCCAAGGCAGCGCGGCTACAACCTTTGATCGATTTGTGGCACCGTTTCCACGACAACGGCGATGTGCCCGAGATCGCGGCGCTGGACAATCCGGAAGGGGCAGCATGAAGGTATTGGTATCTGGCGGAACGGGTCTCGTCGGCCGCTATGTCGTCGAGGAACTGCTGGCTGCCGGATATCAGGTGATCGTCGGCGGACGCCGGGCGCCACCGCCCCGCCTGTTCTCCCGCCCAGTCGAGTTCGCAGCGCTTTCGCTCGATCCCGACAAGGATCAGATCGATATCTTCGACGACGCCTATTTCTTCGTTCATGCCGCTTTCAGCCATATCACCGGCAAATACCGCGGCGGCGAGGGCGACGATCCGAAGAGTTTTCACAGGCTGAATCTCGACGGCAGCGTCCGGCTTTTCGACGCCGCCAAACGCGCCGGCACGCGCCGCTGCGTCTTCATCTCAAGCCGTGCCGCCTATGGCGAACATCCTGCCGGAACCGAGCTTGCGGAAACGATGCTGGCCAAGCCCGAAACGCTCTACGGCCAAGTCAAACTCGATGCCGAACGCGCGCTGGCCCACCTCTCGACGCCGGGTTTTGCCGGCGTAAGCCTGAGGGCGACTGGCGTCTACGGCGATCTCTCGCCCAACAAATGGGACGGCCTCATCGCCGACTATCTCGCCGGCCGGCCGGTCGTTGCGCGTGCGGGAACGGAGGTTCACGGCCGCGACCTCGGGCGTGCGGTACGGCTGATGCTGGAGACGGACAGCACCCGCATCTCCGGCGAGGTCTTCAACGTCTCGGACATATCGGTCGACACGCGCGATATCCTTTCGCCTATCCGGCGCGAGACCGGCTGTCGGCACATGCTGCCGCCCCCCGCCGACAGGACGGCACTCAATCCCATGAGCACGGCGAAAATCGGTGCGCTCGGCTGGACGCCGGGCGGAGCCGCACTGTTCGAGGAGGCGATGCACCAACTCGCCGCGGCGCTCCCGACACCTCCGGAACACAGGTCCACACAAGTCTGACGTTGCAAGATACGACCAATTGCAATCGGGGACCCGAATTATCGGGGGATTGTCCATGCAGGTCGCAACCACGTCTGCCTCCATCATCTTGCGCGGCACGTCTTCGACGGCGGCCATATCTGCCACCGGAAACGAGACCGATCAGGGTGTGCTGAAGCTGCAGCGCAGCGCCCAGACGCTGCAACAGATGCGGCAGACCTCGGCGAATTCCGAAGACGAAGCCAAGACGAAGGCGCAACGCAAGCTGGAAGAGGCAAAGCAGCAGCTGGCGATGCTGCGCAGCTCCAACATGCCGCCCGAGGTGGTTGCCCGTCTGGCCGCCGAACTGGCGCGCAAGGTCGGTACCGCCGCCTCCGAATTCGCATCATCAGTCGCGGCCGACAGCCCGGCCGCCGTCGCTTCGGTGGACGCAACCACGGATGCAACGGCCGCGACGACTGAGGCTGCGCTGACGGATACCTCAGGAAAAACCGCGGTTGAAAAGGCCGGCGCACAGGAACCGGACGCCGCCGCCAGCGCCCGCAAGGCCTATCAGAGCGTGGCCGAAGACGCCCCACGATTCTCGGGCATCTCCGCCGATGATCGAGACACGATGAAAGAGTTCAAGGCGGTCGTGCGCGATCTCAAGCAATTGCTCGAAAAGGCAATGCATGACCTGCGCCAGCAGAACCGGCAAACCGGGGTGAACGCCATTCCAGATATGGCAGGTTTCTCCATCGCCACCGCGACAATACCGACAAGCATCGTCGTCTGATCTTCGGCCGCATCCCCCGACAGGCGTGAAACGGGCGCAGCGCTGTCGCATCCGGCATTTGCATCGGACATCCAGCCGTCTATGCTCGCTTGAACTTTTCCTATCCGGCGGATCGAATGACCGTGAAAGAACTGAAAACGCAGCTGCGCAATGAACGACTGTCGGCGCGCGACGCCATTTCTTCTGAGAAGCGCGCCGCCAAAAGCCTTGCGATGGCCGATCATGCCGGCGAGGCGGTTGGTTTTGCGCTGGGCACAATCGTCTCCGGCTTCCTGCCGATCCGTTCGGAAGCTGATCTCCGGCCGCTGATGGCGCGCTTTGCCCTGCGCGGTGCGCGGCTCTGCGTGCCGGCGATCCTCGACCGGCAGACAATCGTCTTTCGCGAGCTGGCGGAGGGTGCCCCGCTTGTCGATACCGGTTTCGGCACGGTCGGCCCGGGCGACGATGCCGCCATACTCGATCCGGAAATCATGCTGGTGCCGCTTTCAGCCTTCGATGCCCGCGGCCACCGCATCGGCTACGGCGCCGGCCATTACGACCGCGCCATCAGCCGGCTGAGGCAAAAAGGCTTGCATCCCAAGCTGATCGGCATTGCATTCGACTGCCAGGAAGTGGCACATGTGCCGGACGAGCCGCATGACATAAGCCTGGATGCCATCCTGACAGAAAGCGGCCTTCGCTTTTTTGCCTCTTGGATTGGATAGGGAATGCGGCTGCTTTTTCTGGGTGACATGGTCGGCAAGACGGGACGCACGGCGGTCTGGGACCGCCTGCCCGGCCTGATCTCCGACCTCAAACTCGATTTCGTCGTCGTCAACGGCGAGAATGCCGCAGGCGGCTTCGGCATCACCGAGGACATCTTTCTGGAAACGATCAATGCCGGCGCCGATGTGGTGACGACGGGTAATCACGTCTGGGACCAGAAGGAAGCCGTCGCTTTTGCCGGGCGGCACGATCAATTCCTGCGGCCGGCCAACTATCCGCAAGGCACGCCCGGCCGCGGCTCCGGGCTGTTCTATGCCAGAAACGGCGCGCGCGTGCTCGTTGCCAACGTCATGGGCCGGGTCTTCATGCATCCGGAACTCGACGACCCCTTCAAATCGGCGGAAGTGATTCTCGACGCCTGCCCGCTGAAGGAGCAGGCCGATGCGATCATCTTCGATTTTCATGCGGAAGCGACCAGCGAGAAGCAGTGCTTTGGCCATTTCGTCGACGGCCGCGCCAGTTTCGTCGTCGGCACCCACACGCATGTGCCGACAGCCGACGCGCAGATCCTGAACGGCGGCACCGCCTATATGTCGGATGCCGGCATGTGCGGCGACTATGATTCCTCGCTCGGCATGGATAAGGAAGAGCCGCTCAACCGCTTCATCTCCAAGATGCCGAAGGGCCGCATGGAAGCGGCGAGCGGGCCGGCGACGATCTGCGGCGTCGGCGTGGAGATTTCCGACAGCACGGGGTTGGCCGAAAAGATCGCGCCGCTCCGGCTCGGACCGCGGCTGGCCGAGACGGTGCCGGAGTTCTGGCGCTAGCCTCTCGTGTAGCCAACACGCAATCGTGAGCATTCCTAGTCTGGACCGCTGCGACCTCATGCCGCATCCTCCCGCCGCCAATTCAAAGTGGTAGAGCGCCGGAGGGCTGGCATGAAGCCGCAATATCTCGTCCTCGCTATCGCATGCCTTGCGGTCTTCGCCGCGGCCGGTCCTGCCGGGACGCAGGAACAGCGAACGCCCATCAGCCAGTGCCAGGCGATCGCCGAGACTATCCCGAAGGTAATTTTCGCCAGCTTTTCCAGCGCCGCGCCGCTGACGCCTGCCGTTTCCGAGGGCGAAGAGGTCAAGCTCACGTATCTCGGCCATTCCACCTTCGAGATCGACACCCCTGGCGGCATCGTCATCGCGACAGACTATAATGGCTGGTACAGGCCGGCGACGATGCCGGATGTCGTGACCATGAACAAGGCGCACACGACCCACTTCACCTTGGCGCCCGATCCAGGCATCAAACATGTACTGCATGGCTGGAGCGAGATTCCGGGCGAGAAGGCCAACATCAATCTCGTTGTCGGCGATGCCTATATCCGCAATGTCCCCACGGATATCCGCTTCAGCTACGGCCTCGGCGGAGCGCATGAGAACGGCAACTCCATTTTCATCTTCGAGATCGCCGGCCTCTGCATCGGCCATCTCGGCCACCTGCACTATGAATTGACGGATGCCCATTACACCGAGATCGGCCGCCTCGACGTCGTCATGGTCCCGGTCGATGGCGGCCTGACCATGGGCGCCGACAGCATGAGCCGCGTCATCAAGCGGCTGCGCTCGTCGTTGATTTTGCCGATGCATCGGCGCGGCCCGCCGGTCGAAGCCTTCATCTCGATGTTCGGCAAGGATTTCGACGTCGCCAACGCGCCCGATGACAGTATCACCGTCTCCCTGCGGAGTCTGCCGAAAAAGCCGCTGATCTATGTCCTGAAAGGTGTGCAGTAAAAGAGGCCCGGAAGCATCCGGGCCAGTGCAATCAAGCGAACTGCAGATGGCGCCTGATGCCGATGTCAGGCGTCTTGTCGTCGTCGAGATTGGCCTTGGCGATCTCCCAGCCGAACTTCAGCGTGCTGCCTGTGGAAACCCAGATCGCGGCATCGTCGACATGCAGGGACAACATGGTGAGCCTGGGGTCCTTCTTGCCGCCGTCATACCAGGCCGCGACGATCGAACTCCAATATTCCTCGATCTTGGCAGGGTCGGGACGCACGTCGATCACACCGGCTAGGCAGGCATGATAGTCGTGATCCTTGCCGATGACGCAGAAATGCGCGCGGCTGCCTGGCTTGATGGCGCGCACGATGTCGGCATCGGTCTTGGTGTAGAACCAGATCGTGTTGGTGGTGGGATCGGCATGCGGCGCCATGGGTTGCATGTGCATATCCAGCCCGGAAATTCCGAGCATGCCGGCATGAACATCGTTGACCTGATCCCAGAGCTGACGTGCTGGCTGCTCCTGCGCATCGCTGAGACTTGCCATGACCGTTCCTTTCCGTTGAATGGAGTTCTTGAAACGTCATCCCCTCGCCTTTGTTCCCCGCAGAGGCAGCGGGACGACGCGGTCTTTTCAGCGTGCGGGAATATGCGATAGTGCGCCCGAACGAGAAAAGATCACCATGCGAACAAAATATTCGATTCTGGCTTTGGTTTTTTGCGCAGCTTTTACGCCAACAGTCCTTGCGGCAGAAAAGACCTTCAAGCCCGACGAGAATGGCCAAGTCGTCTTCGTCACCCCAACAAGGAATATCGGCTGCGTCTATACGCCAAAGGGCGGCGTTGAAATGTATGTTCCCGAAGACGGCGGTCCGGAGCTTGCCTGCGAACGCAAAGAGCCGCTCTACGTCCGCCTTATCCTGTCGGCAAGCGGCAAGGCCTTTATCTTCGAGATGGAAGGCGATACCGCCTGCTGCAGCGATGACCATATTCTCGACTATGGCGATAGCTGGAGGGGCGGACCCTATTCCTGCACCTCCGACACGGAGGGGCTGCGTTGCCAACGCCGGGACGGACATGGTTTCTTGGCCAGCCGCAAGCGATTGACGGTTGACTGAGACGGGCGACGGGTGTGCGCATCGTACGGCAAATCCACCGCTTTTTCCTTGAACGGGTGCCGTTTCGCTCTTATAAGGCGGCCCATTCCGAACAATGAGACGTGAACAGGGGTGCCATGGCTGGCCATTCACAGTTTAAAAACATCATGCACCGCAAGGGCCGTCAGGATGCCGTGCGGTCGAAAATGTTCTCCAAGCTTGCGCGCGAAATCACCGTAGCCGCCAAGGCCGGCCTGCCCGACCCGATGATGAACGCCCGTCTTCGCCTGGCGATCCAGAACGCCAAGGCCCAGTCCATGCCGAAGGACAATATCGACCGCGCCATCAAGAAGGCAGCCGGCGCCGACGGCGAAAACTACGATGAAGTCCGCTACGAGGGTTACGGCCCAGGCGGCACGGCGATCATCGTCGAAGCCCTGACCGACAACCGCAACCGCACCGCCTCCAATGTCCGCTCGATCTTCACCAAGGCCGGCGGAGCGCTTGGCGAAACCGGTTCGGTCTCCTTCTCCTTCGACCATGTCGGCGAAATCACCTACAAGCTTTCCGTCGGCGATGCCGACAAGATGATGGAAGCCGCAATCGAAGCCGGCGCCGACGATGTCGAGACCGACGACGAAGGCCACTACATCACCTGCGGTTTCGAAGCCCTCGGCGAAGTGGCGAAAGCGCTGGAAGCAAACCTCGGCGAAGCCGAAACCGTCAAGGCCGTCTGGCGCGCCCAGAACAATGTGCCGGTGGACGAGGAAAAAGCCCAGTCGCTGATGAAGCTCATCGACAGCCTGGAAGACGATGACGACGTGCAGAACGTCTATTCCAACTTCGAGGTCTCGGAAGAAGTTCTGGCAAAGCTCTCGGCCTGATTCTCCTCAATCGATTATTCATGGAAAACCCGGCCGTGACGCCGGGTTTTTTATGCCGAGCTGTGCCTTTGCGAGCCTATGCCGCGGCGCGCGTGAAATTTCCCAAGCCGGCAAACAATTCCACCGATCTCAGCCGGGTTTCGATATCGTGGATCGGCATCGAGATGATCACCTCGTCGGCCTGCGTTTCCTTGAGAAACTCCGTTAGTTTCGCCTCCGCCGTCTTCGGCGACCCGACCACTGCGTAGCGCAGCGTATGCTCGACGTTCATCTTCTCCATCGGCGACCAGAAATTTTCCATATCGGCCACCGGGCGCGGGAACGGGCCGCGGACATTGCGGCGCAGGTTGACGAATTGCTGCTCGGCCGAGGTGAAATGGTAGCGTGCCTCCTCGTCCGTCGCCGCCACCGCGCCCATGACGCCGACCATCACATAGGGCTTATCGAGTGTTGCCGAGGGCTGGAAGCGGTCGCGGTAGATCGCAATCGCATCGAGCAGCATGTCGGGCGCGAAATGCGAGGCGAAGGCATAGGGAAGCCCGAGCATGGCGGCTAGTTGGGCGCTGTAGAGGCTTGAGCCGAGCAGCCAGATCGGGATGTGTGAGCCATTGCCGGGAACCGCGAGGATCGCCTGGTTGTCGACCGGCGTGCCGAGCAACTGCTGCAGTTCGACCACGTCGTTCGGAAAGCTATTGGCGCCGGCCTCGAGATTGCGCCGTAGCGCCTGTGCCGTGCGCATATCCGTCCCCGGCGCGCGCCCGAGGCCGAGATCGACGCGGCCCGGAAAGAGCGCTTCCAGCGTGCCGAACTGCTCGGCGATGACGAGCGGCGAATGATTGGGCAGCATGACGCCGCCGGAGCCGATGCGGATACTCTTCGTCGCCGCCCCGACATGACCGATGACGACAGCGGTGGCCGCACTGGCGATCCCCGGCATGCCGTGATGCTCGGCGAGCCAGAAGCGCTTGTAGCCGAATTCCTCGGCCTTGCGAGCCATCCGCGCCGAGCTCTCGAGAGACTGGCTGACGGTGCTGCCATCGGCAACGGGGGAAAGGTCGAGTATGGAGAAGGGAACCATGGGAAACCTGCCGGGCAAGTGAAGGATGCAGCCTATGTAGGTTCGCGCCCGCGCCATTCCAAACCATGCGCGCAATCAAAAGGGCCGCGCGAGCGCGACCCTTTTTTGCAATACTGGAAATGGTGACTACCGATGGCGGCGGAGCACATGCACCTCGGCGCTCGGCGTGTGGTGGTCAGGCGGCAGCGTGAAATTGCCGAGCTGGCGGTCCATTTCCAGTGCCTCCGTCGCCAGCCGGTGGATCGCAGCCGTGGTCTCCTCGACCATCGAGGCGTTCTGCTGCGTCATCGCGTCGAGTTCGGCGACAGCGCTGTTGATCTCCCGCAGCGTATTGGCTTCCTCGCGCGTCGCACCCATGATGTCGTTGATCTGTGCGTTGATCGCCTCGACACGGGCACCGATGCCGGTCAGCGCAACGCCCGCTTTTTCCACAAGCGACACGCCGCTTTCGACCTCATGCGTCGATTTCTGCAGCAGGCTGGAGATCTCCTTTGCTGCACTCGACGAGCGCTGGGCCAGTTCGCGCACTTCCATGGCGACAACGGCGAAGCCCTTGCCCGATTCACCGGCGCGCGCCGCCTCGACGCCGGCATTGAGCGCCAGGAGGTTGGTCTGGAAGGCGATGTCGTCGATGACCGAGATGATCGTGTTGATCTGGCGCGAGGAGGTCTGGATTGCCTCCATCGCCGCGATCGTCTCGCGCATGATCTGGCCGGAGCCGGTCGTCTCTTTCTTGGCGTCGCGGGCGATGCGCTCGGCCTGTTCGGCCCGTTCGATCTGCTGGCGGACGGACTGGGTGATGGCGCTGATCGCATTCGCCGTCTCGGTGATCGAGCCGGCCTGGCGCTCGGTGCGGCCGGCAAGCTCGTCGGCGCCGGTGCGCATCTCCTCGGAGCCGGCGCGCACCGCCATCGAGTTGCCGCCGATTGCCGTCATGGTTTCACTCAGCGTCGCAAGCGCCTCGTTGAAATTGACGCGCAGGCTTTCGAGCTCGTTCGGGAAACGGGTGTCGATCTGGTAGGCGAGATCGCCGGCCGCCAGATGGTGCAGGCCCTCATCGATCGCTCCGACCACCTGCTGCAGCGTCTTGGCCTCGGCTTCGCGCTCGGCCAGATTCTGCTGGCGGTCTTGTTCGGCCTGCAGGCGCGTTTCTTCGCTGGCAGCTTCGAGTTCGCGGCTTTCGATCAGCGACTGGCGGAAACGGGCAAGCGCGTTCGCCATCGTGCCGATCTCGTCCTTGCGGTTGAGGCTGCCGATCTCGCTATCGAGCTTACCGTCCGCAACATCGCGGGTGACGCCGGCAAGCCGCGCAAGCGGCGAAAACAGGAAATTGGTGACGAGGCCGGTGGCCACCGCCATGACGACGAGCACGCCGATGCCGATCATCGTCAGCAGCGTGGCGATCTCGATCGAGCCGGCATTGAGTTCACTCAAGAGCACGCTTTCGACAACGAGGAAGCGGTCGCCGCGGTAGTCGATGCCGCGGACATAGGCGCGGGCCGGCCCGTCCGCCCTGTCGAAATCGGCAACCGTCATCGCCGAACTGGCAAGCGCGTCCTTGATGAAGGTGAAAGGGGTCGCATCGAGCGTCGCGAGCTTGCCGCTCGGGTCGAGGCCGACTGCCGAGCCGTCACCGGAAACGATCGCCGCCCGCGCCGTGCTGTCCTGGACGATGCCCTTGCCAAGGATGCTGGTGACGATGTCGTCGCGCACCTTGAAGAGGAAGATGCCCTTGGCCGCCCCGAGCTTGACGATCGGCACGGCATAGAAGATTGTCGATTTGCCGCTGGCGGCATCGACGCGAAGGCCGGAAAAACCTGTCGGCGCGGCGTCGTCGGTCGCCTTGGCGGTATTCTCGATTGCCTTGCCGAAGGCGATGCCGGCGCCGGTTGCCTTCCAGGCGTCCGACTTCAGGTTCTCGGCGAAGTCGTCCTGCTTCTTGTAGGAATAAAGCACGGTGCCGTCGAGATCGGCGATCAGCAGGTCGCTGAAGGCGGTATCCTCCAGATCGCGGGCGACTTCGCCCTGCGTCTTCTCGTGGTTCGAATAATAAAAGCCGCTCGGCCCTTCCGGCTTCATCAGCTTCTCGCGCTGGTCAGCCGGGTTGGGATTGCCCGCAATAAAAACCTTCTTCAATTCGGCGCGGGCGTCGCCCGAGGTCTTCTCGATCGTCTTCCAGCCGCTCTTCAGGCTGGTGATCGACATCTGCAGCGCTTCGATGCGCGCGATGGAATTCGCCTGGTTCTCGAGCTGCGTCAGCTGGTCCTGCAGCATGTCGCCGCGAAAGATCAGCACGCTCTCCTTGGCCTTCAGCGCCTGCTCGTCGGAGATCCGGCTGCTGGCGAAATAGGCAAGTACGTCGATCACGGCAATCGACAGCACAGTCAGCAGAATGAATGTGGCAATGACCTTGAAGGACAGGGACTGAAATCTCTGAGCCATGTACGACGAACCCCTCTGACGCACCTGCCGGCGTGGGCACGCAGCGCATGCCTGATCGACCGATCTTTGAACAGAACATCGGGGGGCTTATCTCCTTGCGACACGAGACCCCCTTCGTATTTGACACTAGAATTCAAGCATCTGTTTTAATTCGCGGTAAATGGAGGGTCTTAAATCCGAGAATGTTTTTGTTTTGTTCACATATCGATGGCAGTTATTTCGCAGTCGCTATAGGTTGAACCATGCAAAATACGATTCGCATCATCGGCATCGATCCCGGCCTTCGTCGCACCGGCTGGGGAATCATCGACACGCTGGGCAATTCCCTGCGGTTTGTGGCCTCCGGAACCGTGACCTCCGATGGCGACATGGATCTCGCCTCCCGCCTCTGCCAGCTGCATGACGGCCTGGCGGAGGTCGTCCATACTTACAAGCCGGATGAAGCCGCCGTCGAACAGACCTTCGTCAATAAGGATGCGGTGGCGACCCTGAAGCTTGGCCAAGCCCGCGGCATCGCCATGCTGGTGCCGGCGCGCGCCGGGCTGCACGTCTCAGAATACGCCCCGAATGCCGTCAAGAAGGCGGTCATCGGCGTCGGCCATGGTGAAAAACATCAGATTCACATGATGTTGAAGATCCTGATGCCGAAAGTCGAATTCAAGGGCGACGATGCCGCCGACGCCCTGGCGATCGCCATCTGCCATGCCCACAACCGCGGGAGCAACCGGATGCGGCAAGCACTGGCCGGCTAATCTGTTCTTGACTTGTTCCGATAGTAAGGATAATTCTTACTTCGAAGGAGCAGCAAGATGCGCGTCACGTCCAAAGGCCAGGTGACCATTCCTCGCGATCTCAGAGAACTTGCGGGCATCGAGCCCAACAGCGAGGTCATCTTCTCGATCGAGAACGGCAAGCTGGTTCTCTCGCCGAAGAACGGCAAGCAGGAGATCGAGGATCGGGGGCGGCTCGACCGTTTCCTGCAGACGATCCGCCGTCTGGAAGGAACCGGCGATCAGGCGATCAATGCCGAAGACCTCATGTCGATGACCCGTGATCGCTGATGGCAACGCTTGTCGATACAAGCATACTCGTCGACCTGGCTGTGACCGGTTCGTACTGGCACGGTTGGTCGCGTCGGAAAATGCTCGACGTCTTTAGAGATGGCCCGGTCCTCATAAATCCGATCATCTATTCCGAATTTTCCGTTCGCTACGATGATATGGACGAAGTCGACCAACTGCTTCCGCAGGATGAATTCCGCCGCGAGAACCTGCCTTGGCCGGCTGTCTTCGCCGCGGCTCAAGCCTCCCGGCTTTACCGTCGCGCCGGCGGAGGACGCGAACGGATATTGCCAGACTTCCTCATCGGCGCCCATGCGGCGATTAGGGGCTACAAGATTTTGACCCGCGACCCCGGCGGATACCGATCGTATTTCCCCTCCGTTGAACTTATCACGCCCGAAACGCACCCTTGAGAGACCGCGCCCCATGATTGGCAAGCTGAAAGGCACCATAGACGAGATCGGCGAAGACTATGTGCTCGTCGATGTACACGGCGTCTGCTACGTCGCCCACTGCTCGGCCCGTACCCTGTCCAAGCTCGGCTCGGCCGGCGAGGCCTGCGTGCTGTTCATCGAGACCTATGTGCGCGAGGATCAGTTGAAGCTCTTCGGCTTTATGACCGCATTGGAGCGGGAATGGTTCAACCTGCTCCAGAGCGTTCAGGGGGTCGGCGCCAAGGTCGCGCTTGCCGTGCTCTCGACCTTGACGCCGGGCGAACTCGCCAATGCGATCGCTCTGCAGGACCGCGCCGCCGTTTCTCGCGCGCCGGGCGTCGGCCCGAAAGTGGCGATGCGTCTCGTGACCGAGCTCAAGAACCGGGCGCCGGCCTTTGCCGGGGAGGCGATCAATATCGGCCTCAAGCAGGAACTCGGCGAAGGTGTCGCGGCCGCACCGGTGGCCGATGCAGTCTCCGCGCTGACCAATCTCGGCTATAGCAGAGACCAGGCGGCCAATGCGGTTGCCGCAGCCATGAAGACGGCGGGCGATGGCGCCGACAGCGCCAAGCTGATCAGGCTGGGATTGAAGGAGTTGGCGCGGTGAAGCCGGGAAAAACGACGGTTGAATATCGAGGCGACCGTTTTTTGGTGTATTGGTGTGAGAGTTTTCGGAACGGAATGAGAGCATGAGCGAACCCGCCCGCCTGATATCGCCGGAAAAGCGGGGCGAAGATCTCGACATCACCCTGCGCCCGCAATCGCTGGACGAGTTCACCGGCCAGGCGGAAGCGCGCGCCAATCTCAAGGTCTTCATCGAGGCGGCGAAGAACCGCGGCGAGGCGCTGGACCATGTGCTATTCGTCGGCCCGCCCGGTCTCGGCAAGACGACGCTGGCGCAGATCATGGCGAAGGAGCTCGGCGTCAACTTCCGCTCGACATCCGGTCCTGTCATCGCCAAGGCCGGCGATCTCGCCGCCCTGCTGACCAATCTCGAAGAACGCGACGTGCTCTTCATCGACGAGATCCATCGACTCAATCCGGCCGTCGAGGAAATCCTTTATCCGGCGATGGAGGATTTCCAGCTCGACCTTATCATCGGCGAAGGCCCCGCCGCGCGCTCGGTCAAAATCGACCTGTCGAAATTCACCCTGGTGGCGGCCACCACCCGTCTCGGCCTGCTGACAACGCCGCTGCGCGACCGCTTCGGCATACCGGTGCGCCTGAGCTTCTATACCGTCGAGGAGCTGGAACTGATCGTGCGCCGCGGCGCGCGGCTGATGAACCTGCCGATGACCGAAGAGGGCGCCCGCGAGATCGCCAGACGCGCCCGCGGCACCCCGCGCATCGCCGGCCGCCTGCTGCGGCGCGTGCGCGACTTCGCCGAGGTGGCAAGGGCCGAGGCCGTCACCCGCGAGATCGCCGACGAGGCGCTGACTCGCTTGCTCGTCGACAATGTCGGCTTCGATCAGCTCGACAAACGCTACCTCAACATGATCGCCGTCAATTTCGGCGGCGGCCCGGTCGGTATCGAAACCATCGCCGCCGGTCTTTCCGAGCCGCGCGACGCGATCGAGGACATCATCGAGCCTTATATGATCCAGCAGGGTTTCATTCAGCGCACGCCGCGCGGCCGTGTTCTGACCGCAATCGCGTGGAAACATCTCGGAATGCAACCGCCCAAGGAAATGGAGGCTGCGCAGTTCCGGCTGTTCCAGGAGGACGACTGAGTGATCACCCGCCGCGGATTTTTCAAGGTTCTTGGCGGCGGTATCGCAGGCGTCATGTCGCTCGGCGGTTACGCCTTCGCCTATGAACCGCTGGCGAGGCTTGGCATCGCCCGCTACCGGCTGACGCCGCCCGGATGGACGCCGGGGCTGAAACTCCGCGTCGTCGCGCTCGCCGATATCCATGCCTGCGAACCCTGGATGTCGGCAAGCCGCATTACCGCGATCTGCCGCAGGGCCAATGAACTCGAAGGCGATGTCACCGTCCTGCTCGGCGACTATGCCTCGGGCATGAACATGGTGACCCAATACGTCCATTCGAGCCAATGGTCGAAGGCGCTCTCCACCCTGCAGGCGCCTCTCGGCGTCCATGCGATCATGGGCAACCACGACTGGTGGGAGGACAGGACCGCCCAGAAGAACGGCGGCATGGAAACATTCGGGCACCGGGCGCTTGCCGATGTCGGCATCCCGGTCTACGGCAACCGCGCCGTTCGGCTCGAAAAGGACGGCCGCGGCTTCTGGCTCGCGGGCCTCGAAGACCAGCTGGCGCTGCTGCCCGGCAGGAAATGGGGCCGCACGCGCATGCTCGGCCTCGACGACCTCGAGGGCACGATGGCGCAGGTGACCGACGATGCGCCCGTCATCCTGCTCGCCCATGAGCCCGATATCTTTCCGCGCGTGCCCGAGCGGGTCTCGCTGACGCTGTCGGGCCACACCCATGGCGGGCAGATCCGCTTCCTCGGCCGTTCGCCGATCGTCCCCTCGCGTTACGGCAATCGCTACGCCTACGGCCATATTGTCGAGGAGCGCCGTAATATCATCGTCTCCGGCGGTCTCGGCTGCTCCATTGCGCCGGTGCGCTTCGGCGTGCCGCCGGAAGTCGTCGTGATCGATCTCGGATAGAATGACATGAGCAAGCGCACCCTCATCCGCCTGACTGCGGGCGCTGAGCGTTTCAATTATCGCATCGCCGGCCTGGGCTTTCGCGATGGCCACGTGCTCGTTCATCGCGCCGTGCACGAGCCCTTCTGGACCTTTCCGGGCGGCAGGGCGGAGATCGGCGAGACGTCGGAGGAAACGCTGAAACGGGAGATGGTGGAAGAACTCGGCCTCGAAGTCACCGTCTCCCGCCTGCTCTGGGTCGTCGAGAATTTCTTCCGCTACGAGGAGCGCGACTGGCATGAACTCGGCCTCTATTACCTGATGGACATCCCCCTGGAATTCCCCTTTAGGCCGGGCGAAATCATTCACCGCGTCGAAGACGGCGACAACCATCTCGAATTCAAATGGGTGCTTGCGACGCGCCAGGCCCTGACCGAGCTCGACATCCCGCCCTATTTCATCGCCGATGAAATCGAGAACCTGCCAGTAGCACCCCGTCATCTCGTCTGGCGCGACGGCAATCTCGATCAGAAGAACTGATGCAGGCAATTCAAAGTGGTTACAGCGTTCCCTTGCGCGCCTCAAAAGGCGCGCGGCGCTGCGGCCAAAAGCGCTCAAAGAGGAGATGCGCCGATGCCGACCTACGATCCCATCAGATCATTTCGCAAGCTCGCCTATAACAACGCTCTCGCCAACCACCGTCTGCTTCAGGCCTGCACGGCATTGAAGCCCGGCGAATTCGAAGCACCACGCACGAGCTTTTTCCCCTCGATCAAGGAAACCTTGAACCACATCATCACGGTCGACTGGTTCTATGTCGACGGACTGGAAGGCGGCACGCTCGGCTACCAGGCCTTCGAGGTCGACGAACCCTTCGACGACATCACATCGCTGGCGCAAGCGCAGGCGAAGGTCGACCAGCGGCTGACGACGCTTTGCGAGACCCTGACGCCGGAGAAGCTCACGTCAACTGTCCGCCTCCATCGCGGAGACCGCATCCAGGAGGAGCGGATGGACGACGTACTCGCCCACCTCTTCCAGCACCAGACCCATCATCGCGGCCAGGTGCATGCGATGCTCTCCAGCACCAGCGTCGCTCCGCCGCAGCTCGACGAATTCATCGTCGCCGACGATGCGAAATTTCGCGGGCGCGAACTCGCTGGACTCGGCTGGAGTGAAGAAACGCTGATGCTTTAATTCTGCAGCCGTTTTTTCAGTCCGTCGATGATCGTCTTGGTGAGAAGATCGTAATTCTCGTCGAAGTGATGGTCGCCGGGCAGTTCGACGACTTCCGCGCCGCTCTCCTTCACCGCCGGGCAAGCGACATCATCATCGTCGTCCTTGCCGTAGATGCATTGCACCAGCTTCGGATCGATATTCTTCAGATCGGCGACGGGATCGCCTCCAGCCCCTTCCGTTTTCTGGCCGAGCCAGCCGAGAACGGAGATGACGTAATCGACCTGGTGGGAGAGCGACAGCAGCGACAATTGCGCCACCGCCGACTTCTCGGCTGGTTTGAGGAGCTGATAGGTGGCGGGCACGACGTCGGCGCCGAAGGAATAACCGACGAGCAGCACATGCTTTACCTTCCACTGCTTGCGGTAGAAATCGATGATCTTCGAAAGATCGGCAGCGGTCTCCTCCGGCTTGCGCTCCGACCAGAAATAGTGAAGCGAATCGACGCCGACGACCGGAATGCCTTCCTTCTGCAGGGTGCCGCCGACTTCCTTGTCGATGTCGCGCCAGCCGCCGTCGCCGGAATAGATCACCGCCATCGTATCGAGAGCAGGCGTCGCCTCGAGGATCGCCAGCGGCAGGCCGAGCGGATTGCCGAAGGCGCCGGAGGCAGTGACGAGGTCGTCGAGCGTATCGGCAAACACCATCTGCGCATCGTCGGTTGACTCGCGGATTTCGATTGTGGAATGGACTTTCTTCAGCGCTTCGGCATGCGTCCTGCCATCTTTATCGGCATTGGGCGTGAAGACCGATATGACGGGGTCCGGCAACGCGCCGTCGCTGAGCCCGTAGACCATGCGGTCGCCAACTGCCTTCTTCGATGCCGGCGTGCAAAGTTCCTTGGTCAGCGGAATGCCGGCCTTCGGATCGACGGCAAGCGTCTGGCCGATCGTCGCATCCGGCGTTTGCGCCGCAATCGCCAGTGCCAGGGCCCCGCCCTCGCCGATGCCGGCGACGATTGGCAGGTGATAGGCGTTGTTGCCGGTCGCACGCTGCACCTGCTGGCTGAGCGACTCGATGTCCGAAACCATGTAGACGCAGCCGTCGTTGAGGCTGACATCGTATCGGCTGAGCGCCTGGATATAGGAGGGAAAGTCGACGCCGATGACGACGGCGCCTTCGGAGACCAGCCTGTCGGCCTCCCCCTTCTCATAGTCGCCCCAGCCGGCGGCATCCGAGATCAGCATCACCGTGCCCTTGACCTCTCCTTCCGGCAGGAAGATGTGCGGCGACGGGATAAGGCCGGTTTCGAAGCTCTGCGTGGTTTCCTCGGCGGCATGAACCGGTGCGGCCGCGAGCATGCAGGCGCATGCCGTGGCAAGAAGGATTGTCCTGATCATTTTCTCACTACCCCTTTCAATCCGCCCCCGATCAGAAATGTCGCGTCCATCAACGCGATCATCGGATTGCCCCCTCCGGAGACCGCAAGATAGCGCGGTTGCCAGTGCGGATGAAACTTTGATTTGAATGCCCGAAGGCCTTTGAAGTTGTAGAAGCGCTCGCCGTGTTCGAAGACGGTGCTGCCGATGCGGTCCCAGACGGGCGCCGCCTCGCGTTTCGACATGCCGGAGAGAGGCGCCATGCCGAGATTGAAGTGGGTAAAACCCTGGCCGCGCAGATATTCCATGATCTGCACGAAGAGAAAGTCCATCGAGCCTTTCGGCGCATCCGGCGAGAAGCGCATGAGATCGATCGTGCCTTCCTGCCTGGATTCGGTGACGAGGATATTGGCGAAAGCGACGATCCTGCCGTCTTTTTTCAAAATGCCGACCGGCTGGGAAGCGACGTAGCCGGGATCGAAGGCGCCCAGCGAAAAGCCCTTTTCCTTGGCGTTGTGATGTTCGAGCCAGGCCGTGGAGACGGCCGAGAGGTCATCGATCACCGAGGGCACGTCCTCGGGTTCGACGACGGCAAATTCCAGCCCGTCGCGCTGGGCGCGGCTTGCGGTCTGGCGAAGGTTCGCCCATTTGCCGCCCTTCATCTCGAAGGTTCGAAGATCGGTCACTGCCAGTTCGCCGAGCTTGAAGGCGCGAAGGCCAGCGTCTGCGCAATGGGAAAGCAGCGACGGCGAGATCTGATAGAACACGGCGCGGCAGCCGGCGGCACGCGCCGCTTCGACGAAACGCCAGACGAGCTCCTGCACGGCGCGATGTTCGCCGACCGGGTCGAACAGCGCGATCCAGGACCGGCCCTGCCGGCCATACATGATGAAGGCGTCACCCTTTTCCGAGAACATGATGCTCTTGTCGCCCATGCGCACCAGATTGGCGTCGGCATTGCCCTGCCTGCCGACGATTTCGACGGCGCGCACCAGCGCCTCCTCAGTCGCCGGTTCCGGCCGGAAGGCCGCCGGCCGAAGCAGGCTGAAGACGGCGATCGCCGACGAGATGATGGTGATGCCGAGCACGGCGCGTAAGCCCCGCGGCGCTTCGGCGGTGAATTCGAACTGCCACCAGAGCTGGTTGCTGTATTCGACATCGCGATAGACGAAGAGCAGGATGACGACGGCGCCGACGACGATGACCGCAATCGCCATCAGCCAGGATGCCGTCAGCGCCTGATTGAGCAGCGAGGCATGGCGGGTAAAGAGCCGCCGGCTGACGAAGAGCCCGAAGATGAGGAAGGCGAGAAACGCGGCTTCGACGAGCGCGATCGCTTTCAGGAGTGACAAAGTCAGTGCGGCAAGGGCCGAGAATACCGCCACCCACCAGGCGCCATCGAGCCGCTGGCCGAGGCCGCGCGCAGCGACGACGAGCGCGAGCCCCAATAGGCTGGACAGGAAATGCGCCCCTTCCACCATCGGCAGCGGCAGATAGTTTGAGAGGAATTCGAGGTTCTGGTCCGGTGTCGGCGTGACGCTCGAAAAGATCAGCATGACGCCGAGCAGTAGCGCCAAGGCCGACAGCAGTTGCGGCATCAGTCTCCCGCCGATGCGCCGGACGCTGGAGGCGGCAGGATGATCGACGAACCGACGCAGCTCCGTCGCCGAGACCGCGAGCACGGCGATCAGCAGCGGCAGCACATGATAGATCAGCCGGTAGAGCACCAACGATCCGAGCACGGCATCGATGTTCACGGCGCTGCCGAGAGAGGCGATGATCACTGTCTCGAACACGCCGAGCCCAGCCGGAACGTGGCTGAGCACGCCGAGACCGACGGCGATCGCATAGACGGCGAGGAAGACCGGCCAGCCGATGGCCGTCTGCGGCAGCAGCATGTAAAGCACGGACGCCGAGGCGGCGATATCGAAGGCGGTAACGAGGAACTGCCGCGACCAGGTACGCGAATCCGGCAGGCGGATCGCGACTGGGCCGAGATCGAGCACGCGCCCGTCGCGGCCGATGATCATCACCGCACCCAGAATGGCGACGATCGAACCGGCGATCAACCGCAGCAGCAAGGCGCTGACGCCGACCAGCGGGCCGATCTCGTCGGCGATGATGATGAGGGCGATCGCCCCGACGCCCGCAAGCCCCAGACCGAAGGAGAGCGTGACGAAGGCGATGATCCGGCCGATATCTTCAGGCGACAGCCCTAGACGCGTATAGGCGCGATAGCGGATCGCGCCGCCTGACAGTGCCCCGAAACCGGCGGTATTGCCGACCGCATAGGCACTGAACGCCGTCAGCGCCACATGCGGAAAGGGCAGCTTCTTGCCGATATAGTCGATCGCATTGAGATCGTAGAAGACCAGCGAGAGGAAACTGAGTGCGGTGAAGACCAGCGCAAGCAGGATGGCGCTCGGCCTGGTTGCCGCCAGCGCGTCAACGACGTCGTCATAGCGCACCTCGTTGGTCAGCTGCATGATAGCATAGCCGACGAGGCAGAAGACCACGAGTGTCGCCGCTGCCGTCAGCGGTGTTCTGTAACGTCTGAATAAACCGCGAAAAGAAAATCCGTCCGCGTCTTCCATCTCTTTCAAATTGTCGTGACCCGACATGTCTTATCCTGCTGCAATTGCCAGCTCGGCGGGAATCATTTTTGAAAGACGTAACATGAGAGGCATATAAGCTCCATGAAGCCATGCCACCGTTACCCAGCCCCGCCGCCTGGGCCTCCATTACCCTCAATTGGGGCGAATTTGCGCAGGCGGACATAACGCCGCATTGCATTTTCGTAAGCTTATGAAGGGACTTGCCCCGCCACGGAGGGGATTTGCAAGCGCGCTTCATGCCGCCGGCTCGCCATTCGCCCGCGCATGGGCGGCGTAGCGCGCAACGGCAGCATCCACCTCCGCGTTGCGATCACCCGCCACCTGCACTGTCGGCACGGCAAATTCGATGCCGTTTTCCCTGAAGGCATTGCGGATCATCGCCAGCGCATTGCGGCGGATGACGAATTGCTCGCCGGGCTTCGTCATCATCGACAGCCGGATTTCGATTGCGAATTCGCCGAACTGCTCGACACCCTTCATCTTCAGCGTCTCGATGATATGAGGGCCGAATTCCGGATTTTCGAGCAGTGTCTGGCCGATCTGCTTGATCACCTTCTTTGCTTTGACCAGATCGGTATCGTATTTGACGTTGAGGCTGATCTTGTCGATCGTCCAATCGCGGTTGAGGTTCTTCACCGCGCCGAGTTCGCCGAACGGCACCGTCGTCAGCGGCCCGCGATGATGCCTGAGCTTCACCGAGCGCAGGCTGAAGGCTTCGACCACGCCCTTGTGGCTGCCGCTTTCGATATATTCGCCGATGCGGAAGGCATCGTCCCAGAGATAGAACATGCCGCTGATCACATCCTTGACGATCGTCTGCGCACCGAAGCCGACCGCCACACCGACAACGCCGGCGCCGGCGATCAGCGGCCCGATCTCGATGCCAAGGCCGGAAAGCACCATCAAGACAGCAAGGACGGCGATGACGACGGCAAGGATATTGCGGAAGATCGGCAACAGCGTCTGTATCCGTGCGCGTTTGGCCTTCTCCTCATCCGTTGCCCCGCCATCCACGGATGAATCGAGCAGCTTGCCGTCGATATAGGCCTTGATGACATGCCAGAGCAGGTCGGCGGCAAGCAGGATGACGATGCCGCCGATGACGCCGCGCGCGATCTTGTCGACCATGGTGTCGCCCGCCGCCATCGTATCGGCGCCGACGCCGAGCATGTGCCCGAGCCAGATGGCGGCAACAGCAATGATCAGCGCCCGCACGCCACGGTCGAGCAGCACGGCGGCTATGCGGCGCGTCGCCAGGAAGCTCGCCTCGGTCTGCCGCAGCGATTTCACCGCAATCGTCGAGACGGCAAGCACGCGCGGCAGCAGCAGCACATAGATGCCGAGCCAGAGCAACCAGTTGAAGCCTGCGACCCAGAGGCTCCAGAGCAGCAGGAAATAGACGGTGAGCGCCCAGGAGATCCCGTGACCGCGTTTCTCGTCCTTATGCGGCCGCGACCAGACCGCTTCGATCGCGATCAGGAGCAGGCCGATGCCGAGGACGTAGCCGACGAGGAGCCGCGCGCTGGGGGAATAGCCGAGTGGTTCCATCGACTGGATCACCGCCCAGCCGAGCATGAAATAAATGACGAAGGTCGCGCAACGCCGGTACCAGAACAATGCGACGTCACGCCCCGGCATGGTCAGAGCGGTGATGCCCTGCCGTTCTTCCTCGGTCCGCGCCAGTCCGATGAGATCGACCAGCACACCGCCGAGGCAGATCGTGAAGCGTTGGACGATGAGCGCGACGACGCAGACGATCGCGATGCTCTGGCTGAGCGGTGGCCAGCCGAGGCTGAGAAGCGCAAGCATCGTTGCCGCTGCGAAGATCAGCGCCGGGATGACGCGCGGCGCCAGATGCATGCCGGCCATCTCGGCCAGGCGACGACGGCGGCGGCGGAAGGCATAACGGGCAATGCTTTCGACGATCGCGCCGAGCAGGAAGATGGCCAGGAACTGTGCTGTCATGCGCGGCCAGCCGTTCGCGGCGATTTCGCCGAAGAACAGCGAGGAAGCGTTGCCGACCTGCGATGGCAGCACCATTGCTGCATCGGAGATCATCGAGACATGTCGGCGGGCATGTTGCAGCAGTCCTGACAGCACCGACATCTGGTTCT
Organism: Rhizobium sp. N122; assembly: GCF_002211295.1. NCBI lineage: Bacteria > Pseudomonadati > Pseudomonadota > Alphaproteobacteria > Hyphomicrobiales > Rhizobiaceae > Rhizobium > Rhizobium sp. N122. Next base: position 272,738 of record NZ_LOKU01000012.1, on the reverse strand, counting down.
CGGCCGCCGTATCGGACGCAGGCGTCGCCGCCATCTGCGTCGACATCCACTGCTTGACCTCGGGCGTCTGCATGAGCTGCATCATCTCACGCACCTGGGCCGGCGGGGTCGACGCGGCTGGCGTTTGCGTGGGTGGTGTCTGGGCAAGGCCTGGTGAAACCGCCCCCAAAAGCGCAATGAATGCCAGCACACCCGATATGGCGGCCTTCAAGCCCCCTGCCCTGCCACGCGCCATGACCGCCTCCAATGGAATGCCGGCCGCTTGGACGAAGCAGCCCCGGCATTTCCCTTTTCAGCAATGGATACTCGCGAGCACTGCCGCCAGCAAGCCGTAGGGAAACCATACCGATGGCTAGGAAAGGCTGAGGCGCCTCCTTGTCAGAAGGCGCCGAAAGCCTCCGGCCTTCAGGATTTCGGAGCCGGCTTTTCCACGTGGCCGCCGAAACCCGCCCGCATTGCCGACAGCACCTTGTTGGCGAATTCGTCGTTGTCGCGCGAGGAGAAGCGGCCGTAGAGCGCCGCACTCAGCACTGGCGTCGGCACGCTTTCGTCGATTGCCGCCATGATCGTCCAGCGGCCTTCGCCGCTGTCGGAGACGCGGCCGGCATATTTCGACAGCGCCGGATCGGCATGCAGCGCATCGGCGGTGAGATCGAGCAGCCAGGAGGTGATGACGCTGCCGCGGCGCCAGACTTCGGCGACGTCCTGCAGATTGAAGTCGTATTGGAAATGTTCCGGGTGGGCGAGCGGCGCGGTTTCCGCGTCGGCCTCATGCGAGGCGGCGCCGATATTGGCGTGTTTCAGGATGTTGATGCCTTCGGCATAGGCGGCCATCAGGCCGTATTCGATGCCGTTATGCACCATCTTGACGAAATGGCCGGCGCCATGCGGGCCGCAATGCAGGTAACCCTGCTCGGCGGTGCTCGCCGCAGCCGCCTCGGCGCTGCGGTTCGGCGAGGCTTCCGTCTTGCCGGCGCCGGGCGCGAGCGTCGCGAAGATCGGCGAAAGGTGCTGGACGATGCTCTTCTCGCCGCCGATCATCAGGCAATAGCCGCGTTCGAGGCCGAAGACGCCGCCGCTGGTGCCGACGTCGACATAATGGATCCCCTTGGTGATGAGCTCGGCGCCGCGGCGGATATCGTCGTGGTAATAGGAGTTGCCGCCATCGATGACGATATCGCCGTTCTCAAGCAGCGGCAAAAGGCTCGCCAGCACCTTGTCGACGATCGCCGCCGGCAGCATCAGCCAGATCGCCCGCGGATGCGTGAGCTTCAAGACGAACTCTTCGAGCGAAGCACTACCGGTCGCACCGAGGCCTGCGAGTTCGGCAACGCTTTCCGGCCTGGCGTCGTAGACGACGCATTCGTGACCGCCCCGCATCAACCGCTGGACCATGTAATTGCCCATGCGGCCCAAACCAATCATGCCAAGCTGCATAATGAAATCTCCTGGAAATCGAGATGAAGTATCGAATCCGGAAATTAGCACCGGCAGTGTGACAGGCAAGAGAAGTCTCGACTCCAATGGCGAATGCGACGATTGCGCCGCCGATCGCATCGAGACCGATGGTCAGGCATCCGGCGCGCTGGCCGGCTCCCCCTTCATTTCGCTGAGGAACATGCCCTCGCGCAGATTGATGCCGTATTCGACGAAAGCCTTCATGCAGCAGAGCATCTGCGTCCAGCCTTCGCAGTTGAGGTAGGTGCCGCGCCGGCCGGCCTCGTCCTCGCGCCAGCCGGTCTCGGCGATGGTTACCAAGGTGCCGCCATCCTCCAGCGGCTTGAAATTCATCTCCACCGACGTCTTGTAGGTCGTCTTGTCGTCGCCGGTGCCGCCGTCCCAGCTGAGCACGATGCGGCTTTCCGGCACGAGTTCGACCACCTCCACTTGGGCGTCCTTCCACCAGGTCACCGTCTTGCCCTTGACGAGCGGCGCGCTCGCCCCGCCGATCGTGGTGAAATAGCTGCTGAGCTTCTTCGGGTTGACGACGGCGTCGAACACCTCGGCGACGGGGCGGCCGATCCGGCCGGAAACGCGGATTCCGAGAGACATGCTCTTTCTCCTTTTCTCCATTGTGCCTGTTTCCATTGTACTTGTTCCATTGTACTCGGCGCCATTATGTTATAAAAACATAACATGTCAAGCGAATCGACCGACGATCCCGTTTTCAAGGCGCTGGCGCATCACCGCCGCCGTGAAATCCTCGACCTGCTCAAGGATGCCCCCCGCACCACGGGAACGCTTTGCGAGATGTTTCCGCAGATGGACCGCTGCACCGTGATGCAGCATCTGAAGGTGCTGGAGGAAGCCGACCTGGTCATCGCCAGGAAAGAGGGCCGCGAACGCTGGAACCACCTGAACAGCCTGCCGATCAAGCACATCCATGACCGCTGGATCAGCGCCTATGCCGGGCACGCTCTATCGATCCTCGACCGGTTGAAAAGCGATCTCGAAGGCCCGCCGGAATAAGGACCGGACGGTCAGACCTCCCGGCCGCCGCCACGCCATCGACCGAGCCTGCAGCTTTCCTGCACCCTCGTGCATAATTTATGCGTTGCCTGGAAAGCCCGGCCTTCATAGCCTCCGGCTCCAAACATTCCGGAGGCGGTGCGATGACGATAATGGTGACGGGAAGCGCCGGCCACCTCGGCGAGGCGCTGATGCGCAGCTTGAGAGCGCAAGGCCGGTCGGCGCGCGGCATCGACATCAAACCCTCGGCCTTCACCGACATGGTCGGCTCGATCGCTGACCGCGCTTTCCTCCGGCAGGCGATGTCGGGCATCCGCCACGTCGTCCATGCCGCCACACTGCACAAGCCGCATGTGGCAACCCACCGCAATCGCGATTTCCTCGACACCAATGCCGGCGGTACGCTGAACCTGCTCGAAGAGGCGGTCACCGCCAAGGTTGCGAGCTTCGTCTTCACCAGCACCACCAGCGCCTTCGGCGCGGCGTTGACCCCGGCGGCTGGCGCACCGGCGGCATGGGTGACCGAGGACGTGCTCCCGGTCGCCAGAAACATCTACGGCGTAACGAAACTCGCCGCCGAAGGCCTGTGCGAACTCTTCGCCCGCAGCTCCGGCCTGCCGGTCGTTATTCTGAGGACATCGCGCTTCTTTCCCGAAAGCGACGACAATCCTGACATTCGCGGCGGCTATTCGGCGGAGAATGCACAGGCCAACGAACTTCTGCACCGCCGCGTCGATATCGCGGATGTGGTCTGCGCCCATCTGCTGGCGCTCGACAAGGCGCCGTCAATCGGCTTCGGCCGCTATATCGTCTCCGCCACGACGCCGTTTTCGGCGAACGATCTCGCCGAGATAAGGCGCGATGCGCCCGCCGCCGTCGAACGTCTGTTCCCGGGTGCGGGCGCCCTCTATGCATCACGCGGCTGGAAGATGTTTCCGACGCTCGACCGCGTCTATGTCAACGCCCGCGCCCGGCAGGAACTCGGCTGGCAGCCGCGATATGATTTCCGCTTCGTGCTCGATTGCCTCGGCGACGACAGGGAATGGCGAAGTCCGCTGGCACTGGACGTCGGCTCGAAAGGCTATCACGACGAAGGGCCTTATCCGGTCGATTAGTCCGGCGTCTTCCGAAGAGGAAAGGAAAAGGCGCGATCCACGACCACCGATGGATGTTTACGATCCTGGGTGCCTACAAACGTAGGTGGGCGCCGTGTGTCCAGGCCCACGGGCCTGGCCAGGGACAGCTCCCTTTGGATCGAGTATGGCCCCAGGGATTGTGGTTCCTGTCGAGAGGCGCAGACCGCATCGCGATATATAAGGTCGTTTGCGCTGACGCGCCAGTGGCGGCGGCAGCTCGTTCTTATTTAATTGAAGATCAATTGAGGTCGGGGGCGGGCCGGCCATTCAGCTTGTCGGTGATGCCGCGAATGCGGCTTGAAACCTCACTGAGCGCCGCCGCGAGATTTTCCTCGGTTCGGGCGGTGGCTGCAAGCACGGTGTCGCGGTTGCCGCGCAGGGACTCGAGTTCGGATTCCAGCCCGGCGACGCGGCGCGTCAGCTCGGCGATCTCATCCATGATCATGATCCCGGCCATAACAGTGATCCTGAGATCGCCGATTTCCCCGAACTGCCCCTTGAGATGGCCGACATAGCGGTCGAAACGGGTGGCGAGATCGGTCAGGTGATCCTCCTGCCCTTCCTCGCAGGCCATGCGATAGGCCTTGCCGTCGATCGTTACTGTTACCTGCGCCATGCCAAACTCTTTCTGTCAGCGATCCAGAACCGCGCGGATCGTTTCCATAGCCGTTACCAGCCGCCGCGACACCTCGCGGTTGACTTCTTCAAGCCGGTTGGCGCGGAATTCGGCCTGATCGAGCTCCTGCGCCAGCCGGGAGCGGTCGGCGTGCACGCGCCGCACCTCGCCCTCGATCTCGCCCTGCTCGCGCTCACGCTCGACACGCATGTCGACGGCGTTTTCGAGGCTCGAAATCGCCTGCCTCAATTCGTTGAGCGCTGCTTCCATGGTTTTGCCTGTGGGCATCATGCCTTCCCGATTCCCGCGCAGGATCCGCGAATCGGCACGCCGCGCCGATCCTGCGATTTCAAAAAGGATATGCAGCTCGCCGACGGCCCGTCAATAAATCCTGTCACTTGCCCACCGGCCTATCCTGTGGATGAGCGTTTTAGATGTCCTCGCCCAGCAAGATTTGTCTTTTGTACAACCATGCGATCAAATGTCAAAAATCGCGGCGGCCTGCCCGGATTTGGCGCCCCATTTATTGACTTGCCAGCGCCAACTGCTATGTGTCTGCCGCTTTCACTCGATGGTCTTGGAGGCTCGAGGCCATCCCCCCGACACCCGGAACTTGCGGAAAAGCCATGACCTCTCCCGAACAACACGACCGGATGGCGAATGCGATCCGTTTCCTCGCCATGGACGCCGTCGAAAAGGCGAACTCCGGCCACCCGGGCATGCCGATGGGCATGGCCGATGTGGCAACGGTCCTGTTCACCAAATATCTGAAGTTCGATCCGAAGAGGCCGCATTGGCCGAACCGCGATCGCTTCGTGCTCTCGGCCGGCCACGGCTCGATGCTGCTTTATTCGCTGCTGTATCTGACCGGCTATCCCGACATGACGATCGAGGATCTGAAGCAGTTCCGCCAGCTCGGCTCGAAGACCGCCGGCCATCCGGAATATGGTCACGCCACCGGCATCGAAACGACGACCGGCCCGCTCGGCCAGGGCATTGCCAATTCCGTCGGCATGGCGATTGCCGAACGCAAGCTGCGTGAGGAATTCGGCTCCGATCTTCAGGATCACTATACCTATGCGATCTGCGGCGACGGCTGCCTGATGGAGGGCATCAGCCACGAAGCCATCGCACTCGCCGGCCACCTGAAGCTCAACAAGCTCGTTCTGTTCTGGGACAACAACTCGATCACCATCGACGGCGCCGTGTCTCTGTCGGATTCCACCGATCAGATCGCCCGTTTCAAGGCCGTTCACTGGAACACGATCGAGATCGACGGTCACGATCAGGCAGCCATCGCCGCCGCGATCGAAGCCGCCCACAAATCCGACCGGCCGACCTTCATCGCCTGCAAGACGATCATCGGCTTCGGCGCCCCGAACAAGCAGGGCACCCATAAGGTCCACGGCAACCCGCTCGGCGCCGAGGAAATCGCCGCCACCCGCAAGGCGCTGAACTGGGAATCCGAAGCTTTCGTCGTCCCGTCGGACGTCCTGGACAGCTGGCGCGCCGCCGGCGCCCGTTCCGCCGATCTCGTCAACGCCTGGGAGCAGGGTGTGGCCAAGGCTCCGGCCAGGGCTGAATTTACCCGCCGCATGGCAGGCGAGCTGCCGGAAGGCTTCGATGCCGCAATCAGCACCTACAAGAAGAAGCTCGCCGAGACCAAGCCGACCGTTGCCACCCGCAAGGCTTCGGAAGACGCGCTCGAGGTCATCAACGGCTTCCTGCCGGAAACGCTCGGCGGCTCGGCCGACCTGACGCCGTCGAACAACACCAAGACCAGCCAGATGCACTCGATCACGCCGACGGATTTCGCCGGCCGGTACATGCATTGGGGCATCCGCGAGCACGGCATGGCCTCGGCCATGAACGGCATTGCGCTGCATGGCGGCCTTATTCCCTACAGCGGCGGCTTCCTGATCTTCTCGGATTACTGCCGCCCGCCGATCCGCCTCGCTGCGCTGATGGGCATCCGCGTCATCCACGTCCTGACGCATGACTCGATCGGCGTCGGCGAAGACGGCCCGACGCACCAGCCGGTCGAGCAGCTCGCCGGCCTGCGCGCCATCCCGAACCTGATGGTCTTCCGTCCGGCCGACGCCACGGAAACGGCGGAATGCTGGCAGATCGCCGTCAAGACCCACAACCGTCCGTCCGGCCTTGCTCTGACACGTCAGAACCTCAGCCCGGTCCGCACCGAATATAGCGAAAAGAATCTCTGCGAGCAGGGCGCTTATACACTGGCCGGCAATGCCGACGCCAAGGTGACGATCTTCGCCTCCGGCTCGGAAGTCGAAATCGCCGTTGCCGCCCGCGCAGCCCTTGAAGCCAAGGGTGTCACGGTGCGCGTCGTGTCGGTTCCCTGCACGGAACTGTTCTTCGAGCAGCCGGACGCCTATCGCAAGGAAGTGCTTGGCAACTCGCCGGTCAAGATCGCCGTCGAAGCCGCCGTCCGCGAAGGCTGGGATGCCTTCATCGGACCGGAAGGCACTTTCATCGGCATGAAGGGCTTCGGCGCTTCCGGCCCGGTGAAGGATGTTTACAAGCATTTCGGCATCACCGCCGACGCCGTCGTTGCGGCCGCGGAAGCAAAGCTTTAATGAGAGCGCCTTGAGGCGCTCTCCATCTCCTCAATTCCAGGCCCGCTCTATCGGGCTCTATTCTATCGGGAGTGAATGAACATGACAGTCAAGGTTGCCATTAACGGCTTCGGCCGCATCGGCCGCAACGTCCTGCGCGCTATCGTCGAATCCGGCCGCACCGACATCGAAGTCGTCGCCATCAACGATCTCGGCCCCGTCGAAACCAACGCCCACCTGCTGCGCTACGACTCGATCCACGGCCGCTTCCCGGCAACGGTGAAGGTCGAGGGTGACACGATCATCGTCGGCAACGGCAAGCCGATCAAGGTCACCGCGATCAAGGATCCGGCGACGCTGCCGCATCGCGAACTCGGCGTCGACATCGCGATGGAATGCACCGGCATCTTCACCGCCCGCGACAAGGCTGCCGCCCACCTGACGGCCGGCGCCAAGCGCGTCATCGTTTCGGCGCCTGCAGACGGCGCCGACCTCACCGTCGTCTTCGGCGTCAACCATGACCAGCTCACCAAGGAGCACTTGGTCATCTCCAACGCCTCCTGCACCACCAACTGCCTGGTGCCGGTGGTGAAGGTCCTCGATGACGCCGTTGGCATCGACCACGGCTTCATGACGACGATCCACTCCTACACCGGCGACCAGCCGACGCTCGACACGATGCACAAGGACCTGTATCGCGCCCGCGCCGCCGCCCTTTCGATGATCCCGACCTCGACGGGCGCTGCCAAGGCCGTCGGCCTCGTTCTGCCGCATCTGAAGGGCAAGCTCGACGGCACCTCGATCCGCGTTCCGACCCCGAACGTGTCGGTCGTCGACTTCAAGTTCGTCGCTAAGAAGGCGACCAGCGTCGGCGAAATCAACGAAGCCATCCAGGCTGCTGCCAACGGCAAGCTGAAGGGCATCCTCGGCTACACCGACGAGCCGCTGGTCTCGCGCGACTTCAACCACGACAGCCACTCGTCGATCTTCGCGACCGATCAGACCAAGGTCATGGAAGGCAACTTTGTGCGCGTCCTGTCCTGGTACGACAACGAATGGGGCTTCTCCAGCCGCATGTCCGACACGGCAGTCGCTTTCGCCAAGCTCATCTGAGCACACGCAAGGCATCATTATGCAGGCGGCCCGGGAAACCGGGCCGCTTTTTGTTGCCATGCCGCGAACGAAACCGATCTTCCCCGTACCGGTATCTTTTCGTCCATTGCCGGGACGAGATCTGATAGGATAACTGAACTGGGCGTTCCAAAATGCCCAGTTTCATCGCGCCGCATCGGCCACCAACCAGGCGCGGACATCAGTGCGTGCGGCAGCGCTGTCGCCAACATGAGAGAGATGAATGGATTATTTTACCGTAGAAATCGCCGGCCGCGCCGTTGCCAGCTTTCGCTCCGAAAATGATGAGGACGCGACGCATTTCTTCGAGGCGGAAGATTTTCGCGACGATCTGACCATCCTGGAGTCCGAGGGCAAGCCCCTGTGGGACCGCAAGGCTACGCTGAGCCTGCGCAAGGCGACCGCCGAAGAGGCAAGCGAAGTCGAGCACGCCTATGAGTTCGACGACGACCCCGAAAGAACCATCGAGGACGAGTTCGTCGTCTTCCTCGTTCCGGTCGCGGATCTGACCGACGAAGACGAGGACAGCGAAGACTGAGACCGGCTTTTATAGCCACATCGAAGCGACGGCTCCGGTGTGGCGTTGCCACTCGCAGGCAAGGATCAATCACGGATTGGCCATCCGCTGGCCAGGCATGATAGAGTAAGGACATGCACAGCGCTGCACAATGGCTGAAATGATCCAAGTGGAGGCGACAAATGGCAGAGGCACAAAAACGCTTGTCCCCCTCCACTCTCAAGCGGCGGCAGCGGTTTCACCCCAAGCGGGACGTCAGACCCGCCGTGCTGGCAAAGGCTAATCGCCTGGTCATCCGGGTTGCCGCGTTCATCGGCCTCGCATTTCTCGCCGTCATCATCACTCAGGCAACGTTGGGATAGCAGAGCGGCCGACCGGCAGGAAAAATCCGTGCCCGTCTCTTTTGCCCTGCTCTCGCCTGATTTTCTTATACATTCTTTATAGAGAATTTCTCCCGTAGCATTCCGTGTCGGTTGGCCGTCCGGCAACCGTTCAGCAGCATGATGCAGCATCGCGACGAGGTTAAGCCGCAAGGCCTACCCTTCTCTGGCGTTTTGCCGTTTACTGATGGGCCGCCGCGCGTGAGGAGGGGTTGGATGAAGACGGGTCGGCCTGACCTGGCCGTATTCGCGAAGCAGTCATGGAAAGGGGTGGGCATGGAAGCGTTCTATATCGTGGTGCTGGTCTCGACGGCGCTCGTGCTTCTTGCCGCTTTTTCAAGCCTGCTCGCCTTCCGGTTCGGCGCGCCCCTCCTGCTGCTTTTCCTGATGATCGGCCTTGCCGCCGGCGTCGACGGCCTCGGCATCGAGTTCAGCAACAATTACCTCGCCTATATTCTCGGCTCCATTGCGCTCGCCGTCATTCTGTTTGATTCCGGCTTCGGCACGCCGATGCACGCCTTCCGGCTCGCGGCGGTGCCGTCGCTAGCGCTCGCCTCGCTCGGCGTGCTGATAACCGCCTCGCTCTTTGCCTTCGCCGCCATGTGGCTCTTGAACTTCACCTGGCTGGAGGGCCTGCTGCTCGGCGCGATCGTCGCCTCGACGGACGCCGCCGCCGTCTTCTTCCTGCTGCGCATCGGCGGCATCAATATCCGCGACAAGGTGCGCTCGACGCTCGAAGTCGAATCCGGCACCAACGATCCGATGGCGATCTTTCTCACCATTGCCCTCGTCGAGGTGCTGGCCAGCGGCGAGCGCTACGCCGGCATCAATATAGGCATGCTCGCCATGTTCGTGCAGCAGATGGGGCTCGGTGTCATCCTCGGCCTGCTCGGCGGCATGATGATCGTGCTGATCGTCAGCAAGCTCGACACCGACCGCGGCCTGACGCCGATCTTCGTGCTGGCGCTCGCCCTGCTCGTTTTCTCCTTCACCGGCGCGGTCGGCGGCAGCGGCTTCCTCGCCGTCTATGTCGCCGGCATTTACGCCGGAAACCGCAAGATGCAGGCGATCGGCACCATCAAACGCTTCCAGGACGGCATGACCTGGCTGGCGCAGATCATCATGTTCCTGGTGCTCGGCCTGCTCGCCACGCCGTCGCAATTCCCGGTGATCATCGTGCCGGCCATTCTGCTTGCCCTCTTCCTGATCTTCATCGCCCGGCCGTTGGCGATCTGGCTGTCGCTGCTCCCCTTCGATTACACGCAGCAGGAGATCGGCTTCGTTGCCTGGGTCGGCCTGCGCGGCGCCGTCTCCATCCTGCTCGCCATCATGCCGATCCTCGGCGGCCTGGAAAACGGCCAGATTTATTTCAACACGGCCTTCATCATCGTGCTGGTCTCGCTTCTCGTCCAGGGCTGGACGATCAAACCCGTCGCCAAAAAGCTCGGCCTGATCATTCCGCCGCGTATCGGCGCCGTCGACAAGGTCGAGGTCGACCTGCCGGGTGCGGCCAACCACGAACTGCTCTCCTACCGCGTCATCAAGGATAGCCCGGTGCTGCGCGGCGAGCGCATTCCGCGCTGGGCAACCCCCTCGCTCGTCATCCGCGACGGCAAATCGATGCGCTACCAATATGCCGGGCGGCTGCGTGAGAACGATCTCGTCTATCTGTTCATCGTGCCGAGCTACTCCCGTCTGCTCGACCGGCTCTTTGCCAGCCGTGCGCCGGTCGATGAGGACGATGCCGAATTCTTCGGCGCCTTCGCGCTCTCGCCGGCCCGCCCTGCCGCCGATCTCGACGCCGCATATGGCCCTGGCCTGCTCAACGAATCCGAAAAGGGCCTGACCATCGCCGAACTGATGCGCCAGCGCCTCGGCGGCAAAGCCGATTATGCCGACCGCGTCCGTCTCGGTTCGATCATCCTGATCGTCCGCGATCTCGATGAGCATGACCACGTCACCTCCGTCGGCATGTCGCTCGAAGCCGTCGAACCTGCGATCACCCTGCCGATCTTCATCAACCTCAAGGACATCATCCAGCGCATCCGCGACCGCCTGAAGGGACGCCGGAGGCGAGAGGCCGCAGCCTCCGAAGCCGCTCCGAAAGCAGCGGCCGGACGCGACGAAGGCACACACGAAAACGGTCGCTGAACGCCTTGCGTCTCGAATGATCCTTGCTATGGTCGGCGCAATTTCCGCCAACCAAGACTGGATCTCCCATGCCTTCCTTCAAGACCCTCGACGATCTCACTGATATCCGCGGCAAGCGCGTTCTCGTCCGCGTCGATCTCAATGTCCCGGTCAAGGACGGCAAGGTCACCGATACGACGCGCATCGAGCGTGTGGCGCCGACGATCCTCGAACTGTCCGAGAAGGGCGCCAAGGTGATCCTGCTGGCCCATTTCGGCCGGCCGAAGGACGGCCCTTCGCCGGATCTGTCGCTGTCGCTGATCGCCCCTTCGGTCGAGGAAGTGCTCGATCACGCCGTATCGACGGCCGCCGACTGCATCGGCGAGGCCGCCGCCGCCGCCGTCGCCGCGATGAATGACGGCGATATCCTGCTTCTCGAAAACACCCGCTTCCACAAGGGCGAGGAAAAGAACGACGCCGACTTCACCAAGGCGCTCGCCGCCAACGGCGACATCTATGTCAACGACGCCTTCTCCGCCGCTCACCGCGCCCATGCCTCGACCGAAGGGCTCGCCCACCACCTGCCGGCCCATGCCGGCCGCACCATGCAGGCCGAGTTGGAGGCGCTGGAAAAGGGCCTCGGCGATCCCGCCCGCCCGGTCGTCGCGATTGTCGGCGGCGCCAAGGTCTCGACCAAGATCGACCTCCTGATGAACCTCGTAAAGAAGGTCGATGCGCTGGTCATCGGCGGCGGCATGGCCAATACCTTCATCGCCGCCCGCGGCACCAATGTCGGCAAGTCGCTCTGCGAGCATGATCTCGCCGAAACCGCCAAGCAGATCATGATCGAGGCCGCGACATCAGGCTGCGCCATCATCCTGCCGGAAGACGGCGTGATTGCCCGCGAATTCAAGGCGGGTGCCGCCAACGAGACGGTCGATATCGAGGCCATTCCCGCCGATGCCATGGTGCTCGACGTCGGCCCGAAATCCGTCCAGGCCATCAATGCCTGGATCGATCGCGCTTCCACGCTCGTCTGGAACGGCCCGCTTGGCGCCTTTGAGATCGAGCCCTTCGATGCCGCGACAGTCGCTGCCGCGAAATATGCCGCTGGCCGCACCGCAGCCGGCAAACTCACCTCCGTTGCCGGCGGCGGCGACACCGTCTCGGCGCTCAACCATGCCGGCGTTGCCGACGATTTCACCTATGTCTCCACCGCTGGCGGCGCTTTCCTGGAATGGATGGAAGGCAAGGAACTTCCCGGTGTCGCCGTTCTGAACGCCGGCCGGTAACGGCCTGCGCATCGGCCCGACATCTGGGCCGATGCGTCCGTTCGAATGCTGCAGCGTCCTTCGCGCGTCTAATGAGGCGGCGGGCGCCGCAAGCCCGATTTAACAGGTTTTACATGTGGATAGACCGCGGCGGCGAGGAGCCTTCCGCGGTCTTTTGCTCACGGGCCGGAAAAAATCCCATTTTTTTAACCGATTGAATTGATTTCAATCGTTTCAGTGAGTTAGGCTTCCATTTTCCTCCCTATGAACTTCTGTTATCGCCGTCCTATATTCTAAACCGCCGATGTTTAATGCTGTGGAGAGAACGAGAATGAGCGAACGACTGGAAGACATTGCAGTGCAGATGGTTGCAGGCGGCCGGGGACTGCTTGCGGCAGATGAATCGACCTCCACCATCAAGAAGCGTTTCGACACGATCAATCTCGAATCGACCGAAACGAGCCGCCGCGATTACCGCGAGATGCTCTTCCGCTCCGACGAGGCGATGAAGAAATATATCTCCGGCGTCATTCTGTTCGAAGAGACGCTGTTCCAGAAGGCTGCCGACGGCACGCCTTTCGTCGACCTTATCCGCGCTGCCGGTTCCATTCCCGGCATCAAGGTCGACACCGGTGCCAAGCCGATGGTCAAATTTCCCGGCGAAACCATCACCGAGGGTCTCGACGGCCTCGGCGAACGCCTTGCCAAATATTATGAAGCCGGCGCCCGTTTTGCCAAATGGCGCGGCGTCATCGCCATCTCGTCCTCGCTGCCGACGCGCGGCTCGGTCCGCGCCAACGCTCAGGCGCTCGCCCGCTATGCGGCTCTCTGCCAGGAAGCCAAGATCGTGCCGATCGTCGAGCCCGAATGCCTGATGGACGGCAAGCCGGGCGACCACAACATCGACCGCTGCGCCGAAGTCACCGAAGCCACCCTGCGCATCGTTTTCGAGGAACTGGCCGAGGCCCGCGTCAGCCTCGAAGGCATGATCCTGAAACCGAACATGGTCATCGACGGCAAGAACGCCCGCAAGGCCTCGGTCGAGGAAGTTGCCGAGCGCACCGTTCAGGTGCTGAAGCGCACGGTTCCGTCTGCGGTTCCCGGCATCGCTTTCCTTTCCGGCGGCCAGACCACGGAAGAGGCGACGGCGCATCTTTCCGCGATCAATGGTTTTGACCTGCCCTGGCTCGTCACTTTCTCCTATGGCCGCGCCCTGCAGGACAGCGCCCTCAAGGCCTGGAACGGCAAGCCTGAGAACGTCGCCGCCGGCCAGCGCGAATTCACCCACCGCGCCGAGATGAACAGCCTCGCCGCCAAGGGCAGCTGGAAGAAAGACCTGGAAAAGGCCGCCTGATTTTTTCAGCAGCCTCGAGTGAGACGAAGAGGGGGCGGCGGCACATCGTTGCGGCCCCTCTTGCATTGTCACAGCGACAAGAAACCGCTTCATTCCCTTAACAACCATGCTTACTCATAGCGGCCCGCCACAACAGGAGCCGCCATGGACACCCTCTCCTACATCACCGTCGATGTCTTCACCTCCACCCGTTTCGAGGGCAATCCGCTAGCCGTCATCTCCGATGCACGGGGCCTGAGCGATGCCGCGATGCAGGAGATCGCCACCGAATTCAACTATTCCGAAGTCACCTTCGTTCTGCCGCCGGAAGATCCGCGGAATTCGGCCCGCGTGCGCATCTTCACCCCGACGATGGAAATTCCCTTCGCCGGCCATCCGAATGTCGGCACCGCCTATGTGCTCGGCCAGCAGGCAGAGATTTTCGGCAGGCCGGTCGGCGAGAAATTGCGCTTCGAAGAAAAGGCCGGCATCGTCGAAGTCGACCTGAAACGCAGCGGCGGAAAGATCGCGGCCACCGCCATCCGTGCGCCGCAGCCGCTGATGGTCGGCGATACCATCTCCGAGGAAATCATCGCCCGCTGCATCTCGCTCGAGCCCGGCGCCATCGTCACAACCACCCACGCACCGGTCTTTGCCTCGGTCGGCCTGAACTTCGCCGTTGCCGAAATGAGCGGGCTTGACGCGCTGGTCGCGGCCCGCCCGAATCTTGCCGGTTTCCAGGCGGCTGCCGGCCGCCAGACGACGAGCGGCCACGACTTCTCGCTCTTCGTCTATGCCAGAACAGCTGAGAATCCGTGGTCTATTCGCGCCCGCATGTTCGCACCGCTCGACAACGTGCCCGAGGACCCGGCAACCGGCAGCGCTTCAGCCGCCCTCGGCGCCTATCTCGTCTCGCTCGCACCCGACGCCGATATGACCGTCCGCGTCACCATTGAACAGGGCGTCGAAATGGGTCGCCGCAGCGTCATCACCCTCGATGTCGTGAAATCCAAAGGCATCGTCACCGATGTCGTCATCTCCGGAACCTGCGTTTTCGTCATGCGCGGAGAAATTGTTCTGCAGGACTGACGACAGCATATCGGCTTACATCAGGAAGTCGCGCAAGAGCAGATCCAGTGCCCAGACCCCAAAAGCGATCAGCGCGATCTTCCAGAAATCCATGCGCCGCCGGAGGCCTGGAAACCCGAGCGGCTTGACCAGCTGTATCGCCATGGCAAGGATGAGCAGCAAGGCTATCAGCTTTGTCATGCTTTATTTTTTCCATTTTTCGGAATGTCACAGGACGGACATTTTTCCGCGCGAACACAGGATCCGACACGCCGTAAAGAGATTCCGGGGCACAATCAATCATCTTGAGGCTGGGCAGACGCAGGTCTTGCCTTATGTCCGTGTACAATCGCTGAGACCGAGTCTGGGGAAATGAAGAGAAATCTGCTGTCCGTCGCCGCGTTGCTCTTTGGCACGCTCTTCCTTTTCATGGGCAATGGCCTGCAGGGCATCCTGCTTCCGGTGCGCGGCAATCTCGAAGGTTACGCCACCACGACACTCGGCCTGCTCGGCACCTCCTGGGCCGGGGGCTTCGTCATCGGCTGCCTGGTGGCGCCGAAACTGGTGCGCCGCGTCGGCCATGTCAGAGCTTTCTCCGGCTTCATCTCGATAATCGCCATTATCGCGCTGGTGAGCGGCATTATCATCCATCCAATCTGGTGGGTGGTGCTGCGCGCCGTCACCGGCTTCTCCACCGCCGGCACCTCGATGATCATCGAAAGCTGGTTGAACGAGCGCGCCAGCAACGAGAGCCGCGGCGCGATCTTCTCGCTCTATATCGGCATCACGCTGCTCGGGGTCGTCGGCGGCCAGATGATGATCCCGCTCGAAGATGTGCGCACGCCGGTGCTGTTCATGATCTGCGGCATTTTCTATTGCATTGCCATGCTGCCGACGACGCTTTCGACGGCCGCTTCGCCGCAGCCGCTGAAAGCGGTGCGCCTCGATCTGCCGGCGCTCTATCGCAATTCGCCGGTCTCCTGCCTCGGCATCCTGCTCGTCGGCATCGCCAACGGCGCCTACGGCACGCTCGGCGCCGTCTTCGGCGCGGGCGCCGGCCTCTCCGACACCAGCATCGCCGTCATGATGAGCGCCACCATCTTCGCCGGCGCAGTGATGCAACTGCCGGCCGGCCGGCTTTCCGATCGTATCGACCGGCGCTATGTGCTCGCCGCCATGTCCGGGGTCGCCGCCCTTGCCGGCTTGCTGATCTTCTTAATCCATCCGACGTCGCCCGCCCTGCTGATCGGGCTCGTGGTCCTTTACGGCGCGGTGGCCAATACGCTCTATCCGATCGCCGTCGCCCATGCGAACGACTTCGCGGCATCGGAGGATTTCGTCAAGGTCTCCGGCGGTCTGCTGCTGCTCTACGGCATCGGCACGGTGATCGGCCCGACGATCGGCGGCCCCGTCATGTCGGTGATCACCCCGCATGCCCTTTTCCTCGTCACCGCCATCGCCCACGTGCTCATCACCGTTTACGCCATCATCCGGAGCCGCATCCGCGCCGCCGTCCCTGCCAGCGATCGCGACGCCTACACGACGATCCCGACCGGCACCTCGCCGATGCTGACACCGCAAAGCATGTCGCTCGCCGATCGCGGCAGCGGCAAGCCGCCCGAAACCGGCAAACCTTCTGAAGCGGGGAAGTCTCCCGAAAGCAGCGATCCTGCTGTAAAGTTCGGCTAAAGCGCGTCGCGATCTTTCGGGTTCGCTCCGCGCTTTGGGTCTTATTTTCGAGGCAGCAACGGAGGACGAACCCATGAGCTTCATTGATGACGACCGGCCGCAGAAAAAAGTCGCCCACGAGATCGGCGCCGATCTCTCCATGCTTTCGGTGGACGAGCTGAAGGCCCGGGTGGAATTGCTGAAGACGGAGATCGCCCGGCTCGAAGCCGAGGCCGCTCGCAAGGCCTCCGGGCGACAGGCGGCCGAAAGCTTCTTCCGCTCGTGATCCGATAACCCCCCGAAAACAAGGATATAGGCGTATAAACGAGCCCACTCCAAGTCTTTCTTCGGCACAATGTTAATAAAATATTAAGCTTTATAAGGTATTACTGTACTCATCCGGATTTTCTCTGGATCTCAGACAGTTTTCCAAGCGGTGAATTGGTCTGATTTTTCTCCCTGTTTTACCTTGAGAGCCGCTTTTGCGGCTCTTCTTTTTCCTTGTGCTCGGCGCATTTCCACGAAACTGTGGAGATTAACCCTTTCTTAAGAAACGGCTTGCGCAATTGGGCTAATGATACCATCTTAAAGACACAAAAACCGGGCTCGGAAACTTTTCCGTCGGTGCCGGCGTTACCTGACCATATGTAGCTGCGTGCAACAGGGACTATTGCGATGTCGGAAGTTGGATTGAACACGATCAGTTTTGCAGGCCGCGCCGCTGCATCCTCGCAGTTCAAGGCACTTTATGCGGAAGGCATGTCGCTGGTCGAAGAGACCGCCGCCTATCTCGACGGCCAGGGCCGGGCCGCTTCCAAGGTTCTGCCGCGGATGGCCTCGGTTCTCTACGCCGCGGAATCGATGCGTCTCACCACCCGCCTCATGCAGATGGCCTCCTGGCTGCTGCTGCAGCGCGCCGTCAACAACGGCGAAATGTCCCGTGACCAGGTGCTGGCCGAAAAGAACAAGGTTCGCCTCGACGGCTTCAATGTCGACCGTGCCGCGCCCGGCTGGGGCGACCTGCCGGAATCCTTCCGCGACCTCGTCGAGCGCTCGCTGCGTCTGCAGAACCGCATTGCCCTGCTCGACCGCGAGATCTACCGCCCGTCCGAAGCCGTGATCGTTCACGATAATCAGAACAGCGTCCAGGCCCAGCTTTCGCTGCTGCAGACCGCCTTCGGCAACAACTGACCAGATCTGCGGGAATTCCATACAAACCGGCCGCGTCCGACGCGGCCGGTTTTTCTTTGCCTGAAAACGCCCTTCCCGACCACGCAAAAAAGCCCGGCAGAACCGGGCTCTTTTCGAATTCCGTCGGGCAGAAGCAATTAGAGGCCGAGGCCGCCGAAACGCTTGTTGAACTTGGAAACGCGGCCGCCGCGGTCCATGAGCTGCTGGTTGCCGCCGGTCCAGGCCGGGTGCGACTTGGAATCGATTTCGAGGTTCATGACAGCGCCTTCCGAACCCCAGGTCGAGCGGGTTTCGTATTCGGTGCCATCGGTCATGACCACCTTGATCACGTGATAGTCGGGATGGATGCCTGCCTTCATAACAATCTTCCTGCGATACCGGAGTTCAATTTGCCGCATGCAGTTGCGGCCACCGAACCGATTGAATAAATGAAGCCGCAGTCGTGATGGCTACGGCTTCCCATTAGGATGGCGTGCCTATACATGAAGGACGCTTAGATAACAAGAGCCAACAGGCCGCATTGCGCGGGTCCTGCGGGTGATCGGAGACGATTTGGCAGAGCAGGCACGGGCTGAGGAAAACAAAAGGCGGTCGCTGCGGCCGCTCGGCAGGCTAACGCCCTACGTCATGCGGTATCGCGGCCTGGTGGCCGGTGCGCTGACGTCGCTGGCGCTTGCCGCCATCACCTCGCTGGCGCTGCCGCTCGCCGTGCGTCGCATGATCGACCACGGCTTCACCCAGTCCGACGGCCGCTTCATCAACAGCTACTTCGCCATGCTGATGATCATGGCCGTCGTGCTCGCGGTCGCAAGCGCGCTGCGCTATTATTTCGTCATCACCATTGGCGAGCGCATTGTCGCCGATCTCCGCCGTGATGTCTTTGCTCATGTGACGCGGCTGTCGCCCTCCTTCTTCGACGTCAACCAGTCCGGCGAAATCGTCTCGCGGCTGACCGCCGATACCACGCAGATCAAATCCGCCGTCGGCGCCACGGCCTCGGTGGCGCTCAGAAACCTCATCCTCTGTATCGGCGCCATGGGCATGATGATCGTCACCTCGCCGAAGCTTTCGAGCCTCGTCATCGGGGCGATCCCGCTGATCGTCTTTCCGCTCGTCGCCTTCGGCCGCTCGGTGCGCAAACGCTCCCGCGCCGCCCAGGATACGCTCGCCGATGCCTCCGCCTTCGCCAACGAGACGATTGCCGCGACCCGCACCGTCCAGGCCTTCAACGGCGAGGATGCCGCAGCGACGCGCTATGGCACCGCCGTCGAATCCGCCTATGAGGCGGCCCGCGCCGCCATCCGCTCGCGCGCGCTGCTGACCGGGATCGCCATCACGCTGATCTTCGGCAGTGTCGTCGCCGTGCTCTGGGTCGGTGCCCACAGCGTGCTTGCCGGCACGCTTTCGGCCGGCACGCTCGGCCAGTTCCTGCTCTATGCGGTCATCTCCGCCGGTTCGCTGGGCGCACTGTCGGAGGTCTGGGGCGAACTCTCGCAGGCAGCCGGTGCCGCCGACCGGCTGACCGAGCTTCTCGACGAAGTCTCGCCGATCACAGCCCCCGCCAATCCGCAGGCTCTTCCTTCGCCCAGCCATGGCCGCGTCGAATTTTCCGGCGTGCATTTTGCCTATCCCTCGCGGCCCGGCAAATCGGCGCTGCATGGCCTGAGCTTCACTATTGCGCCCGGCGAGACCGTTGCCATCGTCGGCCCTTCCGGCGCTGGCAAAAGCACCGTCTTCTCGCTGCTGCTGCGCTTTTACGATCCGCAGCAGGGCAGCGTGACGATCGATGGTGTCGACGCGCAACTGACGACGCCCGACGAATTGCGCCGGCGCATCGCCATCGTGCCGCAGGATGTCACCATCTTTGCCGCCTCGATCCATGACAACATCGCTTTCGGCCGTCCCGGAGCCTCACGTGAGGAGATCCGCGCCGCAGCCCTTGCCGCCCAGGCCGATGAATTCATCACGCGGCTGGATCAGGGATATGAGACCGAGGTCGGCGAACGCGGCATCACCCTTTCCGGCGGCCAGCGCCAGCGCATCGCCATCGCGCGTGCCATCCTGAAGAACGCGCCTGTGCTTCTGCTCGACGAGGCGACCTCCGCGCTTGACGCCGAAAGCGAGACGCTGGTGCAAAAGGCGCTCGACGGCCTCGTCGACGGCCGCACAACGCTTGTCATTGCCCATCGCCTGGCAACGGTGTTGAAGGCCGACCGCATCCTGGTCATGGATCAGGGCCGCGTCGTCGAGGAGGGTACGCATCAGAGCCTGATCCGCCACGGCGGCATCTATGCGAGGCTGGCGCGACTGCAATTCGACGCCGCCCACGAAGATGTGCTCGCCGGCGCGAAATAGGCGGCCATCCACTCTCCCCGATAACGACTAAAGTCTCACCCGTCACGCGACTCCGCGCGGTTGCCATTCGCGTCTCCTGCCCTACCCTCTTCATGCCCCGGGGTGGGGATATCGCTGTTGAAATGCTTGGGAGGAGATAGGAATGGCGCCTTTCGATATGACGCGACGTGCGGGCCTTGCGCTCGGTTTCGGTGTGCTTGCGGCCTTTGCATCAGGCACATCTGCCGCTGCTGCGGATTTTCCCGATCATGCGATCACCATGGTCGTGCCCTTCGCGGCCGGCGGCTCGACCGATGTCGTTGCCCGCATCGTCGCCCAGAAGATGTCGGAGGATCTCGGCCAGCAGGTGATTGTCCAGAACGTCGCCGGCGCCGGCGGCAATCTCGGCGCCGGTAACGTCGCCCGCGCCGAACCTGACGGCTACACCATTCTGATGGGCACGGTCGCCACCCACGCACTCAATCCGCTGATCCTCAAATCGACCCCCTATGATCCCGAGAAGGATTTCGCGCCGGTCTCGCTGCTCGTCGTTGTGCCGAACGTCCTGGTCGTCAATCCGGAACTGCCGGCAAAGACCGTGCAGGAGCTGATCGCGCTGCTGAAGGCCGAGCCCGACAAATACAGCTATGCCTCGTCGGGCAACGGCACGCCGCTGCACCTGTCCGGCGAACTGTTCAAATCCATGGCCGGTGTCAGCATGCAGCATATTCCCTATAAGGGTGCCGGCCCGGCCTTGAACGACGTCATCGGCAATCAGGTGCCGATCATGTTCGACAACTTGCCCTCGTCATCGAGCCACATCAAGGCCGGCACTTTGCGGGCGTTGGCGGTGACCACGGCCGCGCGCGCCCCCTCCTTCCCCGACGTGCCGACGGTCGCCGAGTCAGGCATACCGGGTTACGAGACCTATACCTGGAATGCGCTTTTCGCTCCGGCCAAGACACCGAACGAGGTCGTCATGCGTCTCAACGCCTCGGCCAACAAGGCGCTGAAAGACCCCGCCGTTGCCGAACGGATGAAGGAATTCAGCGCCACCATCGTCGGCTCGACGCCGGATGAACTCGCCGCCCATGTGAAGGCCGAGCTCGCCAAATGGGGTCCGGTGGTCAAGGGCGCGAACATCCAGATGGAGTGATGCCGGCGGCGCGGGCGCCTTAGTTTGCTCCGATGGAAACAGTGACAGTTGGACACTGGAACAGGATGATTTAGGTCCTGTTGGCCTGAAATCTGAATCCTGTTCTAAATTAAAAAGCCAGGGCATGATGTCTTGAGAAAACCGCGCACGCTTTTCGGCATCATGCTTTAAGCAGCCAATTCTAATTAAGGTAGTGGAAAAGCTCGCCATTTTGATCTAGCCTCCCTGACGCTGATGGTTGCAATTCAGCGTTTCGGGAGACATCCATGTATAAATTCGAAGTTTATAAGGATAAGGCAGGCGAGTTCCGCTTCCGCTTCAAGGCATCGAACGGCGAAACCATGTTCCTTTCCGAAGGCTACAAGGCGAAGGCGTCCGCCATGAGTGCCATCGAATCGATCAAGAAGAACACGCCGGGCGCCGACGTCGTCGACCAGACGAAAGCCGAAGCCTGAGCAGAATGGCAGCGGCGGCGCAAACGCCGCCCTGCCTCTCCGCGCGCCGATAAGCAGCGCCGGCATCTCAAGCCGGGCCTGTTTGCTTGTCATCTCTGCGCCATTTCTCTTTTTTGCAGATTTCTTGAAAACCATGTCGAAATGGTCGCTGGCCGCGCCTCATTGTCTCGGAACGGCTGAACCGCTCCGCCGGCGTCATGGCTTTCGGGATATTCCCGATATCGCGGATGCCCGGATCAACGCCACAACGAGATCAGGAGTTTTCCATGCAATATGCTCTCATCATTCGTGAAGCCGCCGAGGATTTCGCCAACCGCAGCGATCCCGCCTATCGCGACGGCTGGGTCGCCTACAGCAAGGCGCTTGCCCAGGCGGGGATCATGACCGGTGGCGCCGGGCTGACGGCACCGGAGACCGGCACGGTCGTACGCCGCAGAGGCGAGGAGCACGACGTTCAGGACGGCCCCTATCCGGAAGGCAAGGAACAGCTGGGCGGCTTCTATCTGATTGACGTTCCCGACATCGACACGGCGCTGGAATGGGCAACCCGCGTGCCGATCTCCGACAAGGGCTCGGTCGAGGTCCGCCCGCGCCTGCAGATGTGAGGCAGCAATGCCGCCCGATGCCGGACGCGTCGCCGAAAAGGTGGCGCGTCAGTCCTACGGCAAGCTGATCGCCTTCCTCGCCGCCCGCTCGCGCGACGTGCCGGCGGCGGAAGACGCGTTGTCGGAAGCGCTGGCTTCGGCCCTTCGCGTCTGGCCGGAGCGCGGCGTTCCCGGCAACCCGGAAGCCTGGCTGCTGGTGGCCGCACGCCGCAACCTCATGCAGGCCGCCCGCCACCGCACAGTCGAAACCAATGCGCAGACGACGATCACGGTCGCCTTCGAGGAAGCCGAGGAACGCATGAACGCGGCCGGCAACGCCGTCTTTCCCGATGAGCGGCTGAAGCTGCTGTTTGCCTGCACCCATCCCGCCATCGACAGCTCCGTGCATACGCCGCTGATGCTGCAGACCGTTCTCGGCATCAAGGCGAAAACCATCGCGCGGGCCTTCGTCGTTTCGCCGCAGGCGATGAGCCAGCGGCTGGTACGGGCCAAGGTGAAGATCCGCGATGCCGGCATTCCTTTCGCCATCCCGCCTCGCCCCGCTCTGTCGGGACGGCTCGCCGCCGTGCTTTCGGCGATCTACGCCGCCTACGGCCTCGGATGGGAGGGGCTCGACGGCGAGGAGGAGCGTCATTCGCTTGCCGGCGAAGCGATCTGGCTCGGCCGGGCGCTTCTGACGGTGCTGCCGGACGAGCCGGAGGCGATGGGCCTCCTCTCGCTGATGCTTCACTGCGAAGCCCGCCATAATGCTCGACGCAGCGGCGAGGGTCGATATGTGCCGCTGGATGAGCAGGATACGGCGATCTGGAACGCGATGATGATCGCCGAGGCCGATGCGCTGCTGCGCAAGGCCGGAGGTTTCGACCGTTTCGGCCCTTTTCAGTGTCAGGCAGCAATTCAATCCGTGCATGCGGCGCGCCGGCTTTCGGGGGCCACCGACTGGCAGGCGCTGACGACACTCTACGCGGGGCTAGTGACGATGAAACCCACGCTCGGGGCACGCGTCGCCCGGGCTGCGGTGCTCGGCAGGTCCTTGAGCGCTGCCGCCGGCCTGGAACAACTCGACAGGCTCGATCCAGGCGAGGTTGCGGTCTATCAGCCCTATTGGGCCGTGCGCGCCTTTCTTCTGGCACGAGCCGGCGACAATGCCGCAGCAATCGAAGCCACGTGACGGCGACCGGCCTCACCGACAGCCCCGCCTTGCGCGATTTTCTCACCGACAGGCTGAAGGAGACGCGGCAAGCTACGTCAGACTGATCACTTCTCGGTCAGCTTCAGCTCTATGCGGCGGTTGGTGGCGCGCGCATCCGGCGTTTCACCGGGCGCAATCGGCTGGAACTCGCCGAAGCCGGCGGCAACCAGCCGGTCGGCCGGCACGCCCTGGGCGATCAGGAACTTGACAACCGAAATCGCGCGCGCCGACGAGAGCTCCCAATTGTCGCGATAGCGGCCCGTCCCGGCAAGCGGCACATTGTCGGTATGGCCATCGACACGCAGCACCCAGTTGATCTCCGGCGGAATTTCCTTGGCGAGATCAAGAAGGGCGGCGGCGAGTTTGCCCATCTCGGTCTGTCCCTCCGGGTTGAGATCGGCGCCGCCCGAGGGAAACAGCACTTCCGATTGGAAGACGAACCGGTCGCCGACGATGCGGATATTCTCGCGGTCCGAAAGGATCTCGCGCAGACGGCCGAAGAAGTCGGATCGGTAGCGGTTCAGCTCCTGCACGCGCGCGGCGAGCGCAACGTTGAGGCGGCTGCCGAGATCGGCGATCTTGGTCTGTGAGACCCGATCTTTCTCCTCCGAAGCCTGAAGAGCTGCTTCGACGGCGGCGATCTGGCTGCGAAGCGCTGCTATCTGCTGGTTCAGCAACTCGACTTGGCTCAACGCCCGCTCGCTGACCTGCTTCTGCTCGTCGAGCTCCTGCGTCATCGCGCCGATCCGCTTCTGCGCCGCGTCCTGGCCGCCCGACCCGGCATTCAGCAGCGCCTGTAGCCGCGAACGATCGCCCTCGGCACTGGCAAGCGAGGCTTGCAGATTGGCGACGGAATCCTGGAGATCCTGATTGCTGCCCTTTTCGAGCGCAAGAAGCTGCGTCAACTCGTTGATCTGGCTGTTGAGGCGACTGAGCACCTCATCGCGTCCGGTGATCTCGCGGCTGAGGATGAACTGCCCGACGACAAAGACCGTCAGCACGAACATGATCGAGATGAGCAGCGTCGACAGCGCATCGACGAAGCCCGGCCAATAATCCACGCTGCGTTCGCGGCGCCGGTTGCGGGCAAGAGCCATGGCTTATTTGCCCTCGCTCTTTTCTGCCTGGCTGGCGCGGTCGCGCATGCGCTCGCTCCGGTCGCCTGTGCGCTCCTGAACGCCGATGCGTTCGGCCAGCCGGTCGAGCGTGCGGCGCATCGCCTTGGCCTCATCCTGCTGCGCCTCGATCCAGTCGCGCAGCATCTGCTGTTCGTTGCGCATATTCTTGACCAGGCCCTGAATGCCTTCGGCAAGACTCGCCATGGCGGCGACGGAACGCTGGGTGCCGGCGCCCCCCTCTTCCGAGACCTTGCGCAGATAATCGGAGAGCGCGCGCATGTCGTCCGAGGAAGCGCCGGAAACAGCGTCGAGGGCCGGCGCCAGGTCGGAACCGACATCGGTGACCGAGGAGAGCCAGTTTTCCAGCTCCATGTAAAAACGGTTCTGCGCGCGGCCGGCCTGAAGGTCGAGGAAGCCGAGAATGAGCGAACCGGAAAGACCGAGCAGCGAGGATGAGAAGGCCTGGCCCATGCCGGAAAGCGGCGTGGATAGCCCTTCCTTCAGCGCCGAGAGCACGTCGCCCGTGCCGTTCGAGCCGGCATCGAGCGACTGGATGACGACGCTGATCGAACCGATCGTGCCGATGAGGCCCCAGAAGGTACCGAGCAGGCCGAGGAAAACCAGGAGCCCGATCAGGTAGCGCGAGACATCGCGCGATTCGTCGAGGCGGGTGGCGATCGAATCGAGAATCGAGCGCAGCGCCGTCGTCGACAGCGCCACCGAGGACTTGCGGCTGCCGATCAGCGCCCGCATCGGCGCGAGCAGCCGCGGATTGCGGTTGACCTTGTCGGCGCTGCCGGCGGCGCGGAACGAATTGAACCAGCGCACTTCGGGGCGAAGCGCCAGCACATGGTTGAAAACTAGAATGATTCCGACTGCGAGAACACCGACGATCAGGCCGTTAAGGCCCGGATTGTGCATGAAGGCGGTCTGCGTCTGCCGGAAGAGGATGGCGGCGATAAAACCGACGATGACCAGGAAAAGCAGCATGGTCCAGAGGAAGGGCATGGGGCTCGAAAGCCTGTAGGCATAACCGCCGGCCGTCTTTTCGGTGGAGCCGATCTCCGCCACATTCACATTTTCCATAGGGTCCGCTGCCTCCGGAGTCATTGCTGGCGGAGACTAGAGCAACATTGTGCCGAATTGAAGTATGCCGGGGCGAAAACCGTGACTTTACAACAGCCGGATTTTCCTGCGCCTACTTGGCGGGAATCGGCCGCTTGACGACTTCGATCAACGCCTTGTGGATGGCTTCGTTGCCGGCAACGATCGCGCCGCTCTCCAGAATCGCCGCCCCACCGTCCCAATCGGTGGCGAAGCCGCCGGCTTCGCGGATGAGCAGGATGCCGGCTGCCATGTCCCATGGCGCAAGCTCGGCTTCCCAGAAACCATCGAAACGCCCGGCGGCGACATAGGCAAGATCGAGCGTCGGCGATCCCAAGCGGCGGATACCCGCCACTTCGCCCATCACGTGGCGAAGCTCGACCAGGAACTTGCCGTGATTGCGTTTGCCGAGCGCCGGCACGCCGCAGCCGATGACGCAATCCGAGAGCGCACGGCGCGCGGCGACGCGCAGGCGCCGGTCGTTGAGGAAGGCGCCGCCGCCGCGCTCGGCGGTATAGAGTTCGTCAGTGGCCGGATTGAAAATCACCGCGGCAACGATCTCGCCATTGCGTTCAAGCGCGATCGAGACGGCGAAGGCCGGGATGCCGTGCAGAAAGTTCGTCGTGCCGTCGAGCGGGTCGACGATCCAGCGATGCGCGCCGTCCGTGCCCTTGATCTCCTCGCTTTCCTCGCCGAGGAAGCCATAGGTCGGGCGCGCCTTGAGCAGCTCTTCCCTGACGATCTTTTCGGCCTTGCGGTCGGCGGTGGAAACAAAGTCGCCCGGTCCCTTGACGGAAACCTGCAGGTTCTGCACTTCGCCGAAATCACGTCCCAGCGATTTTCCTGCCTTGAGGGCAGCCTGAACCATGACATTGAGAAGAGCTGAACGGGCCATCGGCGCATTTCCTTGGGACTGATACGGGGTGCGCGCTGCCAGGGGCGGGAAGTGTCCCTGAACTTGCATGACAGGCAGCGCTGCAAAGATTGGCGGCCTCAAGACCACAAAATCAGGGAAATTTCAAGGGCCGGCGCGCATGGCTGCCATCCTCTGCCGGAAACCGGCGCTGATACCGGACCACCGCTCGAAACAGTCTCAGAATTTCTGCTGCGTCATCAGCACTTCGCGGGCGATCTGGTCGAGCGGCAGGATACGGTCGACGCCGCCCTTGGCGATCGCCTCCTTCGGCATGCCGAAAACGACGGAGCTCGCCTCGTCCTGCGCCACCGTGTAGGCACCGGCCTGATGCATTTCCAGCATGCCGCGCGCGCCGTCATCGCCCATGCCGGTCATGATGATCCCCATGGCGTTCGAGCCGGCCGAGCGCGCCGCCGAGCGAAAGAGCACGTCGACGGACGGCCGGTGGCGTGACACCAGCGGCCCGGTCTTGACGCTGACATGATAACGCGCACCCTGGCGTTCGAGCAGCATGTGCTTGTCGCCTGGTGCAATCAGCACATGGCCGCGCAGCACGGGGTCGCCATCGACCGCTTCCTTGACCTCGACCTCGCAGAGGCCGTTCAGCCGCTTGGCGAAGGCGGCGGTGAATTTCTCCGGCATATGCTGGACGATCACCATGCCGGGCGCATTGGCCGGCAATTCCTCCAGGAATTCGCGCAACGCTTCGGTGCCGCCGGTGGAGGCGCCGACGCAGACCACCATCTCCGTCGTCTTCGCCATGGCCCGCCCCGTCGGCGGCGGCAGCATCACATCCGCCGTCAGCTTTTTGGCCGGCCCCTCCGCTGGAGCCGAGCGGACGGTGCCGGCGGCGCGGCGAACATTGGAAAGCCGTGCATACGAGGCGCTCTTGACGACTTCGCGGATGCGCATGGCGTCTTCGGCAAGGCCGTCGGCGGCGCCGATCTTCGATTTCAGGATAACATCGACGGCGCCAGCCTCCAGCGCCTGGAGCAATGTTTCCGAGCCCGCTTCCGTCAGCGACGAGCACATCACGACAGGGATCGGCCGCTGCGCCATCAGCTTGCGCAGGAAAGTGATGCCGTCCATGCGCGGCATTTCCACATCGAGCGTGATGACGTCGGGAATCTCCTCCTGCAGCTTGCGCGCCGCCACGAAGGGGTCCGATGCCACCGCCATGATCTCGATATCGGGATCCTGCTCCAGCACATATGTCAGCGTCTGACGGATGCTGGCGGAATCGTCGATGATGAGAACGCGGATTTTCTTAGCCATGAAGCCTCTAAATGCGCTGAAACACCGTGTTCGAGACCTGCTTCAAAGGCAGATCGAAGCCGGTGATCGATTCGGAATGGCCGATGAACATATAGCCGCCCTTCGCCAGGCA
The DNA here is from genome assembly GCF_002211295.1 of Rhizobium sp. N122. Lineage (NCBI taxonomy): Bacteria > Pseudomonadati > Pseudomonadota > Alphaproteobacteria > Hyphomicrobiales > Rhizobiaceae > Rhizobium > Rhizobium sp. N122. The sequence continues at coordinate 244,982 of NZ_LOKU01000012.1, read as the reverse complement.
GCCGCAGAGACGGTTGAGCACGCCGGCCTGAGTCTGCTTGTCGAAGTAGATTAGCACGTTGCGGCAGAAAATGACGTGCATCGGCTCGCCGATCAGGTATTTCTCGTCCATCAGGTTCATGCGGGCAAAACCGATCCTGCTGCGCAGTTTCGGCGTGATGCGCACCTCCCGCCGATCCGGCCGCTTGGCCGTCAGCACGTATTTGCGTTGCAGGTCGCGCGGCACCGGCGCAATGAGATCTTCCGGATAGATGCCCCGGCGCGCGGTCTGCAACACGTCGGTGGAAAGATCGGTCGCCAGCACGCTGTAGGAGAGGTCGTTGCGACCTTCGGTGAATTCCGCCAGCACCATCGCCATCGTATAGGGTTCGGCTCCCGTCGAGCAGGCCGAACTCCAGGTGCGAATGGTGCGAACGCCGCTGCCGGCGATCGCCGGCAGCGCCACGCTCTGCATGTAGTCGAAATGCTTGGCTTCGCGGAAGAAGTCAGTCTTGTTGGTCGTCACCACGTCGATCAGGTAGACGCTTTCCTGGGCAAGCCCGTCTTGATTGAACAGGAAGTCGCAATAATCGTCGAAGGTCGAATGGTTGGTTGCGCGAAGGCGGCGCCTCAGCCGCCCCTCGAGCATCGTCAGCTTGGTCGGCGGCATCTTGATGCCGCTATAGTCATAGATGAACCGGGCAAGCTTTTCGAAATTGCGCTTGCTGATCCGGTCGCCCGGCAATTGGGTTTCCACCGCTGCTGCCATACTCATGAGACGCACTACTCCGGGTTGGCGCGCGGTCAGGCCGCCGATTGCAATGCAGAGGCGTCCTCGCGCGACAGCAGCCGCGCGAGATCGATGATGACGACGAAGCCGTTTTCACGGCGAACGACGCCGGCAATATAGTCCGAACGCCAGCGCACGCCGATGTCGGGCGCCGCCTCGATCTGCTCGCGCCGGAACGGCGTGACCTCGAAGACGCGGTCGGCGACGAGCCCAAGGGTCAGGAGCCGGCTTTCCATCGGCACGTCGAGCACCAGCACCCGCGTATGCGGTGTCGGCTCGGTCTTCGTCATACCGAGCTTCAACCGAAGATCGATCGTCGGCACGCCCTGCCCGCGCACATCGCGCAGGCCGAGCAAATAGTCGGGACCATTCGGAATCTTGAAAGCTTCGGCATAGTCGAGGATTTCCCGTACCACCTCAACCGGCACGGCGAAAATCTCCTCGCCGAGGCTGAAGGTCACGAATTGCGCTTCCAGAGATGTCGTGGCCATGATCATGCGCTTTCCTTGAATTCGGCGTCGCCATCATCGGGACCGCCCATGGAGAGATCGAGAGCGAAGCCCTTTGCTCGCGCCTGCTGACCGGCGACGCTGTTGGCGGCGAGCTTCCTGCCGCCGAGGCTGCGGCTTGTGACGGGCGCCGAGCTGCGAACGGTCACCCGGGCGGCCGGCGTGCGGGATTGGCGATCGCCGGCCGTATCGACCTTGAAGAAGGCGATGGAAGCCTGCAGTTCTTCGGCCTGGCTGGCAAGCTCTTCCGAGGTCGCCGACATCTGCTCGGAGGCACCGGCATTCTGTTGCGTCACCCGATCGAGCTGCTGGATCGCTTCGTTGATCTGGCCGGCACCAATATCCTGCTCGCGGCAGGCAGCGCTGATCTCAGAAACCAGCTCGGCCGTCTTGCGGATATCCGGCACCAGGCGGCCGAGCATGTCGCCGGCGTCCTGGGCGGCCTTGACAGTATCGCCCGACATCAAGCTGATTTCGGCGGCCGCCGACTGGCTGCGTTCGGCAAGCTTGCGCACTTCCGAAGCGACCACAGCAAACCCCTTGCCGTGTTCACCGGCGCGTGCTGCTTCCACAGCCGCGTTGAGTGCCAGCAGGTCGGTCTGGCGGGCGATCTCCTGGACGATGCTGATCTTCTCGGCGATGGTCCGCATCGCCTGCACGGCGCGCGACACCGCTTCGCCGCTCATCTCCGCGTCCTTGGCCGACTGGCGGGCAATCTTTTCGGTCTGCGCGGCGTTGTCGGCGTTCTGCTTGATGTTGGCGGCCATCTCTTCCATCGAGGCGGAAGCCTCTTCGGCCGAAGCCGCCTGTTCGCTGGCGCCTTGCGATACCTGCTCGGAGCTCGAAGACAGTTCCTGGCTGCCGGCCGAAACATTTTCCGCGGCCGTGATCGCATCGGCGACGACGCCACGCAGGCGCTCGACCATCTGCTCGAGCGCTATGCCGAGCATGTCCTTGTCCGAAAGCGGCTTCGGAGACACCGTCAGGTCGCCGTCGGGATCCGCGCGGCGATGTCGGCGGTAACGCGAAGATTATCCGTCATGGTGTTAATCATGTTGACCAGATCCTTGATCTCGTCATTGCTCTTGATCTCAACCTTCTGGTTCAGGTCGCCGATGGCGACAGCGCTGGCGACATTCATGATCTTGCGCAGGCCGCTGTTGACGCCGAGCGCGATCCACAGAGCAGCGGCAAAAGCGATGACGGACGCCCCGATTGCAATGCCGATCAACAGGTTCTTCGTCGAACTATAAAGAACGTCGGTGTCGTTATCGGCTTGCGCCATCGACTTCTGCTGGAGCGCGACGAGTTTTCCAAAAACGTCCTCCATTTCCACGACGAGGGCGCGGACCTCCCCCGAGGAAAGCGCCACGGCGCCTGCCCTGTCGCCGCTCTCCTGCGCGGAGGCGACTTTGTTGGAACCTTGATCGAAGCGTTTGGCCAGCTCGACCAGCCTGTCCCAATTGGGCCTGCCCTCAGCAGTTGCGAGCTGCTGGCCGCTTGTCACGAGGGTGAGCATTTCATCCACGCTTTTCGCCGAATTCTGATAGTCCTTCCTGGCGATTTCGGGATCCATTTCCAGAAGGGCGTTCTTCTGCCAGCGGACGGCGTCGAGCTCGGCGGTTTGCGCTTCCAGAGCCAGCTCCAGCCTTTTTGCAGGACCGGAGATAAGGTCACTGACAGCATCGTTCAGCGAGCTGAGGCTGATGATCCCATAAACCGCGCTGCCCACCAGCAACAATATAACAAAGCCGAATGCAGCCGCGAGTTTGAGTTTGATCGTAATACGCATCTCAATATTCCTCTCAGAGAGCGAAGCAATAAATATGGTCCAAGTATCGCGGCATCATGCAGCAAATAAATTCCATCCGGCGAAAGCCGATGGCAGAAATGAATAAGCTTCGATATCGCTTCCCCGAGCGCCGAAAGCCTGCGTCGCGGGCCGGGCCAGCCGGCCCACGACAGTTGCGAAGGGGAATGCCTAAGCTTCCCCCAGGAAGCGTTCACGCGCTCTCCCGAAACTCGTCATCCACGGTGTCGGGACCACCCATCGACATGTCGAGGGCAAAGCCCTTCACGCGGGCCTGTTGGCCGACGACCGTATTGGCCGGTGACTTGGTGGCCGGCTTGCGCGGCGTGGCCTGAGGCCGGCTGCGGGCGGTGGCTTTTGCCGCCGGCGCGCGCTCACGGCGTCCGCCCGCCATGTCGACCTTGAAGAAGGCGATCGAGGTCTGCAGTTCTTCGGCCTGTGCAGCGAGTTCTTCCGAGGTCGCAGACATCTGCTCGGATGCGCCGGCATTCTGCTGCGTTACCTTGTCGAGCTGCTGGATCGCTTCATTGATCTGGGCAGCGCCGATATCCTGTTCGCGGCAGGCCGCGCTAATCTCGGAAACCAGTTCGGCCGTCTTCCGAATATCCGGCACCAGTCGACCGAGCATTTCGCCCGCTTCCTGGGCAGCCGTCACGGTATCGCTCGACATCGAGCTGATTTCGGCAGCAGCCGATTGGCTGCGTTCGGCAAGCTTGCGCACTTCCGAAGCGACCACCGCAAAGCCCTTGCCATGCTCGCCGGCACGGGCCGCTTCGACAGCGGCGTTCAAAGCCAGCAGATCGGTTTGACGCGCGATTTCCTGAACGATGCCGATTTTCTGGGCGATCGTGCGCATGGCATCGACGGCGCGTGTCACCGCATCGCCACTGGCTTCCGCATCCTTGGCCGACTGGCGGGCGATCTTTTCGGTCTGAGCGGCGTTGTCGGCGTTCTGCTTGATATTGGAAGCCATCTCTTCCATCGAGGCGGAGGCCTCCTCTGCCGAAGCCGCCTGTTCGGTGGCACCCTGCGATACCTGCTCGGAGCTTGCCGACAATTCCTGGCTACCGGCCGAAACATTTTCCGCAGCCGAGATCGCGTCGGCGACGACGCCGCGCAGCCGCTCGACCATCTGCTCCAGGGCAATACCCAGCGCATCCTTGTCGGAAAGCGGCTTCGGAGACACCGTCAGGTCGCCGTTGGCGATCTGGTCGGCGATTCCGGCGGTGGTTCTGAGGTTGGATATCATGCTCTGCATCGCGATGCCGAGTGTATCCTTGTCCGAGCGCGGCTTGGCATCGGTGCTGAGGTCGCCCGTGGCGATCTGGTCGGCAAGGGCCGCCGTGGCGCGCAGATTGGCGGTCATGGTATTGACCGTATTGATCAAATCCTTGATCTCGTCATTGGTTCTGACATCGACCTTCTGGTTGAGGTCGCCGAGTGCGACGGCGTTTGCGACGGTTGTGATCTTCCTGAGGCCGGTGTTGATTCCGAGCGTTATCCACAATGCGGCGCCGAGCGCGACGAGCACGGCGATGCCGGAAGCGATAGTGAGGATCAGCTTGGTCGAGTTATAGAGCTCGGTATTGGCGTGGTCCGTCGCCTGCATTCCCTTGCGCTGGATCTCGGTAAGGGCAGCGATAGCTCCACCCATTTCGTCGGTCATCGTCCTGAGGTCGCCGAGTGAAAGCGCCAGTGCACCGGATTTGTCGCCCCTGGCGTCGAGTTGCTGCAGCTCGGCGGATTTCTCACGGAATTTCCCGCCGATCGTCCGCAGCTTTTCCCAATGCGGCTTGCCTTCCGGCAAAGCAATCGCAAGACCGGCATCGACGGCATCGAACATCGCCTGCAATTTCTGGTCGGCCTCCTTATAGAAGCCGGCGGCCGCCTCGGGATCCGTGGAAAGCAGAGCGTTCTTCTGAGCGCGGATGGCGTCGACTTCGGCAATATTGGCGTTCAGCGCCAGTTCCAGGCGGCGCACGGAGCCGTCGATCATGGCGCCGCTCGCCTCGTTCAAGGTGCCGAGACTGAAGCTTCCATACGCCGCGATGCCGATCAGCAGCAGCGTCATGATGCCGAAGGCAAGACCCAGTTTGAGTTTGATGGTGAAACGCATGCGATACCCCCGATTTGCGGTCAAAACGAATGGAGAGAGACATGTCCCCCTGGCGGGACGTCGAGCTTGGAAGGATGGGTCTGAAAGGGGAAAACGACTCATTCGCCTCCCGGTGGCCGACATCGATCGATCGCAGCACCAACGCCTACACGCGTTGGGGGTATTCCCTCCTCGGGTCGCCGGAGCAACCCGAGGGATCACATGGGCGAAGGCGCTTACGCGCTTTCCCCAAGGGGAGCGCTTACGCGCTCTCCTTGAAGTCGTCGTCGCCGGCGTCAGGACCGCCCATCGACATGTCGAGAGCGAAGCCCTTGAGACGCTGCTGCTGGGCCGAAATCGTCTGGCCGTAGGCCTGCGGGGCGGGTTTGCGGACGGCGGCCGAGGGATGCAGGCCCTTGGCCGGAGTTTTCGGCTGTGCCTTGCTGACGCCGGACCGCGCGCTGCCTGCCGTATCGACCCTGAAGAAGGCGATCGACGCCTGCAGTTCTTCGGCCTGCGAGGCGAGTTCTTCCGAGGTCGCAGACATCTGCTCGGAGGCACCGGCATTCTGTTGCGTCACCTTGTCGAGCTGCTGGATCGCTTCGTTGATCTGCGAGGCGCCGATATCCTGCTCGCGGCAGGCGGCGCTGATCTCCGAAACCAGCTCGGCGGTCTTACGGATATCCGGTACCAGGCGGCCGAGCATGTCGCCGGCATCGGCTGCGGCCTTGACGGTATCGCCCGACATGGCGCTGATTTCGGCAGCAGCCGACTGGCTGCGTTCGGCAAGCTTGCGCACCTCCGAAGCGACCACCGCAAAGCCCTTGCCATGCTCACCGGCACGGGCGGCTTCGACGGCGGCGTTGAGGGCGAGAAGGTCGGTCTGGCGGGCGATCTCCTGAACGATGCCGATTTTCTGGGCGATCGTGCGCATGGCGTCGACGGCGCGCGTCACCGCTTCACCGCTCATCTCCGCGTCCTTGGCCGACTGGCGGGCGATCTTTTCGGTCTGTGCGGCGTTGTCGGCATTCTGCTTGATGTTGGCGGCCATCTGCTCCATCGAGGCGGAAGCCTCTTCGGCCGAAGCCGCCTGTTCGCTGGCGCCCTGCGACACCTGCTCGGAGCTTGCCGAAAGCTCCTGGCTGCCGGACGAGACGTTGTCGGCAGCCGACAACGCATCGGCGACGACGCCGCGCAGGCGTTCGATCATGATGTTGACGTTGCCGAGAAGCTCGCCGATTTCGTCGCGGCTGGTGATATCGGCCATCTTCGTCAGATCGCCTTCCGACACTTCGCGAACCACGATATTGGCTCGGCTAAGGCCCTTGCTGATCGTGCTGGCGATCCAGAAGGCGGTAATCGCCGCAACCAGCAGGGCAATGGCGGCCACTGCCATCATCATCGTGCGTGTGGTCGCATACTGCGCGTCGGCGCTTTCGTCCGCAGCCTTCATGCGCTGCTTTTCGAGAGCCAGGATTTCGCCGAGCGTCGCGTCGATATCGTTGGCAGCCGCCCGGGCTGATGTGACGGAGACTGTATTTGCGCCTTCGGCGTTCCCGGCTTTCACAAAGTCGCGGATCTGGTCGTCGGCTGCATTGAAGGCCTTGGAAAGTTCCGCGATGCGCGCCCAGCGAACCTTGCCTTCTTCAGTTGCCAGCGTCAGCACGTGGCCAAAGGCATCGGCAAAGTCTTTGCGGGCCTGATTGCCCTTGGCGATTGCACCGGCCGTCTCCTCGGGGGTGCGGGCAGTCAGCAGGTTCTTCTGCTGACGGATGGCCTCGAGCTGGGCAATGTTGATTTGCTGCGCGAGGTCGAGACGGGCTGCCGGACCGGCAAGCAGATTGCCGATCGTGTCGTTCAGCGATCCAAGGCTGACGATGCCGTAGGCAGCGGTGCCCATCAGCATGAGGATGATGAAGGTGAACGCGGTCACCAGTTTTGTCTTGATTGTCAATCGCATCGGTTTAACCCCCAACCTGAACTCAGCCGACGTCAGCTGGCGGCCCCCGCCGCGTCGTGCTTCGATGAAAAAATTGCCTGAAGATTGGGGAGAATGATGAACTCTCCGCCCCTCTTCACCAGGCAGTTGATGTAGTCGGCGCGCCAGCGCATGCCGATGCTCGGCGGCGCCTCGCTCGCCGACTTTGCCAGTGTCGTCACCTCGTTCACCTTGTCGGTTCTGAGGCCGACGAGCGTCTGCTCGCCCTGCAGATCGATCTCGATGACGATGATGCGGCTGTCGATCGTCGCCTCTGCCGCCTCCATCCCGAAAGCGAGACGCAGATCGGCGAGCGGAATGACCTTGCCGCGGAAGTTGATGACGCTGGCGACGAAAGGCTGGCTGCCCGGCACGGCGGTCTCCGGAAGCAGATCCAGGATTTCCTGGACGATGACCGCTTCCAGCGCGAAAGTTTCGCCGTTGAGATCGAAAGTCAGGACCTCGACTTCCTCGGCATAGCTCCAGTGATTGTCAAATCGTGCTGCCGTTGCTGCTGTTGCGCTCATCCTGTTACCCGCAATTGCGCCTCCTGGTGCTGACCCGCGGCAACCAGGTGCCCGACGTCGAGAATGAGGGCGACGCTGCCGTCGCCGAGAATGGTCGCGCCGGAAAAGGTCGCGACGTTATTGTGCAGTTTCGACATCGACTTGATGACCGTCTGGTGGTCGCCGATGATCTGGTCGACGACGAGGCCGACACGCTCGGTACCTGTGGAGATGACGACGACCTTCTGATGGACGTCGGGCTTGGTGCCGGTGCGGAAGAGATCGCGCAGGCGCAAAAACGGCACCAGGCTGTCGCGCAGCGAGATGAAGCTGCGGCCGCGCGAGCGGAGATCTTCCTCGAGCGACAGTTCGAGGCATTCCTCGACCGCCGAGAGCGGAATGACGTAGCGGCCGGAACCGACACGCACCAGCAGGCCGTCGATGATGGCAAGCGTCAGCGGTATGCGCAGCGACACTTCCGAACCCTGTCCCGGCACGCTGACGACATCGATCGCGCCGCGAAGCGCTTCGACCGTTTTCTTGACCACGTCCATGCCAACGCCGCGCCCTGACAGATTGGTGATCGCTGCAGCCGTCGAGAAGCCAGGAGCGAAGATCAGCTGCAGCAGCTCGGAATCGGAAAGAGGCTGGCCGGGATGAATAAGGCCGGAGGATTCCGCCTTGGCGCGAACCCGTTCGCGATTGATGCCGCGACCGTCGTCCTTGATCGAGATAATCACCTCGCCGCCGGCCTGGCGGGCCGAAAGGATCACCGTGCCGGCTTCCGTCTTGCCGGCGGCAAGGCGGTCGGCAGGCATCTCGAGACCATGATCGATCGAATTGCGCACCAGATGCACCAGCGGATCGGCCAGCCGTTCGATGACTGTTTTATCGACTTCGGTGGTCTCGCCCTCCATCACCAGCTCGATCACCTTGCCCGTCTCGCGAGCGAGATCGTGAACGAGGCGGCGGAAGCGGGAAAAGAGGGTAGCGACCGGCACCATGCGCAGCACCATCATCGTGTCGCGCAATTCGCCGGAGAGACGTTCGATTTCCTCCGAGACGGAGCGCAGCGCAATATCGGCGCTGGCGCTGGCGAGCTGGCTGAGACGCGATTGGGCGATGACGAGCTCGCCGACCCGGTCCATCAGCTCGTCGAGACGCTCGGCCGGAACGCGGACATTCTCGGCCGACTTCGCCTGGCTGGCGGCGGCGGGCGCCTCGCGCCGGACCGGGACCGCCTCGACCGCGCGAAACTCCGGAACGGCAGCTGGCGGAACGGCCATCGATACGGGGGCGGCCGGTGCGGCTGCGACCTTCTCCACGGTCGGAGCCGCGGTTGCCGCGCCGTCGATCTCTTCGACGCTGAGCTCCATATCGTCGAGCACGAAGATGAAGACGTCGTCGATCGCCGAGCGATCCTGCTCGCTGGTCAGCATCACCTCCCAGGAAATGTGGAGTTCCGTCGGCGTGAGTTCACCGAGCGGCGGGATGGCCGCAGTGTTGGCGCGCACGGTGCATTCGCCGAGATCGCGCAGCTCGTCCAGCAGGCCGAGCGGGTTGGTGCCGTTGGCCATCGAATTGGCCGGCAGGCTGAAGCGGATGCGCCAGCTGTTTTTCTTCTTCGCCGAGACCTCCCGTACGATCGCGGGCGCGACAACAGCAGCCGGTGCGGCAACAGGCGCCGCCTTGCCGCCGACGGCAGCCTGCAGCTGCGCCAGAAGCTTGCTGCCGGTATCGCCGTGATTGGCGTCCGGCTGGTCGACCAGGGCACGCATATGGTCCCGGGCGGCAAGAACGGCGGCGACGAGTTCGCTGGTCGCCGCGACCTCGCCCTTGCGGACGCGGTCGAAAGCGGTTTCACAATGATGGGTAAAAGCGGCGAGCGCCTCGAAGCCGAACATCGCGCCGGAGCCCTTGAGCGTGTGGAGCCCGCGGAACACGGCGTCGACGAGATCCTTGTTGTCGAGTTGGTGAGTGAGGTCGAGAAGACCGGCCTCGATCGCTTCAAGGCATTCGGCGGCCTCCATGCGGAACACGGCAACGGGATCGAGCGTGCTCATCGTCCGAGAACCTTCTTCACGATCTTCACCAGATTTTCCGGATCGAACGGCTTGGTCAGCCAACCCGTAGCACCCGCGGCCTTGGCCCGCGCCTTGAGATCGGCGTCCGATTCCGTCGTCAGGAAGATGATCGGAACGCCAGCCTGCCCAGGCAGTTTCCGCAGTTCCTCGATCATCGTCAGCCCGTCCATCACCGGCATGTTGAGATCGGTCACGATCAGATCGAAGCTGCTGCTCTTGGCCGTCGCCAGGCCCTCGGCCCCATCGGCGGCCTCGGTGACGCTGTAACCGGCATTGGTGAGTGTGACCTTGGTGGTCAGGCGGATGCTGGCAGAATCGTCAACGGTCAGGATGTTTGCACTCATAACTTTATACCTCTTTATGCAACCAGAACTTGGAATCTTCTCGATCGAAGGAGTCGACGAAACCCGCGCGCTCAAGTACCTTCAGGACCGAGCCGCTGGCAGGCGTAGAAAGTTTGAATGTCTTCCCCTCAGCTTTTGCTTGGCGGCGCGAGGACTCGATGAGTTGAACGAAACTCAGATCCGCTTCCGCACTTTCTGGAATGCTAATTGTGATTGTATCTTTGGCGCGAATTGCGTCAGTAAACTTTGAATATAGTTCGGATACCGTGCGAATACTCAGCGTTTCTGGCAAATTTATAGATTCGTAATATTGCTTAGGAGTATCCAATGCAGCCCCCTCGGCCGGAGAAATACTTGACGACCTTTAAAGGACTCTCACGGCAGCGTTAATGCGGGGTAAACAGCGGTTGTATGAAACTGTCGTATAACGAGTCCTGGGACTCCCAATTTCTCATCCGGAATAAGTTGTATCTTTTTCTCAAAAATTAGAAACAAATAAAATAAAAGCAATATGTTAAGCAACATTAACCAGATGCTAGATTTGGGCCGGCGCCCCATTCACATCTTTCGTTAATCACAACGCTGACGAGTCTGGCGCGTTTACCGGACGTTTCCATCCTGCCCGTAGAAATAGTGTCAAATAAGCCTGGGTTTAAGAAAAGGTACAAATGTTGGCACACGCTCTGGTATCGCCGATCGCTGCAGCCTACACATCCGGACGGGACATCGGCCGGACCCTGGAATCGGCGCGCAGCCGGGTCGAGGAACGTTTTCTTGAAGGCGGCACCGTGCTGCTCTCGGTGATGGATGTTCTCAACCGATTGTTGAATTCTCTGGAGAGTGTCACCGCAGCGCTCGACAATGGGGAATCGAGCGATACCGGCGCCGATCTCCGTGCCACGGTTCAGAGCCTGACGGCGCTGCCGGTCACCGAAGAAAATCGCCAGCAGGCACTCCTCTCGCTGGCGCAGACCGGCAGGGACCTACGCAAACACGTCTCCGACATGCAGGAGACGATGCGTTATCTCAGAACTTTCGCCGTGACCGTGAAGATCACCGGCGCCGGCATTGCCGAATTCGCCGGCTTCGCACAGGAGATCCTGGAGCGAATCTATTCCGGCACCGATGAGGTCAACCGTTTCGCCACGCATCTCGACAGTCTCGACAAGGAGGTCAAACTCGCCGCCTCCTTCGGCGCCAGTGTCTCCAAGGGTTACGCCGATACCGTTCCGGCCGTCGCCGCCGCCCTGCGCGACGATGCCGCCAAGATTGCCGAACACCGCAAGCATCTCGGCGTCATCGCCCGTGAGGTCGGCGCAATCGCACGCGGCGTCCAGAGCAAGGTCGCCTCGACGCTCTCGGCCCTGCAGATCGGCGACATCACCCGCCAGCGCATCGAGCATGTGCAGGCGACCCTTTCGCTGCTTGAGGATTTCTTTGCCGGCGAAGAGAGCGCCAAGCTCGATGCCGGCGCGCGCAAGCGTCTCCAGAACGTCGTTCACCACCTGACGGCAGCGCAGATGAGCGACATGTGCGCCAATTTCCAGCGAGAATCGGAAAACGTCGTCACGACGATTGCCAGTTTCGACCACGACATGCGGGAGATCCTCAAGCTGCGTGACCAGATGAGCGGAGCGAGCGGCGAATCCGGCAGCAATTTCATGCGCGCGCTGGAATCCAGCGTTTCGGCCGCCCACGAAATCGTCCAGCAGGTCGATACGGCAAGCCGGCAGGCCGACCAGGTGAGCCAGTCGACGATCGGCACGGCCGCCAAGCTTTCCGAATCGATCGCCAATATCCGTGCTGTCAAGACCGACATCCACTATATGGCTTTGAACACCAACCTGCGCTGCAGCCGTCTCGGCGAGGAAGGCAGGTCGATCAACGTCGTCACGGCCGAGCTGCGCATTTTCGCCGGCAAGCTCGACGAATCCGCCGATGCTATCGTCACCGGCCTGCCGGTGCTCGAAGCCGCTGCCGGACGCATCGCCCCCGCCGCCGATGCCGGCGGCCTGGGAGAGAGTCTGACGTCAGCCGTCGGCAACATCCACTCCGCAGCCGACGTCATGGAAAACGAGCTGAAGGTGCTGGCCGAGAACGGTCGCGAGGTCGCCGCCAAGATCGGCCTGCTGATCGGCAAGCTCGATTTCCAGCGCGATCTCGGCGAAGTCTTTGCCCGCTGCGCCGATGTGCTTGATGAGGCGGCCGGCACCGAGGTCGCCGATATCTCCGATCTCACCGAGGTGATAGCGCCGCTCGACCGCAAGATCTTCAAGCACTATACAATGGTTCAGGAGCGCAGCATTCATCGCGACATTATCCCGGCGAGCGAGGACAGCGCTCCTGCCCCTGCGGCCGCCGAACCCGCCAAAGTCGAAAGCGACGAGGATCTTTTCGCCGACGCGCTGTTTTAGAGCCGCTCCGCGGGGACGCGTGGCGCTATAATTTATCGCCGCCGGAACTTGTTGGCGGCCTCGATCGCCGCTTTCTGCTGATCGTCCTCGATGCCGAGATAGAAATCTTCGAGCGACGGGTCGGCGAGGCCGGCCCGGCGCGACAGGACGTACCATTTCGCCGCCTCGACCGGATCGGGCGCCGTGCCGATGGCGTTGATATAAAGATGGGCGAGCTTGTTCTGTGCCGCGACGTTGCCGCCATTGGCGGCAAGTTTCAGCCATTCGAAGCCTTTGACATAATCCTTCGGCCCGCCGACGCCGTTGACGAGCCAGATGCCGAGATCGAGCTGGGCCGTGTCGAAACCGGCGCGCGCCGCACGTACCATCCACTCGCGGGCAAGCTGCTTCTTTTCCTCGGGCAGGTCCTTCAGCGTCGCGTAGAGCTGCGCCACGGCGTATTGCGAATCGGCAATGCCTTGCTCGGCCGATTTCTCGTAGAATGGCAGCGCGAGCTTCAATCCCTTCTCGCCGGGATTATCGGCGATGAGTAGCTGCGCCCAGTTGAATTCCGCCGAAGGATTGCCGGCCTCGGCGGCCTTGCGCATGTATTCGTCGGCCTTGACCTTGTCGCGCGGCACGCCCTCGCCTTCCATCAGGATCAGGGCATATTTGAACATTGCCGCCGCATCGCCGCCTTCGGCCGCCTTGCCGTACCAGAAGGCGGCATTCTTCACGTCCTTCTTGACGCCAAGCCCCTGCGAGAGGATTTCGCCAATCAGCGTCTGCGCCGCTGCATCGCCGAGCTGGGCGCGCGGCAGCGCCTTGTCCATCGCCGTCAGGTAATAACCGCGCTGGAAGGCGCCGTAGGCCTCGTCGACAGGTCCCTTGTAGTCCTTCTCCGGCGGCAGGTCCGGCAGCTTCGCACCCATGCGGTCGAACACGCCGACACCATCGGAGGGCCGCACATCGGGGCTGGAGGGCCGGTCGGTGCGGAAGGTCGAAGCCGGCGCCGAACCCGGCTGGCTGATGACGCTGTCGCTGGCCTGCGCCAAGACGACACCCGGCATGGCCGCAACGAGGGCGGCCATGCTGGCAAGGGTAAATTTCAACAGGCGGGCGGTCGGGATCGGCATGAGCGGGATTTCAATCCTCAAACCGTGGCGCTTTTTCGTCAAGCAAGGCGTTGACTTCAGCGACGATAGACGGCGCGCGGCTGGGCTCGCCGAACACCGCCAGCCGCAACGCCACGAATTCCGCTCCGGCCTCGGCGACGGCGAGCGCCGAGGCCGGATCGGTGCCGCCCATGACGATGCAGGGAATCTCGATCATCGACGCCCACCATTCGCCGAGCGCCAGGTTCTTCGGATGCGCCTCCGGCTTGATATCGCCGTCGAGCTTGCCGAAGAAGATATAGTCGGGCCTGACTTCGCCGATCTCGAGCGCATTGTGCCGGTCGGCTGCGTTGCCGCCGCCGACGATCAGCTTCGGCGCATGTTTTTCGATCGCTTCGGAAAGTGCCTCGGCATTGCCGGAAAGGTGCAGGCCATCGGCCTTTGACCGCCCCGCCACGCGGCTGTCGCCCGCAATCAGCGCGGCCGCCCCGGCATCCTGGATCAGCGGCACCAGCTTTTCGGCGTGTTTCTGGAAGACCCCGTCGTCGAGCCCGTATTGCGGCACGATCACCGAGGCGACATCGCCGCCCTTCAGCGCATCGGCAACGATCCTTGCCTGTTCATCGGCATCGGCAATATCGGGTGCGATGAGCACAAGGCGGCAGCGGTTTTCAGGTTCGGTCATCAGGTCTTTCCGTTTCCTGCGATTTCCCCGTTGAGATCAGGGATCCGCACTCGTTTTGTGTGAGTAGTTCCGTTAGACGAGGCTTGCAAGAGGAGGACGTCGAAAGCATGCCGCAGGATTTGTCATTCTACTACGCCGCCGTGCCCGCCGTTCTGCTGGTGGGCCTGGCAAAGGGCGGTATGGGCGACGCTTTGTCGCTGATCGGCCTGCCCTTTCTCGCCCTTGTCGTCTCGCCGGTCGAGGCGGCAGCGATCCTGTTGCCGATTCTGGTCTTCATGGACATGATCTCGCTCGTGATCTGGCGCAAGCACGGCGACTGGGCGACGCTGAAGATCATGCTGCCGGGTGCCGTCTTCGGCATCGCGCTGGGCTGGGCGACCTCGGCACTCGTGCCCGGCAATATGCTGCGCATCGTCATCGGCGCGGTGACCATCCTCTTCTGCCTGCGCTATTTCTGGAACAATTATGGCCCGGGCGCCGGCAAGATCGTGCCGCCGCGCGGCCAGCGGCCGGTGGCCGCCGGCCTTTGGGGCACGTTTTCCGGCTACGGCAGCTTCGTCGCCCATGCCGGCGGCGCACCCTTCCAGATCTACGCGCTGCCGCTCAAGCTGCAGCCGCGCGAATATACCGGCACCAGCGTGCGCTTCTTCGCGATCCTCAACGCCATCAAGCTGATCCCCTATTTCGCGCTCGGACAGCTCGACACCCAGAACCTCGCGACCTCCGCGACGCTCCTGCCCTTCGCCCCGCTCGCCACCCTTGCCGGCGCCTGGTGCGTGCGCCGCATGAAGCCGGCGATCTTCTACCCCTTCATGTACGCAATGGCCCTGATCGCCGCCTTCCTCATCATGCGAGAGGGTCTTGGCTGGTAAAGCCCGCCCTGCAGCAATTCTAAGCGTAACAGCGTCCTTAGCGCATCTGAACAGACGCGCAGCGCTGTACCACGCTGCAATGCACAATTTCCTTGCTGGAACGGCCGGTTTGACGTAGCTTTCCCGTCATGTCGAACACGGACCCTTTCTCTGCGATTGCCGATCCGAACCGGCGGTTTCTGCTGGAGGAATTGCGTCGTGCGCCCCGGACCGTCAACGAGCTCGCCGAGGGCCTGCCGATCAGCCGCCCCGCTGTGTCGCAACACCTGAAGGCGCTGCTCGACAGCAACCTCGTCTCGGTGACATCCGAAGGCACGAAACGCATCTACACCGTCAACAACCGCGGTTTCGACAAGCTCAATTTATGGCTGGATCAGTTCTGGGCTTGAAACAGGCTCTCATGACGGCGCTGTTCATTATGATGTGATTTGAAGCTGGCCGCTCGCAAAAGCGCCAGCCGCGATGCCGCTGGCATCGGGCTGGCGCAATTCTGGTGTAAAATCACCGGGTCTTGCTGATTTCAGGCGGAATGGATGGATTTACCTTTTCTTTCGCAAGATGATCGACCGGCGACCCTTGGGAAGATCAGTGGACGGATGACTTGAGACGCATAATCTCGTCCTTGATGCGCAGCTTGCGGCGCTTGCATTCGGCGATTTCCGTATCGGAGATAGAGGGAGCTGTTCTGAGCGCGTGCAGCTCCTCTTCGAGAGCGACATGCTTTTTCTGGAGTGATTCAAGATGAGCTTGAACTGTCATTTGACCCTTCCTTCCTCTTACCCTCCCCGGCCAACATCGTCGGGGATCAAGGTGTCAACGCGGCGGACTGTGACATATTTTTGAAGGCTTGTCGAAGGCCAAAAGATGAAGACTGGATGGCAATTTCATGATCAAGACTAACTAGCCGTTACCCGTATTTGGTGATAGGAGCTTGCGGAAATCATCGGCAGATCGGACAAGGTCCGAGGACGACAACGGGGAATGCATATGGCCGATCAGGAACAGGCGGAAATCAGGCTCACAGTTGCGCGGCTGCGCCAGGAGCACGAGGATTTCGACGCCGCGATCAACGCCATGATCCAGATCGGATGCGACGCTCTGCGGATCCAGCGCATGAAGAAGAAGAAGCTCGTCATCAAGGACAGGCTTTCGAAGCTGGAAGATCAGATCATCCCTGACATCATCGCCTGAGGGGGATAACAATGATGACAGACAGACCGTCCGTCGCCATCATCATGGGCAGCCAGTCAGACTGGGAGACGATGAAGAACGCCGCCGACACGCTGGAGGCGCTTGAGATCCCTTATGACGCGCGCATCATTTCGGCGCATCGCACACCCGACCGGCTGGTCAATTTTGCCAAGGGCGCGCGGGCGGAGGGCTTCAAAGTCATCATCGCCGGTGCCGGCGGCGCCGCCCACCTGCCGGGAATGGCCGCATCGATGACGCCGCTGCCGGTTTTCGGCGTACCGGTCCAATCCAAAACCATGTCAGGCCAGGACAGCCTTCTTTCCATCGTGCAGATGCCGGCCGGCATTCCGGTGGGAACGCTTGCGATCGGCAAGGCCGGCGCGGTCAACGCCGCCCTGCTCGCCGCCGCCGTGCTTGCCCTTTCCGACGAAGAAATCGCCGACCGGCTCGACGAATGGCGCGAGCGCCAGAGTGCTGCCGTCGCCGAATACCCGATGGACGACCTATGACGGCAAGAACGATCGGCATCATCGGCGGCGGCCAACTCGGCCGCATGCTGGCCATTGCCGCCGCCAGGCTGAATTTTCACACAGTCATTCTCGAGCCGCAGGCGGACTGCCCGGCCGCCCAGCTCGCCAACCGGCAGATTACCGCCGCCTATGACGATCCGACGGCACTGGCCGAACTTGCCGATCTCTGCGATGTCGTCACCTACGAATTCGAAAACGTGCCGGTCGCAGCCGCCGAGATGCTCTCCGCAAGCGTATCGGTTTATCCGCCGCCAAAGGCGCTGGAAGCCGCCCAGGACCGCCTCGTCGAAAAGCGTTTCATCAATGGCTGCGGCATAACGACCGCCCGCTTCCACGCGGTCGACAGCCAGGCCGATCTCGAAGCCGCGCTTGAGGATTTCGGCGGCCAGGGCGTGCTGAAGACCCGCCGTCTCGGTTATGACGGCAAAGGCCAGAAGGTTTTCCGCTCGGTGGCCGACAGCGCTGATGGCGCCTATGCCGCGCTCGGCGCCGTGCCGCTGATCCTCGAAAGCTTCGTCGCTTTCGAGCGCGAGATCTCGATCATCGCCGCCCGCGCCACCGACGGTACGGTCGTCTGCTTCGATCCCGCCGAAAATGTCCATCGCAACGGCATCCTCCACACCTCGACGGTTCCGGCTGCGATCTCGCCTGCGACGGCGGACGCCGCGCGCCGATCGGCCGAAAAGATCCTCGCAGCATTGAATTATGTCGGCGTTATCGGCATCGAATTCTTTGTGCTTGCCGATGGCAGCCTGATTGCCAACGAGATGGCGCCGCGCGTCCACAATTCCGGCCACTGGACCGAGGCCGCCTGCGTGGTCAGCCAGTTCGAGCAACATATCCGTGCCGTCGCCGGCCTGCCGCTCGGCAATGCCGATCGCCATTCCGACTGCGTCCTGCAGAACCTGATCGGCGACGATATCCTGGCCGTTCCCGACTGGCTGAAGCGCTCCGATACGCTGGTCCATCTCTACGGCAAGACCGAATGGCGTCCCGGCCGCAAGATGGGCCATGTCACCACCGTGACGCCGAAATCACCGGTTTCGGCCTGAGAAAACACCTTTGCGCCTTGGGAAAAACACCGTCATGCGGTTGACACGGAAAAGGTGACGGGGTATCTGCTCCCCCACCTAAACAGCGCGCCCGACGGCGCGCTTTTGATTGTTAAAAGATACGGGCGAATGTGAATTCCCCCACAGAGATCGCGGATCAGAAAAATGAAGATCAAGAATTCGCTCAAGTCGCTCAAGGCTCGCCACCGTGACAACCGTCTGGTTCGCCGCAAGGGCCGCATCTACATCATCAACAAGCTGAACCCGCGCTACAAGGCTCGTCAGGGCTGATTTCGCGCGTCCGGATCGCTTCGCCCGCGCGGCTTGCGTCGGCAGATATCCGGTGGGTCATTGCGGTGATCACGTCAAATTTGTTTGATCTTCGGCGTTGGCGGGCTAATATGTCCGCCATGCGCTTTTTTGCTTTGACGTCAGCGGCGCTGCCGCTCGCCCTCATCCTCTTCACCGCCACCTTTCCGGCCACTGCGGCGGAAAAGGACGTTATCGTCGAGCAGGCGGATGTCAATTCCTCCCCGAAACAGCACCTCGACCAGCTCTTCAGCCAGCTGAAACGCGAGCGCGACCCCGACAAAGCCAGCGGCATCGCCAATGAGATCCGCATGGAATGGAACGATTCCGGCAGCGCCACCATCAACCTGCTGATGCAGTGGGCCGACAAGGCGATCGAGGAAAAGCGCAATCCCGCCGCGCTCGACTTCCTCGACGAGGCGATTGCGCTGAAACCCGATTATGCCGAAAGCTGGAACCGTCGCGCCACGCTGAATTTCGTCATGGGCAATTATCGCAAGTCGATGTCCGATATCGAACGCGTGCTCGATCTTGAGCCGCGCCATTTCGGCGCGCTCTCCGGCCTGGCGGCGATCCTCAGCAATTCCGGCAACGACCAGCTGACCTTGAAGGCCTGGGAGCGTTTTCTTGATATCTATCCCGCCGAACGTACCGCGCAGGAACAGGCCAACACGCTTGCGGAAAAACTCGCCGGCAACCGCACTTGATCCTCGGGGCGTGATCTTGATCGCCGGTCAAGCCGCGCAATCTAGAACCGGAGACGGGAAACGACGCAAGGCGTCCGCTCTCCGCAAGATAGCCACAACTATCGCCCGTTAAGATCATGCTTGCAGAAGTTTCCGCTCTTCTCGCCCCGCTCGCCGCCGCCATTGGTTGCTCCTCCTACAAGGCGCGGCAATTCGAGCGTACCTATCCGAATATTGGCGAACTGACGGATGTCGGCGGTTACCGCATGAATGCCGTCCATATCGAGCCTCCCGAAAATGCCCATCTGCCGGCCCTCGTCTTCATTCACGGCGCCAGCGGCAATCTGCTCGACCAGGTCGTCGCCTTCCGCGCCGCACTCGAAGGCCGGGCGGAAATGCTGTTCGTCGATCGTCCCGGTCACGGTTATTCCGAACGCGGCGGCCCTGACAACGCCGCGCCCTCCGGTCAGGCCGATGCGGTCGCCAAGCTGATGGAAAAGCGCGGCATTGAAAAAGCTATCATCGTCGGCCATTCCTTCGGCGGCGCGATCACCGCCGCCTTCGGCCTGCGCCATCCCGACAAGACCGCCGGTCTGCTCTTCCTGGCGCCCGCTACCCATCCCTGGCCGGGCGGCATCGACTGGTATTATCACGTGGCCACCGTGCCGGTTCTCGGCTGGCTCTTCAACCACGCGATCGTCGTGCCGCTTGGGCTGAGCCGGCTGGAGCGCGGCACGCTGAACGTCTTCCGCCCCAATCCGCGCCCGGCCGACTACATCGAAAAGACCGGTCCGTCGCTGGTGCTGCGACCCGACGCTTTCCACAACAACGCCGCCGATTTAAAAAGACTGCTTGCCTATGTGAAGCAACAGTCGCCGCTCTATGCGCAGATCACCGCACCGACCGTCATCATCACAGGCGACAGCGACGCGATCGTCTGGGAGCACCTGCATTCGCGCGGCCTGGCCCGCGATATAGCAGGCTCCGAACTCATCACCGTTCGCGGCGTCGGCCACAAGCCGGATTATCTTGCAACCGATGTCGCCATTGCCGCCATCGAGAAGATCGCCGGCAAGCCGCGCGACCTGCAGGCGATCGCCCGCGGCGCCGAGGAGCGGCTCGCCGCCGCATCCCCCGATCGGACGGTCGCGACGACGCCGTCGTTGAGGCCAGGCGCCCTGCACGGCGCATGACTTCGTCGGCTTCGGAACTCGTCACATAAAACCAATCGCTTGCATTGCCGCTAGCTGCCGCAGCCCCATATCTCTCCATCATTGTCCATAGGAGGGGAATTCATGGGCCGCCTGCATATCGGGACGATCTCCGTCATTGCGACACTGTCGCTGAGCCTGACCTCGGCCTTCGCCGCCTCGCCGGCCCCTGTCGAGGCAGAGCACGGCATGGTCGTCACCGCCCAGCATCTGGCGACCGATGTCGGCGTCGAGGTGCTGAAGAGCGGCGGCAATGCTGTCGACGCGGCCGTTGCCGTCGGTTATGCGCTGGCGGTCGTCTATCCCTCGGCCGGCAATCTCGGCGGCGGCGGCTTCATGACCATTCGGCTGAAGGACGGCACCAAGACCTTTCTCGATTTCCGCGAACGCGCGCCGCTTGCCGCCACGAAAACCATGTATCTCGATGCCAAGGGCGATATCGTGCCGCGCGCCAGCCTGGACGGTTATCTTGCCGTCGGCGTTCCTGGCTCGGTTATGGGCTTCGAAACCGCACGCGAGAAATACGGGACAAAGCCGCGCCAGGATCTGATCGCGCCGGCGCTCCGCTTCGCCAGGGAAGGCTACACCCTGGAACAGGGCGATGCCGCAAGTTTCGCCGGCAGCGCCAAGCGCCTCGCCAAAGACGAGGCGGCGGCGAAGATCTTCCTGAAAGCCGATGGCAAACCTTATGCATCGGGCGAAACGCTCCAGCAGCCCGACCTTGCCGCGGTCCTGGCAGCCATATCCGAAAAAGGTCCGGACGCTTTCTACAAGGCGGCGCCCGCCGAGGAGATCGTCAAGGCAAGCCAGGCCAAAGGCGGCATCCTCGCCAGGCAAGATTTCGAGGAATATGCCGTGCGCGAGTTGAAGCCGGTCGAGTGCAATTATCGCGGTTACGACATCATCTCCTCGCCCCCGCCCTCCTCCGGCGGCGTCATCATCTGCGAGATCCTCAACGTTCTCGAAGCTTATCCGCTTTCCTACCTGGGTTACGGGTCAGCCGATACTGTGCATGTCATGGTCGAGGCCATGCGCTACGCCTATGTCGATCGCAACGCTGCGCTCGGCGATCCCGATTTCGTCGAGAACCCGGTCGCAAAGCTCACCGACAAGGCCTATGCCAAGGAGATCGCCGCCAAGATCGATCCCTACAAGGCCGGCATTTCGGCCAACCTGAAACCGCTCGGCGGCAAGGAAAGCACCGAGACGACGCATTATTCGATCATCGACGACGAGGGTAATGCGGTTGCCGTCACCTACACGCTGAACGGTTCCTTCGGCGCCGCCGTCGTGGCCCCTGGCACCGGCGTGCTGCTCAACAACGAGATGGACGACTTCACCTCCAAACCCGGCGTGCCGAACCTCTATGGCCTCGTGCAGGGCGAAGCCAATGCCATCGCACCGAAGAAGACGCCGCTCTCCTCGATGAGCCCGACGATCGTCACCAAGGACGGCAAGCCCTTCATGGTGATCGGCAGTCCCGGCGGCTCGCGCATTATCACCATCACGCTGGAGGCGATCCTCAACGTCGTCGATTTCGGCATGGATATCAGCCAGGCGGTGAACGCGCCGCGCATCCACCATCAATGGCAGCCCGACAAGGTCTATCTCGAACCCTATGCGATTTCGCCCGACACAGAAAAGACCCTCGCCGCCATGGGTTACAGCTTCGACGGCGGCAATGATGCGCCGCTTTGGGGCCAGGCCGCCGGCATCCTCGTCGGCGGCAAAAGTCTCGCCGCCATCGAAAAGGGCGGCGGTGCCCGGTACAATGGCGCCATGGACAGCCGCGCAGCGGAAGGCTCGGCAAGCGGCTACTGACGGCTGGGGAAGCGTGGGCGGCAATCGAAGACTCCATTCATGTCACGGTGACAAAGTCGCCGTTCACAATTGGCTTGCCGCACCCTAAGCATGAGCGAACCCCGCAAGCAGGACGATTCCCGAATGGTCAGCATTGAAATGATTGTCGCCGCCCGCGCCCGTCTGCGCGGTCACGTCAGGCGCACGCCGCTTCTCTCCTCTCCCTTTCTGAACGAGATCGCCGGCAGGCGCCTTTTCGTAAAGGCCGAATGCCTGCAGCATTCCGGCTCGTTCAAGTTTCGCGGCGGCTGGTCGGCCGTCTCCGGTCTCGATCCGGCGGTACGCTCGAGGGGTGTCATCGCCTTTTCCTCCGGCAACCATGCCCAAGGCGTCGCGCTTGCCGCCAAGCTGCACGATGTACCCTGCGTCATCATCATGCCCAGCGACGCACCGAAGCTGAAGATCGCCAACACCCGCGCCTTCGGCGCCGAAGTGGTGCTCTACGACCGTGTTGCCGAGGATCGCGACGCGATCGGCGCCAAGCTCTCGGCCGAGCGCAGCCTGACGCTGATCAAGCCTTTCGACGAACCGCTTGTCATCGCCGGCCAGGGCACGACCGGCCTCGAAATTTCCGAGCAGGCGGAAGAGGAAGGCGTGAAATCAGCCGAAGTCCTCGTGCCCTGCGGCGGCGGCGGATTGACCTCCGGCATCGCGCTCGCGCTCGAAGCCAGCGCTCCCGGCTTTCGCGTCCGCCCCTGCGAACCGAAGGATTTCGACGACACCGCCCGCTCGCTCGCCTCCGGCCGGATCGAACGCAATGCGTCGATATCAGGCTCGCTCTGCGATGCGATCCTGACGCCACAGCCCGGCAATATCACCTTCCCGATCCTCAAGCGCCTCGCCGGCGCCGGCATCGTCGTCACCGACGAGGAGGCGCTGCGCGCCATGGCGCTCGCTTTCGTCAGGCTGAAGATCGTCGTCGAGCCCGGCGGCGCCGTAGCACTCGCCGCCGCCCTCTTCCATGGCGAAGCGCTGGAAAGCGACACGATCGTCGCCGTCACATCGGGCGGCAACGTCGATTCCGACATCTTCGCCATGGCACTCGAACGCTTCGGCTGAGGACATCGTCAGGCAACCGGCCGCCGGCAACGTCCGATGATAAAGTAGGGCATCCGGCTCTCACAAGCCGGATGCCGCATTCAGCCGTCAGATGGAGTGAAGCGCCCGGCGGATTGCCATCTCGACCGGCGAATAGGCGCCGTCCTCCCGTTCAAGCCGAAGAGGTTCGGAAGGTGCCAGGCCGGGCTGCGCCATGAAGCGCGGTTTTTTGCCGCGATGCTTTTGCGCTGCATGGATAAGGAACGGATGGCACAGATAGACCGTGCCCGCCTGCCCTGTCGCCAAGGCCAACGGCCGGTCTTCGCCGACATGCTCCAGCCTCAGATGCGCCATACCCGCCTCGCCCGCCGGTGCCAAAAGGCGGGCGATATCCTTGTGCGAGCCGATGCGGATGCGGGTCGGCGCATCCTCCTCTCTGACATCCGAAAACAGGAAAAGCATCAGCAGCGCCCGCCCGCGCGAGGTGACGTTCACCCGCCAGGCGGAAAAATCCCCTTGCTCGTTCGGATCGGAATCCACACCGGGAAAGCTCAGATCGACATGCCAGCCGGTATCGCCGGGATCGTCCGGATGGGGAAATCGCACCGGGAAACTGCCAAGCCCGGTGCGTGGCTCCCAGCGCCCTTTTCCGACAAGCTGGTCGAACGCCGAATGCAGTAAAGGTGTGTTGACGGCTTTCTCGAACGGTCCTCCTCCATAGCCGGCAAGCCGCACGACGGGCTGCGTCCACGTTCTTGGCTCATCCGCATCGAAGGGTATATCGCGCCACATGATGGCACGAGCTTCCTCCGCCAATTCGCGGGGAAAAGCCTCATCGATCCGGATAAGGCCATCCTCGATGAATTGCTCGATCTGCGCAGCGCTCAGCGCCGGCGGGTAAACATTTGATGTCATGAAATATCTCTCTATCGCCAAACCTGCAGGCCCTTTCCTTGGCCAGATGCAGGGTGGTTACACCAACGGCAACGCGCCAGCCGCGAAGGCTGGTAAGCGACCGCATCTTCCGATGCCCGAAGGCAGAGCTTTAAAGGCTCAAGAAGAAGGCCGTGGCGATATTGACAGTGATCATCTTCATAACAAGCCAAAGCTATAGCCCCGCGACCGCAGGGTCAATGCGAAGATGTCAGGCCGTCTCGCTGAGCGCGCCATGCACCGACTGCAGCACGAGCTCGGCAAGCCGGGCCGCAGCCGGCTGCGGTTCGGCTTCGGCGCGATGCAGGACCAGACCGAGCTTTGGCAAATCAGGCAGGCCGATCGTCTCCGGCGCCAGCGGCCGGACCTTTGCCGGCAGGCCGATCGGTGTGCGGATAGTGATGCCGAGACCGGCCGCCGCCGCTGCCCAGAGACCGCCGAGGCTTGGGCTGACGAAGGCGAGTCGCCAGGAAATGCCCGCCTCGTCAAGTGCCCGGGTCGCCGCGCTGCGCATCAGACACGGCGCCTCCAGCGAGGCGAGCGGCATCGGTTCGCCGCTGGCCGCATGCCAGCCACGCGATCCCTCGGCAGGTCCGATCCAGCGCATCGGCACCTCGCCGATCCGCTCGCAATGCGCCGTCAGCGCGCCGTCGCTCCAGGCAAGCGCCAGATCGAGCTTGCCTGCGGTGACGCGCTCGAGCAGTTCGGCATTGCGCACCACCCGCGCCTCGATCCGCACTTTTGGATGCGCCCGCGCGAAGCGGCCGAGCACCTCCGGCAGCAGGGTCTCGCCGAAATCTTCCTGCAGGCCGAGCCGCACCCAGCCTTCCAGCTCGATGCTATGCACGGCCGCAGCCGCCTCGTCGTTCAACTCCAGCAGCCGCCTGGCATAACCGAGCATCGTCTCGCCGGCATCGGTGAGCGCCAGCCCGCGTCCCGCTTTGCGGAAGATCGGCGTGCCCGCCTGCTCCTCCAGCTTCTTCAGCTGCGCGCTGACCGCCGAGGTTGAGCGTCCGAGCTTTTCGGCCGCCTTGGCGAAATTGCCGAGCTCCATGCCGGTGGAAAAGGTGCGGAGCACATCGAGATCGAAGATCGTCCGTCGCATTACATAGTCCTGATTTTTAGGATCACTTGTTCATAATATTCTGATTTTCAGCATCACCGTGCCGTGCGATGGTGCTGCTGTCAAGGCCGACGACGGCCTGAACCATGGAGATCCCGATGCCCTTCGTTCGCATTTCCCTTCGCAAAGGCAAGTCGCCGGACTATCTCACCGCGCTCGCCGACACCATCCAGCGCGCCCTGGTCGAGACCTTCGACGTGCCGGAAAACGATCGTTTCCAGGCGATCCATCAGCATGACGAGAACGAGCTGATCTTCGACCGCGGCTATCTCGCCGGCCCGCGCTCCGCCGATTTCGTCTATATCTCGATCACCATCGGCAGGCCCCGCACTGCCGAGATGAAGGCGGCCCTCTATCGGCGGCTCGCCGATCTGCTCAGCCAATCGCCGGGCCTGCGGCCCGAGGACGTGATGATCGTCATCAGCACAAGCGCCCCGGAAGACTGGTCCTTCGGCGACGGCATTGCCCAGATGACCAACGCCGATTGGCGGTCGCAGGCGGCCGGAGGCCAAAGATGAGCGCTTCGAACCCGAAGACGATGGCCGTCAGGCGCCCCGGCAAGGCGATCCACTCGCCCGACGGTGTCGCAACCGCGCCTTTCTGGGTCGAGATGCTGCTTGAAGGCAGCGCCGACGGCGAAAACACCGCGATGCGCGCCACACTCGATCCCGGCACCATCACCCGCTGGCATACGCACCCTCGAGGCCAGTTGCTCTACGTGCTTTCGGGACATGGGCTGGCGCAGTGCAGGGATGGTCCCGTCGAGGAACTGCGCGCAGGTGATGCCGTCTGGTTTGCGCCCGGCGAGCGCCATTGGCACGGTGCTGCCGATGACAGCCCCTTCAGCTATCTCAGCATCCAGGCGACGGATAACGGCAGCATCGTCGAATGGCTGCAGCCGGTGGAGGCACGATCATGATCGCCATGCAGTACAGCTTCACCTTGCCCGCCGATTACGACATGTCGATCATCGACCGGCGCATCCGCGACAAAGGTCCGCTGCTCGACGGTTTTCCCAATCTCGGCTTCAAGGCCTATCTCAGCGCCCGTAAGGGCGAATTCGGCAGCCGGGACAATCTTTATGCGCCCTTCTACCTCTGGCAAAGGCCGGAAGGAGCGAGCGACTTCCTCTGCGGCCCGGGATTTGCGGCGCTCACCGGCGCTTTCGGCTGGCCGCAGGTAAAAACCTGGATCATTTGGCAGGCGGAAATCTCGCCCGATATCGCTGCAGCCAGGTTCGCCACCCGCGAGATCCAGCAAATCGAGCCGTACGCGCCGCTTGCCGAGATCCGCCGCGCCGAAAGCGCTGAGACTGAAGCCGATGTTGCGACAGGCGGCGCCCTTGCCTCCGTCTGCGGTTTCGAACCGACGACATGGACGCGGGTACGCTTCAGCCTATGGCGAGCGATCCCCGAGTGCGGCGCGCACATGCAGGCCTATCGCCTCGGTCACCTATCCCTGGCTCGAACCTGAACTCAAACGGTTGCCCGGCGATAGAGGGCGAGCGAACCGGCCAGCGCCAGCAGCGCACCGCCGCAGGCACGCTCCAGCCAGAGGGCGCCTGAGGTTTTCAGCAAGCGTACCGCCTGCGAGCCGAAGAAGGCGTAGCCGAACATGATGAGGAAATCGAGGGCGGCAAAGGTGAGCGCCAGCAGCGCATATTGGGTCGCCTGCGGCAGGGCGGGGTCGATGAACTGCGGCAGGAAGGCCGAGAAGAACAAATAGCCCTTCGGATTGGTCGCCGCGACCATGAAGCTCTTCAGTGCGATCGAAACGGGCGACACCGCCCCCGCAGGCGCGCCGGACTTCAGCACTGCATCGATCGTGCCCTTCGAGCGCAGCAGCATGATGCCGAGAAAGGCGAGATAGGCAGCGCCCGCCCATTTCAGCATCGAGAACCAGAATTCCGATGCCGCCAGCAAGGCGCCGAGCCCGATCGCGACGGCGCCGATCAGCACGAAATCGGAAAGCACCGCGCCGATCATGCCGGCAGCTGCCCGCCGCAGGCCATGCCGCGAACCGTTGGTCAGCGCCAGCAGCACCGTCGGCCCCGGTGTGGCGATGCCGACGAAGGAAACGGCTGCGAAAGCCAGAAGCGTGACGATATTCATAGTGATCCCTCCCAATCCAGGGAGCGAAACTTGCATGCACCGCAGCCCTTGGCAATGCCGCCCCGTCAACGAAAAAGCCCGCCACCTCCGCAAGCGGGAGGCGGCGGGCTTCGAACGGATGCGATCGGATCAGATGCCGCTCTGGCCGTCGGAACCGATATAGGCGATGCGGATCATGTTGGTGGCGCCGGGCGTGCCGAGGGGCACACCGGCCGAGATGATGATGCGATCGCCCGGTTTGCCGAAGCCCTCGTCCGCGACGATGCGGCAGGCGCGGTTGACCATGTCGTCGAGATCGGTCGCGTCATGGGTGACGACGCAATGCAGGCCCCAGACGACTGCAAGGCGGCGTGCCGTCTTGATGATCGGCGACAGCGCCAGGATCGGCACCTGCGGACGCTCACGCGAGGCGCGAAGGCCTGTCGTGCCCGACGAGGTGTAACAGACGATCGCCGACAGCTTCAGCGTTTCGGCAATCTGGCGCGCGGCGAGCGAGATCGCATCGGCGCCAGTCGCTTCCGGCTGGGCCCGCTGGGCATAGATGATGCCGGGATAATGCGGCTCGCGCTCGATGGCGGTGGCAATCGACGCCATGGTCGAGACGGCTTCGACCGGATAGTCGCCCGAGGCCGATTCGGCCGAGAGCATGACGGCATCGGCGCCTTCGAAGACGGCGGTCGCGACGTCGGACACTTCGGCGCGCGTCGGCACCGGGGCGGAGATCATCGATTCCAGCATCTGCGTGGCGACGACCACCGGCTTGCCCGAACGGCGGCAGGCGCGGATCAGCTGCTTCTGGATGCCGGGAACGGATTCAAGCGGCATTTCGACGCCGAGATCGCCGCGGGCGACCATCAATGCGTCGGAAAGCTCGATGATTTCCTCGATACGTTCAAGGGCCTGCGGCTTTTCGATCTTCGACATCAGGCCGACGCGGCCACGGGCGATCTTGCGCACTTCTGCAAGGTCGTCGGGACGCTGGACGAAGGACAGCGCCACCCAGTCGACATCGTCGGTGGCGAGCACGGCGTCGAGATCGGCGCGGTCCTTATCCGTCAGAGCGCCGACGCCGAGCAGCGTGTCGGGAAGGCTGACGCCCTTGCGGTCGGATATGCGCGTGCCCGAAATAACGGTGGTGACGATGCTCTTGCCGTCGCATTTTTCGGCGCGCAGCGCCAGCTTGCCGTCGTCGATCAGCAGGCGGTGGCCAGGCTGCACCGATTCCAGAATTTCGGGATGCGGCAGATAGACGCGGTTCTGATCGCCGAGCGCTTCGTTGTTGTCGAGCGTGAAGGTCTGGCCGGGCTTCAGGTCGACCTTGCTGTCGACGAATTTGCCGACACGCAGTTTCGGTCCCTGCAGATCGGCGAGAATGCCGATCGGCCGGCCGGAGCGGGCTTCGACCGAGCGAATGCGCTGGATCAGCGTACGCATCATGTCATGGTTTGCATGGCTCATATTGATGCGGAAGACATCGGCACCGGCCTGGTGCAGCTTCTCGATCATCGATTCCTCGGCGGAGGCGGGCCCGAGGGTGGCGAGGATTTTAATTTTGCGATTACGCTTCATCAATTCTGGCTTTCTTGCGTCCCTGGGGTGTCGGAGAGTTGGACCATCCAGCTGCCCTGGCGGCCCGTATCGTATTCCTTGAATCCCATCTTCTGGTAACCGCGGGCATAACAATCCTGCACACCCGTGATCTTGAACTCGTTTTCCGCCACGCACATCTGCACGTCACCCGTCCAACGTCCTCCCCGGGCGGCGTCCTCTGCGTAGAGGTAATAATAACGCGATTGCAATTCTCCCTCGATCAACGTGGCGCAGGTCGTTGCCGGCACCTGCCACCAGCCTTCAGTCATCCAGCCATCCTTGGCCCGATAGCCGATCGCGACGCCGACGAGATTTTGCGTTCCGTTGCAGACGCGAAAATCGGCGCGTGCGGCATCTGCAATAAAAAACGGCATGACAGCTGCAAGAGCGAACAAAGCGAGACGGACCAGCGGTCCGGACCGCGTGAGGAAACTTGGCGCGGCTTGGATCAACACGGCTCCCAAATAGCTCCACGGTTATTCGTATCCGTGTCTTCTTGCGCCGCCGTCAAGCGAAAGTCAACGCAATGCTAATCGATTATATTTCCTTTCACAAACCGCCCGTCGAGGGTTCGGCTCAGCCTCTGTCCGACTGCGGCGCTTGAACGTGACGCAGACGGATGCGATCACTGCGCCCGACCGCGCCCGACGACCCAATGACGATCGGTAATTCCTGATGGACGACTTCCAATCCTTCGAAATCCTATCCGGCAAACATGACAAAGGCATGGTGATCCTCGCCGATCACGCGATGAACCGCCTTCCCGCGAGATATGGCCGGCTCGGCCTGCCCGAGACGGCTTTCGCCCGTCACATCGCCTATGACATCGGCATCGAGGGTCTTACGAGGCAGCTTTCGGAAAGCCTCGGCGTCCCAGCGGTGCTCGGCGGCTTCTCGCGCCTGCTGATCGACCCGAACCGCGGCGAGGACGATCCGACGCTGATCATGAAAATATCCGACGGCGCCGTCATATCAGGCAATCATCCGATCACGCCGCAGGAATGGGACGACCGGATCGCAACCTTCCACCGCCCCTATCACCATGCCGTGGCCGCAACGATCGACAGTGTGGCGAACGCCACCGGCCGGGCGCCGCTGGTGCTGTCGCTGCATTCCTTCACGCCGGCCTGGAAGGGCGTTCCCCGCCCCTGGCACGCCGCTGTGCTCTGGGACAGCGACGGCCGAGCCGTCGCTCCGCTGCTCGACCTGCTGCGCGCCGATCCCGATCTCATCGTCGGCGACAACGAACCCTATGACGGCGCGCTGAAGGGCGATACCATGTACCGCCACTGCATGATGACAGGCATTCCGCACGCGCTGCTTGAGGTGCGCCAGGATCTGATTGCGGACGAGGCCGGCATATCCGCATGGGCCGAACGCCTGACGCCGATCTTTGCGGCGATGAATGCCGATCCCGCCTTGCACGAATATGACGTCCACCTCTCGCGCACGGGTCCTTATTAAAGGCCCCTCTTAATAGAAAGGAGAGCGGGATGAGCACGCTCAGCAAGAAACAGCAGACTGAATTCGAGGCCGCCGCCTTCCGCCGCCTCCTCGCGCATCTTCGCGACCGCGGCGATGTTCAGAACATCGACCTGATGAACCTGGCCGGCTTCTGCCGCAACTGCCTGTCGAACTGGTACCGCGAAGCCGCCGAGGCCGATGGCGTCCCGATGACCAAGGACGAATCGCGCGAGATGGTCTATGGCATGCCTTATGAAGACTGGAAGAATCTTCACCAGAACGAGGCCTCGCCTGTGCAAAAGGCTGCTTTTGAACTGAACAACCCGCACAAATAGCTTAGGCGGCCGACAACGGGCTTGACCGTGACGCCGCTTCACGGCAGTCACGTGCCTTCAAAATTGATCATCCCCAACCAGGAGAACACGATGTCTGATGCTCATGGCGTCGCCCGCGACCAGCTTCGCGCTTTCATCGAGCGCATTGAACGGCTGGAAGAAGAAAAGAAGACCATCGCCGACGACATCAAGGACGTCTATGGCGAAGCCAAGGGAATGGGCTTCGATACTAAGATCCTGAAGAAGGTCGTGGCGCTGCGCAAAAAGGACGAGCAGGAGCGCATGGAAGAGGAAGCTATCCTCGACACCTACCTGCACGCGCTGGGCATGATCGAGTCGCCGCCGGAAGGCTGATACGCCTCGCACCGCTGATAATGCCGACAAGCCGCTGGAGCGATCCGGCGGCTTTCCTTTGTCCGTAGGCGCCGGCTCGACAGCCATCTGCCGTGTCGACCCGCCAAAAGAAAAACCGCCGGATCGCTCCGGCGGTTTTTGATATTTCCTGATCGGCGAACTCAGTTCGTATTGAACTTGCGCACTTCCATGAAGTTGACAGCCGTGCCGCTGAAGCGGGCAGGATCGACCGAAGCGGTTTTGACATTGAAGCCCTCGGCATAGACAGCGGTCGGCTGGGCGCGCATCGTCTGGCTGACGAAACGCGGTGCCTTGACCTGCTTGGAGGCCATTTCGAGGCGGGCATTGGTCAGTGCCCACTGCGAGATCATCTTTTCCGTCAGCTTCGGCTCGGTCCGAACCGTCGTGCGGCTGGCATCGGCTGCGGCGGCTTCCTTCTGCGTCGGGCGGCGGCCCTTGGCGGGAAGTCCCTGGCTCGCGGCGCTATCGGCGGCCGGTTGGTCGAAGCCGTCGCCAAAGCTTGCCGATTTGGTCATCGGCGGCGCCAGGGCTGCGAGCTCGAGCGGCGGCTTTGCGGCAGGCGCCTTTTGCGTCATCGCGGCATTGATCGCCTGCTCCACCGTCATCTCAGGCGCCTTCGCGATCTGACTTTCCCCCTCGTTGCGCTGCTGCTCGAGCGCATCGGCAACGGCGGGAGACAGAGCATCCTGTTCGGCTTCGTCGGCCTCGGCTTCCGGATCGGCATCGGCCGCGGCAAGAAGGTTCTCGGCAACGGCAGGGCGTTCGATCGGCGTCGGAACCGGCAGGCCGTTGTTGCCTATCAGCGACGCAACCTCGGCATCGCCAGGCGCGCGGCGCGGGCCGAGAAGCGAGGGAACCGGAATGCTGTAGGCGCTGAGATCGGCAAACTGCTGCGGCTGGGCCTGATCGGCCGGAAGGGCCGCTGCAAGAGCCTGTTGCGCGGCGTTACCCGAAGGCGGCGCGATGAGCGCGCTCGCCACGTCGCTGCCGGCCGGCTGATTGCTGAATGCCGGGCGAACCTGCGGCACCGGCGCGTTCAGATCGGCGACTTCGGTCTGCTGCGGCTCGACAGGCGCCGGCGCGGGCGCAGCCTTCGGCGGCGTTGCCTTGGCGACGGCCACAGGCGTCGAATCGTCCGAATCGTCTTCCTGCTCGTCCGCTCCGCCGCCAAACAGCGCAGCAAACAGCGTCTTGTGCTTCGGCGCCGATTCGGAAGCGCTGGCGATCTCGATCTGCGTGCCGCTGACGCGGCGCTTATAGTCGGCCATGGCCTGCTGATAGCCCGGCAGCGGCTTACCGTCAGCCGGAATATGAATGGTGTTGCCGTTCGGGAAAAGCCGGACCAGCTCGTCACGGCTCATGCGCGGCCAGGCGCGAACGCCGCCGACATCCATATGCACGAAGGGCGAACCCGATTTCGGATAGAAGCCGACGCCGCCGACCTGCATCTTCATGCCGATCCCACGCAAAGTCGCGAGTTTGACGTCCGGAATAAAGAAGTCCATCGCCTTGCCGAGCATATGTTGGCTCTTTTCGGCGACGCCGGAGTTGCGCGAGCGGCCGCGCAGCATCTCGTTGGTACCCGGCGAACGGAAACCGCAGACGACGTTGATATAATCCCGCGAACCGCTCTGGCGATAGACTTCCCAGATCAGGTCGAACAGCCGCGGATCCATCTTCGTCGGCTGGTTCTTGCGCCAGTCGCGCAGGAAGCGGTTCAGCTGCTCCAGACCCTTGGGGTCGAACTTGCCGTTGCGCTTGTAGGTGATCACGGCTTTTTCGCCGGTATGGATGAAATAGAGTTTGAGGCTACGGGTGTCGCCCGCAGCCTCAGAAGGTGTACTAACGAATACCGGTGAGGAAACCGCGACCGCAAGAAGGGCGGCCGCTGCCGTCCTTGCTACCTTTCCGCAGATGTCGGCGCACAACGAACGCCAGCTCAAGCGCGAAGGCTTGGAATTCCCATTCAGATTCGGCAACTCGATCCCCGTCAGACAGACAATGTCCCGTACTGTCTCAGATGACTGTCAAATGCGGTCACACGATGGCAAAAATGCCACACATGATCAACCTTTTCTTTACATAGTGAACGGGCCACTAACAAGTGGTTTATGATCAGTAACAAATCGTGGTTGCCTTAGTCTTAACAAAAAGCGCTTAAGCCGCATCTTTCTGGGGATTATCGGGGTCTATGCCGTAATCTTTCAGTTTGCGATAAAGTGTGGATCGGCCGATGCCAAGTTTGCGCGCCACTTGACTCATTTGCCCGCGATAGAATTTGAGCGCGAATCGGATGAGCTCCTCCTCGACATCGGCAAGCCTGCGCACGTCGCCGGCGGGATTGACGCTGGCGATGGCGTTTTCCGAGGTTTCGGACAGACGGTGGTGCACCTCGCCCGAGATCGACGCCTTGAACTCCTCGCCATAGCTGTCGTCGGGATCGAGGCCGGTATTGTCGGCAACGAGCGCCAGGTGATCCACGACTTCGTATTCCGGCAGCTGGGCGGCGATCTGCGGGAAGTCCCCCTCGGTCAGCTCCGGCCCTTCGGCGAGAACGACTGCGCGGAAGATCGCATTTTCGAGCTGGCGGATATTGCCCGGCCAGTCATAGGCGGTCAGCAAGGCCAGCGCGCCTGCGTTCACCGTCATGCGGCGGCCATTCTTCTGCTCGCTGGAGAAGCGGTCGGCAAAGACCCGCACCAGATGCGGAATGTCTTCCTTGCGCTTGCGCAGCGCCGGAATGGTGATCGGGAAGACGTTGAGGCGATAGTAAAGATCCTCGCGGAAATGGCCGTTCTTGACCTCCTCGATCAGATCCTTGTTGGTCGCCGAAATCAGCCGGACATTGACCTTATGCGCGGTGCGCGCGCCGACGGTCTCGATCTCGCCCTGCTGCACGGCGCGCAACAGCTTCACCTGCACCTCGAGCGGCAGGTCGCCGATCTCATCGAGGAAGATGGTGCCGCCGTCAGCTTCCATGAATTTGCCGATATGGCGCTCGGTTGCGCCTGTGAAGGCGCCCTTCTCGTGGCCAAAGAGAATGCTCTCGACGAGATTGTGCGGGATCGCTCCGCAATTGACCGTGACGAAAGGCTTGTTCGAGCGGTCGCCGCCGGACTGGATGGCACGCGCCACCAGTTCCTTGCCGACGCCGGATTCGCCTTCGAGCACGACCGGGATGTTGGACTGCGCCGCCCGCTGGGCGAGATCGATGACGCGGAGCATCGCCGGACTTGCCGATACGATGTCGTCGAAGCCGACCGAGCCCGAGCGCGACCGGCGTCCGGCCCGTGCCTTCACTTCGCGCTGGTCGAGCTTCATCGCGTTCGAGATCGAGGTGGCGATGCGTTCGGGCGAGACCGGCTTGACGACGAAATCGAAGGCGCCGGCGCGCATTGCCTGCACCACCGTTTCGATGCCGCCTTGCCCCGTCTGCACGATGACGGGAATCTGCGTGCCGAATTCATGAAGCGCGTCGAGGAATTCGAGGCCGGTCATCTCCGGCATCATCAGGTCGAGCACGATGACGTTGAAAAGGCCGCTGTCGCGTTTGACCATTTCCAGGCCGATACGGCCGTTTTCCGCCTGGTGCACGACATGGCCGTGACGCTCGATTGCGTTCTTGAGCAGGCGGCGCTGCACCGGGTCGTCCTCGACCACGAGGATTTGCCCTGCTCCCTTGAGCTCATTGTAACCGGTCATTGTCGCCTCACTTCATGCGAAACCATGAAGCGCACTCTGACAGGAAGGCTTGAACATCCAGTTTTGAGAAACAATTGCATTTTAACGATTGGAACGGGTCGTTTTCGTGCCGAAGCGACGCCTTTCATGCGCCGAAAGGCCCTTGATGCCGGGCCTTCTCGCGCTTATTCAAGCAGACCTGTTATGAAAGTGGAGAGGAATTGCCCCATGAAAATCGAGCTCCCGCACGCCCGCCTTCTTTTGTCGGCAGCAGCGCCAGCCGGGCCCTCCGATCCGGGGCTCGGCGATCTGCCGGTCTGGAGGCTGCAGGATCTTTATCCCTCCGCCACCTCGACCGCCTTCGTCGCCGACATGGAAAAGGCCGGCAAGGCCGCGATCGCCTTTGAAGAAAAATGGAAGGGCAAACTCGCCGAGGCGGCGACGAAAGCCGGCGACGAAGGCATCGGCGCCGCGCTGAAGGAATATGAGGCGCTGGACGATATCATGGGCCGCCTCGGCTCCTTCGCCGGCCTCACCTATTTCTCCGACACCACCGATCCGGCCAACGGCAAGCTCTACGGCGACGTGCAGACCAAAATCACCGAATTCTCCGGCCATCTGCTGTTCTTCGCGCTCGAACTCAACCGCATCGACGACGCGGTGATCGATGCCAGCATGGCCAAAGACCCCGCTGCCGGCCACTATCGCCCCTGGCTGGTCGACCTCCGGAAAGACAAGCCCTACCAACTCGACGACCGGCTGGAACAGCTCTTCCTCGAAAAGTCGATGACCTCGGCAGCCGCCTTCAACCGCCTCTTCGATGAAACCATGGCGGAACTGCGCTATGAAATCGATGGCCAGAAAGTGCCGCTCGAAGTGGCGCTGAACATGCTGCAGGAGAAGGATCCCGAGGTGCGCCGCAAGGCTGCCATGGCACTCGCGGCAACCTTCAAGGCCAATATCCGCATCTTCACGCTGATCACCAATACGCTTGCCAAGGACAAGGATATTGCCGACCGCTGGCGCGGCTTCGAGGACATCGCCGACTCCAGGCATCTCGCAAACCGCGTCGAGCGCGAGGTCGTCGATGCGCTGGCCGCAGCCGTGCGTGAAGCCTATCCCCGGCTTTCGCACCGCTATTACAAGATGAAGGCGAAATGGCTCGGCATGGAGCAGATGAATTTCTGGGACCGCAACGCGCCGCTTCCGGAAACCTCCAGCGCCGTCATCTCCTGGCCCGAGGCGAAGGATACGGTGCTGTCGGCCTACGGCAATTTCGCCCCCGAGATGGCTGATATCGCCCGGCGCTTCTTCGACGAGCAATGGATCGACGCCCCGGTCCGCCCCGGCAAGGCGCCCGGCGCCTTTGCCCATCCGACGGTTCCTTCGGCCCACCCCTATGTGCTCGTCAACTACATGGGCAAACCGCGCGACGTGATGACGCTTGCCCATGAACTCGGCCACGGCGTGCACCAGGTTCTCGCCGGCGCGCAAGGGGCGCTGATGTGCCAGACGCCGCTGACGCTTGCCGAAACGGCGTCGGTCTTCGGCGAGATGCTGACCTTCCGCGCGCTTCTGGAAAAGACCAGCGACAAGCGCGAGCGCAAGGCGATGCTCGCCCAGAAGGTCGAGGACATGATCAACACGGTCGTGCGACAGATCGCCTTCTACGAATTCGAGCGCAAGCTGCACACCGCCCGCAAGGCGGGCGAACTCACAGCCGACGATATCGGCGAACTCTGGCTGTCGGTCCAGTCGGAAAGCCTCGGGCCGGCGATCAGCATTTCGGAAGGATACGAGACCTATTGGGCCTATATCCCCCATTTCATCCACTCGCCCTTCTATGTCTACGCCTATGCCTTCGGCGATTGCCTGGTGAATTCGCTCTATGCCGTCTACCAGAAGGCCGAGAAGGGTTTTCAGGAGAAGTATTTCGAGCTGCTGAAGGCCGGCGGCACCAAGCATCATTCGGAGCTTTTGAAGCCCTTCGGCCTCGACGCCACCGATCCGTCGTTCTGGAGCCAGGGCCTGTCGATGATCGAAGGGCTGATCGACGAATTGGAGGCTTTGGATAGGGCGTAAGGCTCGGCCAGACTTTAGAGCGAATGCCATGGTGGCCAATCATCCGCCAACCGCATTCTGCAACGTCCACGAGGAATCATGGCGGTACCCCCATCTCCCTCATTCCTGTCCTCGGGCTTGACCCGAGGGATGTCACAGGAATCCAGCGCGCCCAAGTCCTTGGGCGCAGGAGACTCCTTGTCTGCCGGAAATGAGTCACTCACGGCGCGGACGCGCCGTGGCCGGATTCCTGTGACATCCCTCGGGTCAAGCCCGAGGACAGGAATGAGTGGAGCGTGGAGCGTGGAGTCTCAGCCTGCCGCTGCATCCCAAAGAACAAAACCGCCGCAGCTCTCGGATAGATAAGCAAGATGCGGCGCAACCATGTCTGACCCCTACATTCTCTTCCGCGACGATACGACCAGCCGGGCGATGCTTTTCACCGAACCGGCCGAGATCATCATTGCGCGAACGCGCACCGAATTCTTCACCGCCCTTATCAGAATGGAAGCGGCCAAGGCCGCAGGCAAATGGCTTGCCGGTTACATGGCCTACGAGGCCGGATATCTCTTCGAAGAAAAACTCGCCTCCTTCGCTGGGGAAAATCGCGAAACTCCTCTTCTCCTTTTCGGCGTCTTCGACGCGCCCCACCCGGACACACACCCGCTTGCCCGGCCGAAACAGCGTCTCGAAAACGAAGAGTTCCTCACCGCCCCGAAAGCCGCCTGGGATTTCCCTATATATAAAGAGCGTTTCGACCGGCTTCACGAGCATCTCAGGCTCGGCGACGCC
Source organism: Rhizobium sp. N122 (assembly GCF_002211295.1). Taxonomy (NCBI): domain Bacteria; kingdom Pseudomonadati; phylum Pseudomonadota; class Alphaproteobacteria; order Hyphomicrobiales; family Rhizobiaceae; genus Rhizobium; species Rhizobium sp. N122. Next base: position 207,481 of record NZ_LOKU01000012.1, on the reverse strand, counting down.
TATCAGGCGAACCTCACCATGCCGGTCGAGGCCCGCTGGAACGGCGATCCTCGCGCTGCCTTCTGGTCGCTGATCGAACGCCAACCGGTCAAATACGGCGCCCTGATCGATCTCGGCGGTCCGGTCATCCTGTCGCGGTCGCCCGAACTGTTCTTCCGCACCGATGAAGAGGGCTGGATCGAGACCCATCCGATGAAGGGCACGGCGAAACGCGGCGCCAACGCCACGGAGGATGCCGAGATTGTCGCGGCCATGCGCCGCGATATCAAGACGCAGGCGGAAAACCGCATGATCGTCGATTTGCTGCGCAACGATATCTCCCGCATCACCGAGGTCGGCACGCTTGACGTCCCGAAGCTCTTCGACATCGAGACCTATCCGACCGTCCATCAGATGGTCAGCCATGTGCAGGCAAGGCTCATCCCCGGGCTTTCGATCCGCGACATCTTTTCCGCGCTTTTTCCCTGCGGCTCGATCACCGGCGCGCCGAAGATCCGCGCGATGGAAATCCTCCACGCGCTCGAGGATGAGCCCCGCGACGCCTATTGCGGCGCAATCGGCATGGTTTCGCCGAGCGGCGCCATGCGGTTCTCCGTCGCCATCCGCACCATAACGCTGTTTGACGGCGGCCGGGCCGTCTTCAATGTCGGCGGCGGAATCGTCTTCGATTCCACCGCCGAGGCCGAATATGAGGAATGCCTGCTCAAGGCCCGCTTCGCCGTCGGCGATCAATGGATCGCGCGATGAACGATTTTTGGCTGGTCGAGACGCTGCGCTGGCAGCCCGGCGACGGTTTTATCCGCCTGCGGCTGCACCTCGCCCGGCTTTCCCGCTCCGCCCGCCGCCTTGGCTTCCCGCAGCCGATCGATGCCGTGGCAAGGCTTGACGAAGCCGTTTCAGCTGCCGTCGGTCCGCTGCGCGTCCGCCTGACCTTCGACGCTCAAGGCCGCATGGAGGTGACGAGCGCCGCCTTCGTTCCGCTGACCCCCGGCACCACTTGGACCGTCCGCATCTCCGAAACCCGTCTGAACTCCGCAGACAAGCTGCTGCGTCACAAGACCACGCGCCGGGCCGCCTACGAGGCCGCGCGCGCCGAATATCCGTCTGCCGACGCCGATGAAGTCATCCTCCTGAACGAGCATGGCGAAGTCTGCGAGGGCACCATCACCTCGATCTTCCTGGATGACGGCACCGGCATGCTGCGCACCCCGCCCGTCTCCTGCGGCCTGCTCGCCGGCGTGCTGCGCACCGAACTCATTTGCGCGCGCAAGGCCCGCGTCGGCCGCCTCACCCTTGCCGATCTCGATGCCGGCACGCTTTATATCGGCAATTCGCTGCGCGGCCTGATCCGCGCCGACCTTCTGAGGAACTGACCATGTTCATTCTCTCCCTCACCTATCTCAAATCCAACGACGAAGCCGACAAGCACATGGAGCCGCATATGGCCTGGGTGAAGGAGGGTTATGCCAACGGCTGGTTCCTCGCTTCCGGCCGCAAGGTGCCGCGCACCGGCGGCGCGATCCTCGCAATCGGCGACCGCGCCGCAATCGAGACCCATGTCGCCGCCGATCCTTTCACCCTCCACGGCGTCGCCGAATACGACATCACCGAGCTTGCCGTGACGACGACGGTCGAAGGACTGGAAATCCTCAAACGCTGATTTTGCAGGAGGCCGGTCAGATGACTTCGCCGACCTCTCACCCGCCCGATATTTGAGCTTTCCCCCTCAACACTCTTTATTGTGACGCCGATTTGTGGTTAGAGCCGGTCACCTCGCAATTTCTGCGGCAATTTCAAAAGAATTCTTCGGGCTGAACGCCTTCGTCCTCTTCCACAGGAGAAAAGAATGACGGAACAGAACTATCCGGTATATGCCGAAATTACCGGTCCGATCGTGATGATCGGCTTTGGCTCCATCGGTCGCGGCACCCTGCCGCTGATCGAGCGCCACTTCAAATTCGACAAGAGCCGGATGGTCGTCATCGACCCGCGCGAAGAGCCCTCCGACATGGAGATCCTGAAGAAGCACGGCGTTCGCCACATCAAGGAATATGTCACCAAGGACAATTACAAGGAGCTGCTGAAGCCGCTTCTGACGGAAGGCGAAGGCCAGGGTTTCTGCGTCAACCTCTCGGTCGACACCTCCTCGCTCGACCTCATCAAGCTCTGCCGCAAGCATGACGTGCTCTATGTCGACACCGTCGTCGAACCCTGGCTCGGCTTCTATTTCGACAAGGGCATGAGCAATGCCGACCGCACCAACTATGCGCTGCGCGAAACCGTGCGCAAGGAAAAGGCGAAGAACCCAGGCGGCGCCACCGCCGTCTCCACCTGCGGCGCCAATCCGGGCATGGTCTCCTGGTTCGTCAAGCAGGCGCTCGTCAACCTGGCCAACGACACCGGCCTGAAGTTCGACGAACCGGACCAGCACGATCGCGAAGGCTGGGCCAAGCTGATGAAGAAGCTCGGCGTCAAGGGCGTCCACATCGCCGAGCGCGACACCCAGCGCACCAAGCATCCGAAGCCGCTCAACGTCTTCTGGAACACCTGGTCGGTCGAAGGCTTCATCTCCGAGGGCATGCAGCCGGCTGAACTCGGCTGGGGCACGCATGAAGAGTGGATGCCGAAGAACGCTAAGAAGCACAAGAAGGGCAACAAGGCGGCGATCTACCTGGAGCAGCCGGGCGCCAATACCCGCGTGCGCACCTGGTGCCCGACGCCCGGCCCGCAATACGGCTTCCTCGTGACCCACAACGAGTCGATCTCGATCGCCGACTACTTCACGGTTCGCGACAAGGACGGCGAAGTGACCTTCCGCCCGACCTGCCATTATGCCTACCATCCGGCCAACGACGCCGTGCTTTCGCTGCATGAAATGTTCGGCAATGGCGGCACGCCGCAGCCGGTCCACCACGTTCTCGACGAGGACGAGCTGGAGGACGGCATCGACGAACTCGGCGTCCTGCTCTACGGCCATGAGAAGAACGCCTACTGGTACGGCTCGCGCCTGTCGCTCGAAGAAACGCGCCGCATCGCGCCCTACCAGAACGCCACCGGCCTGCAGGTCACTTCAGCCGTTCTCGCCGGCATGGTCTGGGCGCTGGAAAACCCGACTGCCGGCATCGTCGAAGCCGACGAGATCGATTACAAGCGCTGCCTCGAAGTGCAGATGCCCTATCTCGGCCCGGTCGAGGGACACTACACCGACTGGACCCCGCTCGATGGCCGCCCGGGCCTTTTCCCTGAGGATATCGACACCAAGGATTCGTGGCAGTTCAGGAACATTCTCGTTCGCTGAGATCACTCGTGCAAGTTTAAAAATGCCCGCCGCAAGGCGGGCATTTTTGTAACGCCTGCTGTCTAAATGCCGCCCGGCACCCCGCCAAGGCTTGCCTTCGCGACAGGCGCGCGCCATGTTTTGCCCGAACTTGGCGGCTGTCCGCCACACCGAATCGCCGGGAGAAGCCTTATGAAAATCAGAACTGGTCTCGTTCTTGTCGGTGCAACTGCCGCCCTTGCCGCCTGTGTTTCGTCAGGACCGCGCCCCATGCCGGTTGCAGTCGCGCCCGCCGCCACCGGCGTCGAAGGCAACTGGAGCGATCCGAACGGCATCGTTTCCACCTTCCAGGGCGGTAGTTTCACCACCCGCACGACCGACAGCAACCAGCTTCTTGCCTCGGGCACCTATATCAATACCTCGCCGACCCTGGTCGAGATCAACATGACCTCGCTGGTGCGCAAGACCCAGTCCAAGGTCAATTGCGCCCTCGTCAACCCGAGCCAGCTCAACTGCACCTCCGACTCCGGCGCGCAGTTCACACTTTCCCGCCGAGGCTGAAGATAAGGCGATAGGCTAAGCACACCATGCGCGCCCTCGCCGTTTACCTCGTGCTGCTGCTCGCGCTGCCGCTCGCGACGCTTGCCATCCTTTTTCCGGCCAACGTCTATCGTGCCCAGGGCATCGCCGCTCTCGATTGCGACGGACCGGGCCAGGTGCTGATGTTGGCCGTGCCGACAATATTGATCTACGGCGCCGGCGCGCTCTTTGCCTATCGGGCCGGCCAGCGCTTTCACCGCCTCGTTTTTCTTCTTTGTCTGATCGTCGCCCTCGCCACGGTTGTGAATATCGCGGAGGCCGTGCACGAACTCTACCGAAACGCCGTCGACGGCGAATGCCTGTAATAGCCACCCGGCTTTTTTGCCCCGCCCCCTTGGAAAGCGCCCGGCTTGGCCCAGCTTTCTCTTGCGGTCGCCCATCGTCTGATGGAACATCCGCAGGCCGGGAACCGCCCCGGCGGACTAATGCATGTCGCCCGGAAGTGTGCAGCGGTTCCGGGATAACGACATGCATAAAAACAAAGAGCTAAAGCGCGTCACATGAATCAAGTTTGATGCGACGCGCTTTAAGGAAGGGATTGGCGAGGATCAGGGGGATCTCTCGCCTCAATCAGGAGAACAGGGATGACGAAGTCTTTTAGCTTCGGTCTTTTGACCGCGTCCATGCTGGCGCTGAGCGCGGGCGCCGCTTTTGCCGATTACGAACTCAATATTCTTCATATCAACGATTTCCATTCGCGCATCGAATCGATCAACAAGTTCGACTCCACCTGCTCGGCCGAGGAAGAAGGCAAGAAGGAATGCTTCGGCGGTGCTGCCCGCCTGAAGACCGCGATCGACCAGCGCCGTCAGGCGCTATCCGGCAAGAATGTCCTCCTGCTGAATGCCGGCGACAATTTTCAGGGCTCGCTGTTCTACACCACCTATAAGGGCGCTGCGGAAGCCGAATTCCTCAACCTGATGAAGTTCGACGCCATGACCGTCGGCAACCATGAATTCGACGACAGCGAGGACGGGCTTGCGACCTTCCTCGACAAGGTGCAGTTCCCCGTCGTCACCGCCAACGTCAAGGCAGCAGCCGCCTCCAAGCTCGGCGACCGTATCAAGCCCTCGCTGGTGCTCGATGTCGGCGGCCAGAAGATCGGCATCGTCGGCGCGGTCACCAATGATACAGCGGAACTGTCCTCCCCCGGCCCGAACGTCACCATCGCCGATGATGTCCAGGCGATCACCTCGGCCGTTCAGGATCTGAAGGGCCAGGGCGTCAACAAGATCATCGCGCTGACCCATGTCGGCTACCCCCGCGATCTCGCTTTGATCGCCAAGATCCCGGATGTCGACGTCGTTGTCGGCGGCCATTCCCATAGCCTACTTTCCAACACCGACCCCAAAGCCGAAGGCCCCTATCCGACGATGGTCGACAACCCGGGCGGCTATAAGGTGCCGGTCGTCCAGGCCGCCTCCTACAGCAAGTATCTCGGCGATCTCGTCGTCAATTTCGACGATAGCGGCGTCGTCAAGGATGCCAAGGGCGATCCGATCCTGATCGATTCCAGCTTCACGCCCGATCCGGCTGTCGTTGCCCGCATCGCGGAACTCGCCAAACCGATCGAAGAACTGCGCAAGAAGGTCATCGGTTCCTCCGAAGCCCCGATCGATGGCGATCGCAAGGTCTGCCGCGTCAAGGAATGCTCGATGGGCAATCTGGTGGCTGACGCTATGCTCGATCGCACCCAAAATCAGGGCGTCACCATCGCCTTCCAGAACGGCGGCGGCCTGCGCGCATCGATCGACGGCGGTGAGGTTACCCAGGGCGAAGTCATCACCGTCCTGCCCTTCCAGAATACGCTCGCCACTTTCGAGGCCACCGGCGCAGATGTCGTCAAGGCGCTCGAAAACGGCGTCAGCCAGATCGATCAGGGCGCCGGCCGCTTCCCGCAGGTCGCCGGCCTGAAATTCGCCTTCGACCAGTCGAAGCCTGTCGGCAGCCGCGTCAGCAATGTCCAGGTGAAGGAGGGCGACAGCTTCGCTCCGATCGACCAGGCCAAGACTTACAAGGTCGCCACCAACAACTTCATGCGGGCCGGCGGCGACGGCTATTCGATCTTCAAGGACGGCAAGAACGCCTATGACTTTGGTCCGGATCTTGCCGACGTGACCGCCGAATATCTGGCCGCCCACTCGCCCTATAAGCCCTATACAGACGGCCGCGTCACCGAAAACGGCGCAGCTGTGGCGCAGGCGCAGGCGCAGGCGCCGTCTGCCGAACCGGCCGCTCCCGCACCGGCAACGCCGCCAGCCCCTGCACCAACCGCCGAACCCGCCCCCGCCCCTGCAGCACCGGCAGCACCCGCACCAGCCACCGCGCCTGCCCCGGCGGCACCAGCAACACCGGCAACACCCGCCCCCGCTGCGGAAGCCGCGCCGGCAGCCTCCGCACCTGCCGCAACGACGCCGTCCACCCATGTCATCGCCGCGGGCGATACCTTCTGGGATCTGGCCGTGACCTTCTATGGCGACGGCACGCTGTGGCGGAAGCTTTCGGAGGCCAACGGGAAGCCGAACCCGCGCCATCTGACGGTCGGCAAAGAGATCGAGGTTCCCGCCAAGTAAGACGATATGTCCCGATTTCCATGGCCGGCCCGGGCTTTCCCGGGCCGGTTTTTCTTTCTATAGGGTGAACCACGATTTCGGGGCTGCGTATGAGCCGACGAGACAAAAGAGCGTTGGGGCCAGAATGACAGCAGATATTTCACTCCGCCCGGCAGATCATCCGGCCGTCAAGTCAGGCAAGATCGGCGTCCTGCTGGTCAATCTCGGCACGCCCGATGGCACCGACTACACGTCGATGCGCCGCTATCTCCGGGAGTTCCTCACCGATCGCCGCGTCATCGAATGGTCGCCCTGGAAGTGGTATCCGATCCTGTTCGGCATCGTGCTCAATACCCGCCCGCAAAAGGTCGGCAAGGCCTATGAGCTGATCTGGAACAAGCAGAAGAACGAAAGTTACCTCCGCACCTATACGCGCAATCAGTCCGAGCTGATGGCCGAGCGTCTGAAGGATCTGGCGACGGTCAAAGTGGATTGGGCAATGCGCTACGGCACGCCGTCGATCGCCTCGCGCATCGACGCGCTGAAGCAGGAAGGCTGCGACCGTATCGTGCTCTTCCCGCTTTATCCGCAATATGCGGCGGCGACCACCGCCACCGTCAACGACAAGGCGTTCCAGAAGCTGCTTTCGATGCGCTGGCAGCCGGCATTGCGCACCGTGCCCGACTATCACGACGACGAGACCTATATCGAAGCCCTCGCAAAGTCCGTCGAGAAACATCTTGCGACGCTCGACTGGAAGCCGGAAATGCTGCTCGCCTCGTTCCACGGCATTCCGATGTCCTATTTCAAGCAGGGCGATCCCTATTACTGTCAATGCCAGAAGACCGGCCGGCTGCTGCGCGAGCGCCTCGGGCTCACCAAGGAAAACTTCATGGTCACCTTCCAGTCCCGCTTCGGGCCGGAGGAATGGCTGCAGCCCTATACCGACAAGACGGTGGAGAAGCTCGCCCAGGACGGCGTCAAGCGCATCGCCGTCATCAATCCCGGCTTCGTCTCCGACTGTCTGGAAACCCTGGAAGAAATCGCCGAACAGGCGGCCCATTCCTTCCACGAGAATGGCGGCGAGAAGTTCGCGCATATCCCCTGCCTCAACGACGGCGAGGACGGCATGACGGTGTTGGAAAAGGTCGTCCGCCGCGAATTGCAGGGCTGGATCTGAGAGATTCCACGCTGAAAAACCTGCCCTGACTCATCCTCCTTTTCCTTGGAGGTGGGGCATCCGTGGGTCATTTCTTCCTCGCAAAGAACATGCTACCTCACCACATCAGTTGTGAGGCGCGCATGCATGCGCCGATAGGAGGAATTCATGCTGTTCGGCGGCTTCGACATCGTCGTGATCGTACTCGTCATCTTCGTCATCCTGGTGCTTTTTGCCGGGATCAAGACCGTGCCGCAGGGCTATCGCTATACGATCGAGCGCTTCGGCCGCTACACCCGCACGCTGGAGCCCGGCCTCAACCTCATCACCCCCTTCATCGAGCGCGTCGGTGCTCGGTTGAACGTGATGGAGCAGGTGCTGAACGTGCCGACCCAGGAGGTGATCACCAAGGACAATGCCTCGGTTTCGGCCGATGCCGTCGCCTTCTACCAGGTGCTGAACGCCGCCCAGTCCGCCTATCAGGTTGCCAACCTCGAAAACGCCATCCTCAATCTGACCATGACCAATATCCGCTCGGTCATGGGCTCGATGGATCTCGACGAACTGCTCTCCAACCGCGATGCGATCAACGACCGGCTGCTGCGCGTCGTCGACGAAGCCGTGCAGCCCTGGGGCATCAAGGTCACCCGCGTCGAAATCAAGGACATCCAGCCGCCGCGCGACCTCGTCGATGCGATGGCCCGGCAGATGAAGGCCGAGCGCGAGAAGCGTGCCCAGGTGCTGGAAGCCGAAGGTTCACGCAACGCACAGATCCTCAGGGCCGAAGGCGCCAAGCAATCCGCCATTCTCCAGGCCGAAGGCCAGCGCGAGGCGGCCTTCCGCAACGCCGAAGCCCGCGAGCGCCTGGCCGAGGCCGAAGCCAAAGCGACAAAGATGGTCTCCGAAGCAATCGCCGCCGGCGATATCCAGGCGATCAACTATTTCGTCGCGCAAAAATACACCGAGGCGCTCACCTCGATCGGTTCGGCATCCAATTCCAAGATCGTGCTGATGCCGATGGAAGCCTCTTCCATCCTGGGCTCGCTCGGTGGCATCGGCGCCATTGCGCGCGAAGTGTTCGGCGATGCGGGCAACAACCCGGCATCACCGCCGCCCTTGCCGCGTCCTCGCCAGGCACCGGCACGCTCGACGCCGCCGATCAATCCGTCGTCGACCCCCAATCCGTTCAATCCCGATCAGGAGCGCTAAACCATGCTGGCGAAGATCATCGCCGAACTTGGTCCGTGGAGCTGGTGGGTCGCAGGCCTCGTGTTGCTCGCCGCCGAAATGATCGTGCCCGGCTTCTTCCTGGTCTGGATCGGCCTTGCCGCCCTGATCGTCGGCGCGCTGTCGCTCATCTTCTGGGACAGCGCCTTCTGGGTCTGGGAGCTGCAGGCGATCCTTTTTGCGCTGCTCGCCGTCGCCGCAACCTTTGCCGGCCGCCGGCTGACATTGCGCAATTCGACGACCGACGAGCCCTTCCTCAATCAGCGCGGCGCGAGCCTCGTCGGCCGCACGGCGACGCTGCACGAACCGATCCGCGAGGGCCGCGGCCGCATCCGCCTCGACGATACGCTATGGCAGGTGATGGGACCCGACCTGCCGGCGGGAACGCAGGTGAAGGTGGTTTCGAGCAACGGTCGCGATCTCAGAGTCGAACCCGTCTGAACAGCTCTGATCAGGCGACGCCGATCCGCAGCAGATCGTGGAAATGCACCAGCCCGACCGGGCGGCGCTCGTCGTCGATGACGATCAGCGCGCCGATGTGATGCTGGTTGAGCAGCGCCAGCGCGGCGGTCGCCAGCATTGTCGGCTTCACCGTCTTCGGCGTCCGCGTCATGATGTCGTCGACGGCAAGTTCGGCAAGATTGCGGGTCAGGTTGCGCGCCATGTCGCCTTCGGTGACGATGCCGCAGAGCCGCCCATCCTCGTCAAGCACGCCGACGCAGCCGAAATGCTTGCGCGACAGCACTGTGATCGCCTCCGGCATCGCCGTGCCCCTGGCCACGAGCGGCAGCCGCTCGCCGGTATGCATGATATCGGCGACATGCATCAGGCTCGCGCCCAGCTTGCCGCCGGGATGGAAGACGTGGAAATCCGTGGCGGTAAAGCCGCGCGCCTCCAACAGCGCCACGGCCAGCGCGTCGCCGATTGCAAGCTGCATCAGCGTCGAGGTTGTCGGCGCCAGCCCGTTCGGGCATGCCTCCTGCTCGTTCGGCACGAGAAGGACGATATCGGCGGCTGTTGCAAGCGAGGAACGGTCGCTGCAGGTGATCGCGATCAGCGGAATGGAGAAACGTCGCGTAAAGGAAATGATGCTTTTGAGCTCGGCGCTCTCGCCGCCTTTGGAAATCGCCAACACCACGTCGTCGGGCGCGATCATGCCGAGATCACCGTGATTGGCCTCCGCCGCATGCACGAAGAAGGCAGGCGTCCCGGTTGACGCGAACGTCGCCGCAAGCTTGGCGCCGATATGCCCGCTTTTGCCGACGCCGGTGACGATGACGCGGCCGGAGATGTCTCCGATGGTTTCGACGGCGCGTGTGAAGGGGCCGGCCAATCCATTGTCGAAGGCCTGTTCGAGCGCCTCAAGACCGCGTCTTTCGGTCTCTATCGTGCGTTTTGCCGATTTGAGCACGCTGTTTTCAACGAGGTTTATCGCTCTTCTGTTCATGAAGCTGCGTTAGACCTTTTCACTTTCCAAGTCCACCCCGCACTCTTTCCGAAATGTGAACGGCGCCCGCCGTCGGCAACGAATGATTAACCACGAGGCTTTACCTTTGGGTAAGAACCGAAAGCATGTCAGGCGCGAATTGCATGGGCCAACCAAAACAGACGAGCAGTGTGATGCCGCTCCGCGCCATGAGCCGTGCCGTCTGCTTTACTGCGTTCGGCAGCCTGCTTCTCGGCCAGACACCGGCTTTCGCGCAGTCCGCTTCGTTGCAGTCGGCGACCAGTCGCGCAGTATCCTCCGAGAACAATCGCGCTACGACCGGTGCGGCATCCGAAGCCGGTTTCGATGACGGGAGCGACGGTTTGGCCGCGCCGGCGGCAAACAGTGCGGCCACAAACGCAGACGATGCCCAGAGTCCCGCCATACCGGACGCGCAATCCGGCGACGACATTACCGGCTCCATCCTCGACGAGGACATTCGCCGGCTGAACACCCGCGAAGCGCCGATCGACGACACGCTGCCGCGCCGCAAGGCTGCCGAAAGCGCCTCGACGGCGGAAACCCCGGGCATTCCGATCGGCACCTTCGTGCTGCGCCCGAGCGTCACCCAGAGCATCAACACCGAGACCACCAAGGACGGCAATACCAGAGAGCAGCGCTCCTTCCTCGAAACCGATGCGGCCGCGACGCTGACCTCAGACTGGGGCCTACACCAGCTGACAGTAACCTCGGAAGGCGCCTGGCAAAAGAATGTCAGCGGCGAAGGCGAGGAGCAACCTTCCTTCAAGATCAACAGCGATCTCAGGCTGGATCTTCCCGACGATACGGTCGCCCACCTCACCGCCGGTTATAATTTCTATCGGGAAGATACAGACGACCCCGACGCCATTGCCAATGCCGCGCAACAGTCCGACGTGCAGGAATTCACAGCCGGCGCCTCCGTTCAACGCGATTTCGGCATCCTGCGCGGCACGACGGCACTGGCGCTGAGCCGCTCGATCTATTCCGATGCCACGCTTTCGAACGGCACGACCGTGACCTTGAGCGACCGCGACCAGACGACGGGCACGCTGCGCGGCCGCGTCGGCTATGAGCTGTCGCCCGCGCTCATCCCCTTCATCGAAGCCACGGTCGGCCGTACTCTCTATGACGAAACGCGCGACTCCGCCGGTTACGAACGTTCGGGCCACAGCTATGGCGCCAAAGCCGGCGTCGAAGTCGATCTCGGCGAAAAGCTCAAGGGTGAGGTCGGTGTCGGCTACGCGATGGCCGATTTTGAAGACAGCCGTCTGTCTTCGATCGATACCGCGACGCTCGATGCGAGCCTGCTCTGGTCGCCGATCCGCGGCACCGACGTCAATTTCGACCTGCAGACGAGCATCCAGCCCTCGACCACCGCGGGCGAAAGCGGCTACGTCTCGCACGCGCTGACGACGACCGTCACCCATCAGTTGCGCGACAATCTGGTGGGCACGATGATCGGCGGCGTCATATGGCGCGATTATCCCACTGACGGCACCATCAACGACGAGCTCGTCTACACCGCGGCGACTGGGCTGACCTGGAATATCAACCGCTATCTCGATCTGACCAGCACGCTCGGCTACGAGCTGACCACGCGCAAGGACGGCGACGACTCGCAGCAATTCCGCGCCGGCGTCGGCCTGAAGCTCAAACGCTAGAGCATGATGCCGAAAAGTGTGAGCGGTTTTCGGACGACATCATGCTCTAACTCTTTAAGTTAGAACAGGATTCAGATTTAAGGCCGACCCGGCCTTAAATCATCATGTTCTAGCGCAGCGGTACCTGCCCCAGACCACACGCAAAAGCGTCATCCGAAATTGCTCCGAAGTGATCTGTCACCGGCTCAGGCTGATGCTATCAGATCCTGCAGGATGCCGATGATGCGGCGGTGCTGATGGGCGTGACGTGTGCGGATGCTGGTTGCGGCATAGACCGTCTGTTGAATGGGTGGAGCGTCCTCTATCGGGAAAGCGACACCCTCCTCGGCAAGTCGCGCGGCGCTGCTTTTCATGACGTAGGCGGCGCCTCCCAGCGTCGTCAGCAAACCCGTGATGGCGGTGTTCTGCCCCGACGCCAGCGGTGCTGCCGACAGATGCGGCAAAGCCAGTCTGTGGGCACGGTCGAAGGCCGGTGAATAAATGGCCTGGATATAGGTTTCGGGTCGAAGTGCGCCGACGGTGCAGGCGACGGTGCTGACCAGATGATATGTCATTTCCCCGATTCTCTCATAGTGAAGGTCGGGCAGGTAGTGCGGAGTATAGAGAACGGCCAGATCGAGATCTCCAGCTGCGAGGTCTCGGTTCATCTGGATCGAGTAGTCCGCTTCCACGTAGATCGATGTCGCAGGCAGCTCGGCGCGGACCGCGGAAAGCCAGCGCCCGGCAAAGATTTCGGCAAGGTCGTGCTGGATGCCAAGCCGCATGGATCGCTCATAGGCGCCCGCATTCTCGACTGCTCGGGTTGCCTCATGCCACTGGTATTGCAGAGCTTTCGCATGATCGAGGAAACGCAGGCCCGACGCTGTCGGCGCGGTGCCACCCTTGTTGCGCGTGAAGAGCTTTCGGTTGAATTGCGCCTCCAGCGCCTTAACGCGATGGGAAACGGTTGATTGCGTAATGTTCAACCGTTCGGCCGTGCGATTGAAGCTGCGGGTTTCCATCAGGTCGAGAAAAGTCTCGATAAGATCAATCTGCATGTTCTTTCTTGGCTCACTGCGCGAGGGCAACCTTGCATTTTTCTAATCGAATTCTTCGATCAATAAAGCAAGTTTCCTCCGCTTGATGCTGCTGGCGTTCGTTGCCACACTTCCCTTCGAACGAGGAGCAGCCATGTCGAATTTGCCGTCTCAAGCGCGTGTTGTGATCATCGGGGGAGGCGCTGTCGGCGTCTCCGCACTCTATCATCTGGCCATGGCGGGCTGGACCGACGCGGTGCTTCTGGAAAAAAACGAATTGACTGCCGGATCGACTTGGCATGCGGCCGGCAATGTGCCGACGTTTTCTTCCTCCTGGTCGATCATGAACATGCAGCGCTATTCGGCCTCGCTCTATCGCGAGCTGGGCGCTCAGGTCGGCTATCCGATGAACTACCACGTGACCGGCTCGATCCGGCTCGGCCACTCGAACGAGCGGCTGCAGGAATTCAAGCGTGTGGTCGGCATGGGACGCTACCAGGGCATGGACCTCGACATCCTATCGCCCGAGCAGATCAAGTCGAAATACCCTTTTGTCGAGACCCATGACCTCATCGGCGCGCTCCACGATCCGCATGACGGCGACATCGATCCGGCGCAGCTGACCCAGGCCTTGGCAAAGGGCGCGCGCGATCTGGGGGCGAGGATCTTCCGCTTCTGTCCCGCAACCGGCGCGCGCCGGGAAAACGACGAATGGGTCGTTTCCACCCCGGAGGGTGACATCCGCTGCGAATATGTCGTCAATGCCGCCGGCTATTACGCCCGCGAAGTCGGCAAATGGTTCGGCCGCGAGGTGCCGATGATGGTGATGAGCCATCAGTACATGCTGTTCGAAGAAATTCCTGAGCTTGCGGCCTGGTCGAAGGAGGTAGGCCACAAGCTGCCGCTGCTGCGAGACGTCGATAGCTCCTATTATCTGCGGCAGGAAAAGACCGGAATGAACCTCGGTCCCTATGAGCGCAATTGTAAGGCGCATTGGCTGACGCCCGACGATCCGATGCCGGAGGATTTCTCCTTCCAGCTTTTCCCCGACGATCTCGAGCGGCTCGAATGGTATCTCAATGACGCAGTCGAGCGCGTGCCGATCCTCGGCACCGCCGGTCTGTCACGCATGATCAACGGGCCTATTCCCTATACACCGGATGGCAATCCGCTGATCGGGCCGATGCCGGGCGTGCCGAATGCGTTTGAGGCCTGCGTCTTCACTTTCGGTATCTGCCAGGCGGGCGGCGCCGGTAAGGTGCTGGCCGAATGGGTGACCGAAGGGCAGACCGAATGGGACATGTGGTCCTGCGACCCACGTCGCTACACGCGCTTTGCTTCCGACCAGGATTACTGCGTCGCCAAGGGCATGGAAGTTTACGGCCACGAATATGCGATGCATTTCCCGAAACACGCCTGGCCTGCCGGTCGCAACAGGAAACTCTCGCCGATCCATGATCGGATCGCGGCGCTTGGTGCGCAATTCAAGCCCTATAATGGCTGGGAACGCGCCAACTGGTATGCCAAATCAGGCGATGACACCTCAGAACAATCAACGCAGACCTGGAATCGGGCGGGGCCGTGGCAGAAACGGATCGAGGAGGAATGCCTGGCAGTGCGTGATGCTGCGGGCATTCTCGATCTGCCGGGCTTTTCCCGCTACCGCCTGCAGGGTGAGGGCGCCCGCGACTGGCTGCTCGACCTGATCACTGGCAAGGTGCCGAAACCCGGCCGCATCGGGCTTGCCTATTTTGCCGACGACAAAGGCCGTATCGTCACCGAAATGTCGGTGATGGCGCTGGAAGAGAACCTTCTCTTCTTGACCACCGCAGCGACGGCGCAGTGGCACGATTTCGCATGGTTGCAGAAGCATCTGCCGAACGACGCGCGATTCACCCTCGACGATGTGACGGACAGTTTGGCCTGCCAGATCCTGTCAGGGCCGAAATCGCGTGCCATCCTCGCAGAAATCACGGATGCCGATCTTTCCAAGCCGTGGCTGACACACCAGTCCTGCCGGATAGCAGGCCGCCGGCTGCAGCTGGTGCGCGTTTCCTTCGTCGGCGAGCTCGGCTGGGAGCTTCACACGAAGGTGGACGACACGACCACGGTCTTCGACGCGGTCTGGGCTGCAGGCGAGAAGCATGGCCTGAAGCCATTCGGCATGGAAGCACTCGACAGCCTGCGCATCGAGAAGGGCTACCGCGCCTGGAAGGGCGACCTTTCGACCGATTACACCGTGCTGCAGGGCGGGCTGGAGCGTTTCGTCGACTGGGCAAAACCCGATTTCAAAGGCAAGGCGGCGCTCGAGCACGAGAAGCAGCAGGGTGTGACGAAGCGCTTCGTCACATTGGCCGTCGATGCCGGCGAATGTGACGCCCCCTATATGTCGACGCTCTGGCGCGACGGTCAGGTGGTCGGAGAGACAACGTCGGGCAACTGGGGCTACCGCGTCGGCAAATCCGTGGCGCTCGGCATGCTGCGGTCGGATCTGGCGCTGCCTGGCACGGAGCTGGAGGTTGAAATTTTCGGCGACCGGTTCAAGGCCGTCGTCCAGCCCGACCGGCCGTTGTGGGATCCCGAAAACGAGAGGCTGCGAGCATGACGAAACCCATCCCCCAAAAGGCACGCGCGGTGATCATCGGCGGCGGGGTGTCAGGCTGTTCCATCGCCTACCATCTGGCGAAGCTTGGCTGGACCGATGTCGTATTGCTCGAACGCAAACAGCTCACCTCAGGCACCACATGGCACGCGGCGGGCCTCATCGGTCAGCTCCGCGCCTCGCAAAACATGACGCGCCTCGCCAAATATTCGGCCGACCTCTACGCCAGGCTGGAGGCCGAAACCGGCATCGCCACCGGCATGCGCCAAAATGGCTCGATCACCGTAGCCCTGACCGAAGAGCGTAAGGAAGAGATCTACCGTCAAGCCTCGTTGGCCCGGGCGTTCAAAATCGACGTTCGCGAGATTTCGCCGGAAGAGGCGAAGGCGCTTTACCCGCATCTCAACATCGGTGACATCAAGGCAGCGGTTCACCTGCCGCTCGACGGACAATGCGACCCGACAAACATCGCCATGGCGCTCGCCAAGGGAGCTCGGCAGCACGGTGCGAACATCATCGAAGGCGTAAAGGTCATCGAGGTGCTCGCGAGGGATGGTCGAGTCGTCGGCGTCGTCTGCGAGCAGGCCGGCGAGCGTTTCAGCATCGAGACGGAAAACGTCGTCAACGCCGCCGGCATGTGGGGCAGAGATCTCGCTCGGCAATCCGGCGTCGCATTGCCGCTGCATGCCTGCGAGCATTTCTACATCGTCACCGAGCCGGTTGGGGGGCTGAAGTCTCTGCCTGTGCTGCGTGTGCCGGACGAGTGCGCCTATTACAAGGAAGATGCCGGCAAGATGCTCATCGGCGCCTTCGAGCCGGTCGCCAAGCCCTGGCCGCCGGCGGGCGAGGCGATCCGCGAGGACTTTTGCTTTGACCAATTGCCGGAGGATTTCGACCACTTCCAGCCGATCCTCGAAATGGCGATCAACCGGATGCCGATGCTGGAAACTGCCGGCATCCACACCTTCTTCAACGGCCCGGAGAGTTTTACGCCCGACGATCGATACTATTTAGGCGAGGCGCCGGAACTGAAAGGGTATTGGGTGGCGGCCGGATACAATTCGATCGGCATCGTATCTTCTGGCGGCGCCGGTATGGCGCTTGCTCAATGGATGAACGACGGCGAACCGCCCTTCGATCTCTGGGAGGTAGACATCCGCCGCGCCCAGCCCTTCCAGAAGAACCGGCTCTACCTGAAGGAGCGTGTCACGGAGACGCTCGGCCTGCTTTACGCGGACCATTTCCCTTATCGGCAGATGGCGACTGCGCGCGGTATACGCCGCTCGCCGATCCATGAGCACCTTGCGGCGCGTGGCGCCGTGTTCGGCGAAGTGGCTGGCTGGGAGCGCGCAAACTGGTTTGCCACGGACGGGCAAGAGCGAGAATACAAGTATAGCTGGCGGCGACAGAACTGGTTTGAAAACCAACGCGAGGAACATCTGGCAATCAGGACCGGCGTCGGTCTCTTCGACATGACCTCCTTTGGCAAAATCCGGGTCGAAGGGCGCGACGCCTGTCGCTTCCTGCAACGGCTCTGCGCGAACCAGATAGACGTGCCCGCCGGCCGTATCGTCTACACGCAGATGCTGAACCGTCGTGGCGGCATCGAAAGTGACCTCACCGCAACCCGGCTGACCGAAACCGCCTTCCTGATCATTGTTCCAGGTGCAACACTGCAGCGGGATCTTGCCTGGTTGCGCAGGCACGTGGCCGATGAAAATGTCGTGCTTACCGATATGACGGCCGCCGAAAGCGTGCTCTGCGTGATGGGTCCGAAGTCGCGTCATCTGATGCAGCAGATCAGCCCTGACGATTTCTCCAACGACGCTCATCCCTTCGGCACTGCGCGGGAAATCGAGATCGGCATGGGACTGGCTCGCGCTCACCGCGTTACCTATGTCGGCGAACTCGGCTGGGAGCTTTATATCTCCACCGACCAGGCCGCCCACGTTTTTGAGGCGCTGGAACTGGCAGGCCTGGACCTCGGTCTGAAGCTTTGCGGCATCCACACGCTCGATAGCTGCCGCATCGAGAAGGGGTTCCGCCATTTTGGCCATGACATTACCGATGAGGATCATGTGCTGGATGCGGGTCTTGGCTTCGCCGTCAAGACGGGCAAAGGCGAGTTCATCGGCCGCGATGCCGTCTTGCGCAAGCAGGAAACGGGCCTTGATCGCCGGCTGGTGCAATTCAAGCTCACAGATCCTGAACCGTTGCTCTTTCACAACGAGGCAATCATCCGCGACGGAGAGATCGTCGGCACGATAACCTCCGGTAATTACGGCCATTTCCTCGGCGGTGCGATCGGGCTGGGTTACGTGCCCTGTGAGGGTGAGAGCGTGGCGAAAGTGCTTGGCTCATTTTACGAGATCGAGATTGCAGGAACGAGGGTGAGAGCCGAGCCATCCCTTGCGCCGATGTATGATCCGAATGCCGCGAGGGTCCGGATGTGATGACGGACCTATCGGTATTTCCGGAGACATTCCCATGCTAGCACATGAAACCCAAACACCGGCTGCGCCATCGGTCGACCGCATCGATCAGCTCATTGCGGCTCATAAGCCGGGCCACGGTCTTGCCCGGCCATTCTACATGGATCCGGACATTTATGAGCGTGATCTGGAGCGCGTGTTCCGCCGCCATTGGCATTGCCTCGCGCATGAGAGCGTTGTTCCGAAGCCGAATGACTTCGAAGTGTTTCGCATGGCCTCGGAGCAGGTGATCGTCACGCGACATGCCGATGGAACAATTCATGCGCTGCTCAATGTCTGCCGCCATCGCGGCGCCGAGGTCTGCACCCGGGATAAGGGCAATACCCGTATCTTCGTCTGTCCCTACCATGCCTGGACCTATGGCAATGATGGAAGCCTGAAGGCAGCAAGGCTGATGCCAAAAGATTTCAAGCGGGAGGATTACGGACTGAAGACGCTGCATGTCCGTGTGGTCGAAGGCTTGATCTTCATTTCCTTCGCAGACGACCCGCTCGATTTCTCCGAGGTCGAAAATCTGCTCCATGCGACCTGCGGCCAATATGGCTGGCGGCAGGCTAAGGTGGCGCATCGGCAGACCTATCCTGTCGACGCCAACTGGAAGCTGGCGGTGGAAAATTATGTGGAATGCTACCATTGCGGCCCGGCGCACCCCGAATATTCGCAGACTCATGCGCTGGAACAGCCGCTGCACATGATCGAGGCGCTGAACGCCGCGATGGAGGAACGCACATGCGCCCTCGGCATCGCGGTCGGTTCCGGCGATCACTGGCAGACATCCGCGACGGGCAGAGAAGCCATCCACGCGTTCCGCTATGCGCTTTATGACGGTGTTAAGACCGGCAGCCAGGACGGCTCGCCGCTCAGCATGCTGATGGGCCGATTTACGGAATTTGATGGCGGCGTCACCTCAGTCCATCTCGGCGGCACCTCATTTCTCGTCTGCTATCCCGACCACGGCATGATCTATCGCTTTATTCCGAAGGGCCCGACAGCTTGCGAGATGGAACTGATCTGGCTCGTCAACAGTGAAGCCGAGGAGGGCAGAGACTATGATCTCGCCAAGCTCGTGTGGCTCTGGACGGTGACGACCGACGAGGACAAGGCCATCATCGAGCATACTTCGCGCGGCGTTCTCTCGCATTATTTTTTGCCGGGACCGATCGCGCCGATGGAGCAGAACGAGCTGCGCTATATCGATTGGTATCTGGACGAGATCAGCCGGCCGAACTGATCGAGTGCTAATGCATGTCGCCCGGAAGTGTGCAGCGGTTCCGGGATAACGGCATGCATAAAACAACAAGCTAAAGCGCCGCGCATCTGGGAGGATGCGCGGCGCTTGTCATTGAAAGCTGTGCGGAAAACTTACCGCAGGCCGGCCAGCAATTCCTTGAAACCGCCTTCGACGGTCGGGCGGATATCGGCGCGTTCGAGGGCATAGGCGACATTTGCCAGGATGAAGCCATCCTTGGCGCCGCAGTCGTAGGTCGTGCCGCGGAAGTGATACCCGGCAAAATCCTGTTCCTTCAGCAGCTTCAGCATGCCGTCGGTGAGCTGGATCTCGTTGCCGGCGCCGCGCTCCTGGGTTTCGAGGATCTTGAAAATCTCCGGCTGCAGGATGTAGCGGCCGTTGATGAAGAAGTTGGAAGGCGCCGTTCCCTTGGCGGGCTTTTCCACCATGCCGGTGATTCGGAAGCCCTCGCCGATCGCCTCGCCGACGCCGACGATGCCGTATTTATGCGCCTGATCGGGCGCGCATTCCTCGACGGCGATGATATTGCCGCCGCTTTGGCCGTAAAGGTCGATCATGCCCTTCATGCAGCCCTTGTCGCCCTTCATGATCATATCGGGCAGCAGCAGAGCGAAGGGCTCGTCACCGACGATCTCGCGGGCGCACCAGACCGCGTGGCCGAGGCCGAGCGGCTCCTGCTGGCGGGTGAAGCTCACCGTGCCGGCCTTCGGCAATTGCTGGGCGAGAAGGGTAATCTCAGCCTTCTTGGCGCGCTCCTTGAGCGTCTGCTCCAGCTCGAAATGGATGTCGAAATAATCTTCGATGACGTGCTTGTTGCGTCCGGTGACGAAAACCAGATGTTCGATCCCGGCCTCGATCGCCTCGTCGACGACATATTGAATGATCGGCTTGTCGACGACGGTCAACATTTCTTTCGGAACAGCCTTGGTTGCAGGGAGGAATCGCGTTCCCAACCCGGCAACCGGAAATACTGCTTTACGAACTTTGTTGTGTTGAGCCACACCCGGCCTCCTGCTTCGATTCATATCGCTTTGGAAATGGAGCTTTTTAGCTTTAACTAGTATAGAATTGCTACTGTTTTGCAAATGGTGACCGCAGCGGATCGCCATGGTAAAGAATTTGTTGACTCCGTTCCTGTAGTCTCGGGTCTGGGCGGACATGATGCGCCGCTGCGCCAGAAACTGAAGATGACGGATAAGACTGTCGATGACCCAGAATCACAAATACTCCCTTCGTGGTCTTGCTCTCGCCCTCATTGTCGCCGCCCATGTGGGACTGGTCCCCGACAACGCGAAAGCCGATTCCCGGTTCCAGAAATGGATCGCGGATTTTTACCAAACAGCCGCTCAGAGTGGCATCAGTAAGGCAACCTATCAAAAGGCCTTTTCTGGGGTGAGCGAGCCCGATCCGACCGTGCTCGAAAAGGCGGCCTACCAGCCTGAATTCACTTCGAAGATCTGGGACTACGTCGATTCCCGCGTCAATCCGTATACGGTCAAGATCGGCCGTGAGATGGCCGCAAAGCACGCCAGAACGCTCGCTGCGATCGAACAGCGATTCGGCGTCGACAAGACCATACTGCTCGCCATCTGGTCGATGGAATCGAACTACGGTGCGATCCTCGACAAGGACGACCGGCTGCACTACGTGCCGCGCGCGCTGGCAACCCTTGCCTATGCCGATCCGAGCCGCGCCAAATTCGCCAAGAAGCAGCTGGTCGCCGCGCTGAAGATCCTGCAGAACGGCGACGTGCCGGCCCGCGAGATGACCGGCTCCTGGGCGGGCGCCATGGGCCACACCCAGTTCATTCCGACAAGCTACCTGCTTTACGCCGTCGATGCCGACGGCAATGGCCATCGCGACATCTGGAACTCCGTGCCCGATGCGCTGGCGACCTCGGCCAATCTGCTGATGAAGAACGGCTGGGATACCGGCAAGACCTGGGGCTACGAGGCTGTCGTTCCCGCCGCAGCCGCCAAGCAGGTGGGCAAGACCCATACGCTCGCCCAATGGGCAGCGCTCGGCCTGACCCGTCCGAACGGCAAGGCCTTCCGCGAAGGCGCCACCAAGGCCATGTTGAAAATGCCGGCCGGACCGAACGGCCCGGGCTTCCTGATGACCGCCAACTTTTTCACCATCAAGAACTACAATGCCTCGGACAGCTACGCGCTTGCCGTCGGCCTGCTGGCCGACCAGATCGCCGGCTATGGCGGCATGCAGCAGCGCTGGCCGCGCCCGGACGGCGCCCTCGACATCACCGAAAAATTCGAGCTGCAGACCCGTCTGAAGACACTCGGCTATTACAATGGCGAGGTCGACGGCAATTTCGGCTCCGGGTCGAAGGCGGCGATTTCAGCCGTGCAGCAGCGCATCGGCATGCAACCGGATGGCGAACCATCATTGCCGCTTCTGAACGCCCTTCGTCGCTAGAAGCGGCGGAATCGTGACCTAGATAACAGCGGGAGTGGACGCTGGCCTGCCCTGCGTGCAAAATGCCGGCAGATGCGGAACTGCCCATGATGAAGAAAATTGATCGAACCCCAGTCCGTTGGCTGATGCTCGCCTTGACGGCGGCGTCGCTATGCATCGGCGCGCTTGCGCCGGTGCATGTCGCCGAGGCCCAGGAGCAGCAGCGCTACCAACGCCGGTCGATCCTCGATTTCTTCCTAGGCCGGCGCTATCTCGATGACGGTCCGCAGGCCCCGGATGCCCCGCAGCCGAGGCGCCAGCAGCAGCAGCGCAAGCGCCCGCCGGCGCAGAAGGCGGTGGTCAATACCCGCACCGCGCCGCCGGTGCGGCCGCCCGTGCAAGACGAGCCGGTTGTGCAGAAGCTCGGCGATGCCAAGAAAATCCTGATCGTCGGCGATTTCCTCGCCAGCGGCCTCGGCGACGGTCTGACCGCCGCCTTCGAAACCTCGCCCGGCGTCGTCGTCGAAGCCCGCGGCAATGTCTCATCGGGTCTCGTCCGCGACGATTATTACGACTGGCCGGAACAGCTGCCGAAGATGATCGACGAGCTGAAGCCGGCAATGGTCGTCGTCATGATCGGCGCCAACGACCGCCAGCAGATGATGACCGATACCGCCAAGGAAAAATTCCGCACCGACGGCTGGTTTACCGAATACACAAGCCGCGTCCTATCCTTCGGCAAAGAAGTCACCGACCGCAAGATCCCGCTGCTCTGGGTCGGGCTGCCCGCCTTCGAATCCGATCAGATGACGGCCGATGCCGTTCAGATGAACCAGCTTTACCGCAACCAGGTCGAAAGCATTGGCGGCGAATTCGTCGATATCTGGGATGGTTTCGTCGATGAAAACGGCAACTACATCGTCACCGGCTCCGATGTGAACGGCCAGCAGGTGCGTCTGCGCACCTCCGATGGCATCAACCTGACACAGGCCGGCCGGCGCAAGATTGCCTTCTATGTGGAAAAACCGGCGCGCCGCCTTCTCGGCACCCAGGCAAGCCCCGATCTGGTCCGCCTGGACGAAAGCAATCTGCCCGGCCTCGGCCTTCCCACCAATCCGGTCGAACATACCGTGCCGATTAGCCTCTCCGACCCTAATCTCGACGGCGGCGCCGAGCTTCTCGGCGCCAGGCCTCCGCCAACGGCTTTGACGCGATCGCCCCGCGACCTTCTGGTCGACCAGGGCGAAATGACGCCGGCGCCGCCCGGCCGCGTCGATGATTACCGCCTGCCTGCGGCAAAGACGCCAGCCGAAGTCTCGGTCAAATAAAAAGTCCGCGCGGCAGCCTTCCTCTTCGTTCCGTTTACGTCGACGCCGCCTGCGGCCAGCTCAGATAATAATAGTTCGAGCCGATCAGGCCGAAGAAGGCGTTGCTGTCGGTCGTCTGATCGACATAGCTGCCGTTCTCCTTGACGAAAGCGCCATCGGCGCCGCGCTCCAGATGCGCACCGAGAAAATCGCTCCAGCCGCTGACATCGATCGCCTTGCCGGCTTTGCTTTCAGTATCGGCCTCGTCGGGATCGTCGACGTCCCAGGCGGTAATCGATACGCCCTGCGTCGGATCGGTGATGGTCAGCGTGCCGGCCTCCAGCGCGGCCAGCATATCATGGGCCTTGCCGCTCTCGCCTTCGGCCGCAGCCGCATCCTGCAACTGCTCTTTCAGCATCGACATGAAGGAAGCGCTGGTCACGGCGGCGCCGTCTTCGGTCGCGTCAGTCCGATCTGATGTATCGCTCTGGGATGAAAGCGTGTCGAGCAGCCCGGACAGTGCCTGATTGGAAAGCAGCGAAGCGGAACTCGAATCGAGCCCGTAGGCGCTCAGGATACTGGCGACCGACGAACTCTGCCTATCCTGCGAACTGTCGTCGTCGGAGCTGCGAAGGTTTTTCAGGGCATATTGGGCCGAAACCAGCCGGGTGCTGTCAACTGCGGAAACCATGTGAAAAATCCTGGTGAAATGCCTGTGCGGCGTCGGTCGCGGCCGGCTCCTCCTGAGCTCGGCGCCCGCTGGAAAATCTCGCCTCCCGGCATTGCTTGAGGCTTGCGGCGGATGCCTCCGCGTCAAGCGGTCGCACCAGCGGCGGTCGCACCAGCGCATCCCCCCAATAAAAAACTCCGCCGGAAAGGCGGAGTTTTGTCTCGCTCTATGCGGCCTGCGGTCAGTTCGGCAGAACGCTCGACCCCATCAGCGCCTCGTCGATGGCGCGCGCCGCCTGGCGGCCTTCGCGGATTGCCCAGACCACCAGCGACTGGCCGCGGCGCACATCGCCCGCCGTCCAGAACTTGTCGACCGACGTCTTGTAGTCGCGGTCGTTGGCGACGACATTGGTCGAACCGCGTCTGTCGGTGTTGAGCGTCAGCTTTCCCTCAAGCTCCTTCAGCACGCTTGTCGTGAACGGCCCGCGGAAACCGATGGCGATGAAGGCGAGATCGGCGCGGATGACGAATTCCGTGCCCGGAACCGGCCGCCGGCGCTCGTCGACCTCGCAGCACTTGACGCCGGTCAGCACCCCGTCTTCGCCGACGAATTCCAGCGTCGCCACCTGGAACTCGCGCACGGCGCCCTCGGCCTGCGAGGAGGAGGTGCGCATCTTCGTCGCCCAGAAGGGCCAGACGGCGAGCTTATCTTCCTTCTCCGGCGGCTGCGGCCGGATGTCGAGCTGGGTGACCTTGACGGCGCCCTGGCGGAACGCCGTGCCGACGCAGTCCGAAGCCGTGTCGCCACCGCCGACGACGACGATATGCTTGGCGCCGGCCAGAATCGGGTCCGATGGCCAGCCGACGCTGTCGATGTTCTCGCGCCCGACGCGGCGGTTCTGCTGCACGAGATAAGGCATCGCGTCATGCACGCCGGCAAGGTCCGTGCCGGGAATGCCCGCCTCGCGCGGTGTCTCGGAGCCGCCGCAATAGAGAACGGCATCGTGATCGGCGAGCAACTGCTCGACCTTGATGTCGACGCCGACATTGACGCCGCAATGGAAGGTGACGCCCTCGCCCTTCATCTGCTCGACGCGGCGGTCGATGAAGTTCTTCTCCATCTTGAAATCGGGAATGCCGTAACGCAGCAGGCCGCCCGGCTTCGTCTCGCGTTCATAGACATGCACCTCGTGGCCGGCGCGGCCGAGCTGCTGGGCAGCCGCCATGCCGGCGGGACCGGAGCCGATCACCGCGACCTTCTTGCCGGTATGAACGGTGGCCGGCTGCGGCCGGATGAAGCCGAGTTCATAGGCCTTGTCGGCGATCGCCTGCTCGACCGTCTTGATGGCAACCGGCGCATCTTCGAGATTCAGCGTGCAGGCTTCCTCGCAAGGCGCCGGGCAGACACGGCCGGTGAACTCCGGGAAGTTGTTGGTCGAATGCAGGTTCTGGATCGCCGCTTCCCAGTTGTTGTTGTAGACGAGGTCGTTCCAGTCGGGGATCTGGTTGTGCACAGGGCAACCGGTGGGGCCGTGACAGTAGGGGATGCCACAGTCCATGCAGCGCGCGGCCTGTTTCTGCACTTCCGGATCCGACATCGGGATCGTGAATTCGCGGAAATGGCGGATACGATCCGACGCCGGCTGGTACTTCGCCACCTGCCGGTCGATTTCCAGAAACCCTGTTACCTTACCCATCTCTTCGTCCCTTACCCTCATGACCGCCTCATCCGCGGCCAATTGTCTGTCGTCAGTCCCGGCATTCCGGGCGGGTTGCTTCTCTTGACCGTCATTGGAACATATCCCCTGAAACTTCCGGGCGATCTCGACGGCCATCGGCCGCCGGCATGATCGTCACGGATCATCGAGACGTTTCCGATATTCGCCACCTGCAATCAGCCCGTGGCGAATATCCCGGTGCAAATCACTCGGCGGCGATGCCCATCCGGCTGCGCTCCATTTCCTCAAGCGCACGTCGGTATTCCACAGGCATGACCTTGCGGAATTTCGGACGGTAGTCGGCCCAGTGATCGAGGATCTGCTTGGCGCGGGTGGAGCCCGTATAGTGCAGATGGTTGGAGATCAGCTGGTAAAGGCGCTCCTCGTCATGACGGGTCATGTCGCCCGAGACGTCGACACGCCCCTTGTGCATGAGATCACCGCCGTGATGATGAAGCTTCTCCAGCATGTCGTCCTCCTCCGGCACCGGCTCGAGCTCGACCATCGCCATGTTGCAGCGGCTGGCGAAATCGCCGGTTTCATCGAGCACGTAGGCGACACCGCCGGACATGCCGGCCGCGAAGTTGCGGCCGGTGGCGCCGAGCACGACGACGACGCCGCCGGTCATGTATTCGCAGCCATGGTCGCCGACACCCTCGACGATGGCGATCGCTCCCGAGTTGCGGACAGCGAACCGTTCGCCCGCCACGCCGCGGAAGTAACATTCGCCCTCGGTTGCGCCATAAAGCACTGTGTTACCGACGATGATCGAGTTTTCGGCGACGATCCGCGAATTTTCCGGCGGCCGGATAATGATCTTGCCGCCCGAAAGTCCCTTGCCGACATAGTCGTTGCCGTCGCCGATCAGGTTGAAGGTGATGCCACGCGCCAGGAAGGCGCCGAAGCTCTGACCCGCCGTGCCGCGCAGCGTGACATTGATCGTGTCTTCCTTCAGCCCGCGGTGGCGATAACGCTTGGCGACCTCGCCGGACAGCATCGCGCCTGCCGAACGGTCGACGTTCTTGATGTCGACCTCGAAGGCGACGGGCGTCTTGTCGGTCAACGCCGGCTCAGCCTGCGCAATCAGCGCGCGGTCGAGAATATCGTCGATCGGGTGCTGCTGCCGGCTCGTCCAGAAAGTCTCTTCCTTGGCGGCATCGACCTTATGGAAGATGCGGCCGAAGTCGAGCCCCTTTGCCTTCCAATGGGCCAGCATCTCGTCCTTCTCCAGCAGCTCCGAGGCGCCGATGATCTCGTCGAGCCGGGTGAACCCGAGCGAAGCGAGGATTTCGCGCACTTCGTTGGCAACGAAGAAGAAGTAGTTGATGACGTGCTCCGGCGTGCCCTTGAAGCGCTTGCGCAGCACGGGATCCTGAGTTGCCACGCCGACCGGACAGGTGTTGAGATGGCACTTGCGCATCATGATGCAGCCGGCCGCGATCAGCGGCGCGGTGGCGAAGCCGAATTCGTCGGCGCCGAGCAGCGCCCCGATGATGACATCGCGGCCGGTCTTCAGGCCGCCATCCACCTGCAGTGCAATACGCGACCGCAGGCCGTTCAGCACCAGCGTCTGCTGGGTTTCGGCAAGGCCGATTTCCCACGGGCTGCCGGCATGCTTGAGCGAGGTCAGCGGCGACGCACCGGTGCCGCCGTCGAAGCCGGCGACCGTGATATGGTCGGCGCGCGCCTTGGCGACGCCGGCGGCAACCGTGCCGACGCCGACTTCGGAGACCAGCTTGACCGAGACATCGGAGGTCGGGTTGACGTTCTTCAGATCGTAGATCAGCTGCGCCAGATCCTCGATCGAATAGATGTCGTGGTGCGGCGGCGGCGAAATCAGGCCGACACCCGGCGTCGAGTGGCGGGTCTTGGCAACCGTCGCGTCGACCTTGTGACCCGGCAGCTGGCCGCCCTCGCCGGGCTTGGCGCCCTGCGCCACCTTGATCTGCAGCACGTCGGCGTTGACCAGATATTCGGTCGTGACCCCGAAGCGGCCCGACGCGATCTGCTTGATCGCCGAACGTTCCGGGTTGCTCGAACCATCGGAGAGCGGCATGTAGCGGTCGGATTCCTCGCCGCCCTCGCCGGTGTTCGACTTGCCGCCGATCCGGTTCATGGCGATCGCCAGCGTCGTATGCGCCTCGCGGGAGATCGAGCCGAAGGACATCGCCCCGGTCGAGAACCGCCTGACGATATCGGCCGCCGGCTCGACCTCGTCGATCGACACCGGCTTGCGGCCGAGCGCCTCGGCGCTCTTGATGTTGAACAGCCCGCGGATCGTGTTCATCCGCAGCGCCGAATCGTTGACCATCTCGGAGAATTCGCGGTAGCGGTCCTCGGCATTGCCGCGCACGGCGTGCTGCAGGGCGGCAACCGCATCCGGCGTCCAGGCATGGCTTTCGCCGCGCATGCGGTAGGCATATTCGCCGCCGATATCGAGCGTCGTGGCCAGCAGCGGATCGGTGCCGAAGGCCGCGTTATGGCGCGCGACGGTCTCTTCGGCGATCGCCTCGAGGCCGATGCCTTCGATCATCGTCGCGGTGCCGAAGAAATACTTGTCGACGAGTTCCGACGACAGGCCGATCGCATCGAAGATCTGCGCGCCGCAATAGGATTGATAGGTCGAAATGCCCATCTTCGACATGACCTTGAGGATGCCTTTGCCGACCGCCTTGATGTAACGGTATACGACTTCCGAGGCGTCGACTTCCTTCGGGAATTCGCCCTTGGCATGCATGTCGAGCAGCGTGTCGAAGGCAAGATAGGGGTTGATCGCTTCGGCGCCGTAGCCGGCGAGCAGGCAGAAATGATGGACCTCGCGCGGTTCGCCGGTCTCGACGACGAGGCCGACCGAGGTGCGAAGCCCCTTGCGGATCAGGTGATGGTGCACTGCCGCCGTTGCCAGCAGCGCCGGAATGGCGATTCGATCCGGCCCGATCTGGCGGTCGGAGAGCACGATGATGTTGTAGCCGCCTTTGACGGCCGCTTCCGCGCGCTCGCAGAGCCGGTCGAGCATTTCGGGCATGCCGGCAGCACCCCGCTCGATATCATAGGTGAAATCGAGCGTCTTGGTGTCGAAGCGGTCCTCCGTATGGCCGATCGAGCGGATCTTCTCGAGATCGCCGTTGGTCAGGATCGGCTGGCGCACTTCGAGGCGCTTGGCGTTCGCCATGCCTTCGTGGTCGAGGATGTTCGGGCGCGGGCCGATGAAGGAGACCAGGCTCATGACCAGCTCTTCGCGGATCGGATCGATCGGCGGGTTCGTCACCTGGGCGAAGTTCTGCTTAAAGTAGGTGTAGAGCAGCTTCGGCTTTTCCGACATCGCCGAGATCGGCGTGTCCGTGCCCATCGAGCCGATCGCCTCCTGGCCCGTCGTCGCC
The DNA here is from genome assembly GCF_002211295.1 of Rhizobium sp. N122. Classification (NCBI taxonomy): domain Bacteria; kingdom Pseudomonadati; phylum Pseudomonadota; class Alphaproteobacteria; order Hyphomicrobiales; family Rhizobiaceae; genus Rhizobium; species Rhizobium sp. N122. The sequence goes on along the minus strand of NZ_LOKU01000012.1, from coordinate 178,695 downwards.
ATCGGCGACATCAGGATGCGGGTGTCTTCGAGCGTGTAGCCGAAGGCCTGCTGGCGGTCGAGCAGCGACACGTCGCGGCGCAGCGCCCGCGGCTCCACCGGCTTCAGCTCTTCGAGGATCAACTGGGTGCGGCCGAGCCAGCTGCGATAGGGATGCGCCGTCGCAAGCTTGGACTTCACCTCGTCGTCGGAGATGATACGGCCTTCTTCCATGTCGATCAGCAGCATCTTGCCCGGCTGCAGGCGCCACTTCTGGATGATCCTCTCCTCCGGAACCGGCAGCACGCCGGCTTCGGACGCCATGATGACGCGGTCGTCGTCAGTCACGAGGTAGCGCGCCGGCCGCAGGCCGTTGCGGTCGAGCGTCGCGCCGATCTGCTTGCCGTCGGTGAAGGCAACGGCAGCCGGCCCGTCCCAGGGCTCCATCAGGGCGGCGTGATATTCGTAAAAGGCCTTGCGTTCCGGAGCCATCGACTGGTTCCCGGCCCAGGCCTCCGGGATCAGCATCATGACGGCATGAGCCATCGAATAGCCGCCGCGCACCAGGAATTCGAGCGCATTGTCGAAGCAGGCGGTGTCCGACTGTCCCTCATAGGAAATCGGCCAGAGCTTGGAGATGTCTTCGCCGAACAGCGGCGAGGAGACCGAGGCCTGGCGCGCCGCCATCCAGTTGACGTTGCCGCGCAGCGTGTTGATTTCGCCGTTATGGGCGACCATGCGGTAGGGATGGGCGAGCTTCCACGACGGGAAGGTGTTGGTCGAGAAGCGCTGATGCACCAAGGCGACCGCGCTTTCGAAACGCGGGTCCGCCAGATCCTTATAATAGGCGCCGACCTGATAGGCCAGGAACATGCCCTTGTAGACCACTGTCGCCGACGACAGCGACACCGGATAGAAATTGCTCTCCTCGCCATCGAACTCGTCATAGATGCGGTTGGAGATCACCTTGCGCAGCGTGAACAGCCGGCGCTCGAACTCGTCGTTGTTTTCGGCATCCTCGCCGGCGCCGATGAAAACCTGCACATGGTGCGGCTCGGTCGCGGCAATTGCCGGCGCCTTGGACAGCGAGGAATTATCGACCGGCACGTCACGAAAGCCGATCAGGACCTGGCCTTCCTCTTCAATGACGTCCTTGATCACCTTCTTGAAGTGCTCGATCTGCTTTTCATCGCGCGGCATGAAGATATGGCCGACGCCATATTCGCCAGCCGGCGGCAGGGTGATGCCCTGCGCGGCCATCTCCTCGCGGAAGAACCGGTCGGGGATCTGCACCAGGATGCCGGCGCCGTCGCCCATCAGCGGATCGGCGCCGACGGCGCCGCGATGCGTCAGGTTCTCGAGAATGAAGAGGCCGTCCTTGACGATCTGGTGCGACTTCTCGCCCTTCATATGCGCGACGAAGCCGACGCCGCAGGCATCATGTTCGTTGCGGGGATCGTAAAGGCCCTGTTTCTTCGGCAGGCCGGAGGCGGATTTGGACTTATTGGCCGTCGCGCGCACCTCTGCAGCAGCGAACCGGTCAAATTCCATGGATGGCGTCTTCGTCATCATCTTTCCTCCTGTCGAAGCCCGCGGGGCCGCGGGCGGTTTTTCGTCGCGCGCCGCAACCAAAATAGGTTCGGCGCATGACAGCGCTGTTGCATTGTGAAGATCGGCCGCAGACATCTGCTTATAAGGAAAGCAAACCGTCGCGTTCCGCGCCTGCCATTCGCCTCCGCGCGCCACCCGTCCTGGGGCTTGGCGCTCGAAAGAACTATAGCGTGAAAGCCCGCCTGTTCCAGGGCTTTTGGCGCCTCTTCGGCCGCAAGGGCCAAAATAGGACAGCAACACTGTCCTAATTCATCTGCTCTATGCCAGAAAGCATTTGGCTTCGCAAGAGCGCCATGTCGAAAATCGTCATTTTGCGAAGGAAGATTACCAAATAAGTCGCAATGGCGAAATAAAATTACGTCAACACGGCTTATTTTATTTATTGATTGCGCCGTTCGCTTTTCGTGATGGATTATCGGCAATAGCCTTGATCCCGTGAAGGATTGACGTAATCTCCGCTGCGAACCTCCCAATCTGTTTCACTCCCCACGGTCTCCGCTATGTTCTTTGCATCCGACAATTGGGCCGGCGCCCACAGATCCATTGCCGAACGCCTGCTGGCGGAATCGGCTGGTTTTGCCCCGGCCTATGGCGCCGGCGATCTTGACAAAAAAGTCGAGGCCCGCTTCTGCGAGATCTTCGAACGCGAGGTTTCCGTCTTCTTCGTCGCCACCGGCACGGCCGCCAATTCCCTGTCGCTGGCAAGCGTCCAACGCCCTGGCGGCATTACTTTCTGCCATTCCGAGGCGCATGTGATCGAGGATGAATGCGGCGCGCCGGAATTCTTCTCCGGCTCCGCCCGCCTCGTCGCCGTCGACGGCGAGGCCGGCAAGATCGATCCGGCGAAACTTTCGGCGAAAATCGCAAACTTTCCCGAGGACGCCCTCCGTCACGGACGCGCCAGCGCGGTGACCATCACTCAGACAACCGAGATCGGCACCGTCTATTCCCTGCCGGAAATCGGCGAGATCGCCGCCATCGCCGGAAAGCGCAACTTGCCGCTCCATATGGACGGCGCCCGCTTCGCCAACGCGCTGGTCGCCCTTGGTGCTACACCGGCCGAAATGACCTGGAAACGCGGCGTCGACATGCTGTCCTTCGGCGGCACCAAGAACGGCTGCTGGTGTGCTGAGGCGATCGTTTTTTTCGATCCGGAGCGGGCGCGCGACATGCCCTTCATCCGCAAGCGCGCCGCCCAGCTCTTTTCCAAATCGCGTTTCATCGCCGCCCAGTTCGATGCCTATTTCGAAAACGGCCTCTGGCTTGATCTTGCCCGCCACGCAAACGGCATGGCGGACCGCATGCGCGCCGGCATCGGCGCCAGCAACGCCGCCCGCCTTGCCTGGCCGACCGCTTCCAACGAAGTCTTTGCCGTAGTCAGCAAACATGCGGCACAAACCGCCGAGGAAAGAGGCGCTAAATTCTACGAATGGCCGGTGCCGGCGGCAGCGCCCGAACTGGTGTCCAAAAACGAAATCCTGATCCGGCTCGTCACCAGCTTCGCGACGACGGAAGCGGATGTGGATGGTTTCCTGAAGTGCCTGGCTTCCTGACTACGGCAATCACTCACGCTGACTTCAGCCGCCGCACCTTCTGCAGGATATCGTCCGACAGGGCGGCGACCAGCGCCTGGTCCGCCCCCTTGCGCGGCACCAGCACGAATTCCACATCCTCCAGCAGCGGAAGTTTTGACGCGGCGATCTCCTTCAGCCCTGAAGGCGCCATGCTGCGCGGCTGCACCAGCACGCCCATCCCGGCCCGCGCAGCCGCGGTCAATCCGCTGAGACTCCCGCAGGTGCAGACGATCCGCCACGCCACACCATTTCGCGCCAGCGCCTCCAGGGCGATCGCCCGGGTGACGCTCGGCGGCGGAAAGGCGATCAGCGGCAAAGGTCCGGAGGCCAGCACACGCTCCGGATCGCGCGCCAGCCAGACGAGCGGCTCGCGATAGACCAGCTTTCCGCGGGCATCGCCGAGCCGGCGCTTGGCAAGCACCAAATCGATTTCGCCATTGTCCTGCATCTCGTAGAGCACGCCGGAGAGCGCCACCGTCAGCTCCAGGTCGACTGAAGGGTGCGAGCGAACGAAATCCTCCAGCACCGCCGGCAACTGGCTGGTGACGAAATCTTCCGACACGCCGAGCCGCAGGCTGCCGCGCAGGCTGTTGCTGCGAAACAACGACTGCACCTGCCCCTCGATCGAAAGCATGCTGCGCGCATGCGACAGTAGCGCCTCGCCATCGCCGGTCAGTATGACCTTATGCGTGTCCCGCGCCAGGAGCTTGCGCCCGAGTGCCGCCTCCAGCCGCTGGATGTGCTGACTCACCGTCGACTGGCCGAGGCCGAGGCTTTCCGCCGCCAGCGTAAAGCTGCCCATCTGTTCGACGGCGACAAAACTGCGCAGTTGCGAAAGGTCCAGCATTTTAATCCAGTTTCTTAATAACTGTTATTCCTTGCATCGTGGATCATAATGGACGACAAAACAATTCAAATTTATCAAGCCGCGAGACCGCCATGCGCCGCTTTCTGCCCGACACGTTCACGACCCTGCTGGTCTGCACCGTCATTCTCGCCTCGCTGCTGCCGGCGAGCGGCGCATTCGCAGGTTATTTCGGCATCGCCACCGATCTTGCCATTGCGCTGCTGTTCTTCCTGCATGGCGCCCGCCTCTCGCGCGACGTCGTGATTGCAGGCCTGCTGCACTGGCGCCTGCATCTCGCCATCCTGCTGACGACCTTCGGCATTTTCCCGTTGCTTGGTCTCGGCCTCGGCTTCATCCCCGACACGATCCTGCCGCAGCCGCTCTATCTCGGCATTCTCTTCCTCTGCGTGCTGCCGTCGACGGTGCAGTCGTCGATCGCCTTCACCTCGATGGCCGGCGGCAATGTGCCTGCCGCCATCTGCTCGGCCTCGGCCTCCAACATCTTCGGCATGTTCCTGACGCCGCTGCTCGTCGGCCTGCTGTTTTCCGTCGGCGGCCATGGCGGCTTCTCCTTCGACGCGCTGCAGCAGATCCTGCTGCAACTGCTCGCCCCCTTCATCGTCGGCCAGATCCTGCAGCCCTGGATCGGCGACTGGATCCGCGCCAAGAAGAAAATCCTCATGCCTGTCGATCGCGGCTCGATCCTGATGGTGGTCTATCTCGCCTTCTCGACGGCGGTCGTCGAGGGACTGTGGCACACCTTCTCGCTCGCCGATATCGCCGTCGTCATCGTCGCCGATATGCTTCTTCTGGGCATCGTGCTGGTGTTGACCATGTTCGGCAGCCGCTGGCTCGGCTTCGGCAAGGCCGACGAGATCACCATCACTTTCTGCGGCTCGAAGAAGAGCCTCGCAAGCGGCGTGCCGATGGCAAACGTCATCTTCGCTGGCCAGTCGATCGGCGCCATCGTGCTGCCGCTGATGCTGTTCCACCAGATCCAGCTGATGGTCTGCGCCGTTATCGCCCAGAAATACGCCGCCGCCGCGGCCCGCCGCGCAACCGAAAAGGAAATAGACGAAGCCGCCAGCCCGGCCTGAGTCACAATAAAAAACGGCGCCCCGATCGGAGCGCCGTTCATTTTTCCCGTTAAGGGAAAGTGATCAGTCGTTGATGACCTGCGCCTCGATAGCCTTCGGAGCCTCGACCGGCTCTGCGGCAATCGTAATCTTCCGGGGCTTCATGGCCTCGGGAATGTTGCGCAGAAGGTCGATGTGCAGCAGGCCGTTCTTCAGCGAAGCGGCAGTCACCTCGACATGGTCGGCAAGCTGGAAGCGGCGCTCGAAGGCGCGCTTGGCAATGCCGCGGTAGAGGAATTCGCCGCTCTCGGCAGGCTCCTCGCTCTTTTCACCCTTGACGGACAGGACATGAGCATGGGCTTCGATCGAAAGTTCGGTCTCGTCGAAACCGGCCACCGCCATGGTGATCCGGTAGGTATTGTCACCGGTGCGCTCGATATTATAGGGCGGATAGGTCTGGGCCTGCTCCGGCTGGGCAAGGCTGTCGAGCATGGTGAAGAGCCGGTCGAAACCGACGGTCGAGCGATAAAGGGGAGAGAAGTCTACGTGACGCATGATGTCCTCCTGTGGAAGCGACGTGTTGCGATAAAATGCCCCTGACACCCCATCTTTGGCGGCCTCGGGACGGTTGCGCGGGCCCTCTTCGGCACCCGCAGCAAGGAGATGGTGATGGAATTTGACGAGTTCAAGACCCTTTCGAAATCACCCGATCGGCCCCGTGAACCCCGCATGAACGGCCGGTTCGGAGCCCATTCACACCCATCCGCCTAGAGATAGCCGCGTCGGGTGAATCTGGTCCCGATGGCTGAAGTGCATCGTCCCTTCTTCTTCAGCCTCAAACTCGGCCGGCTGTGAGCACCCTCATGCTCCTGCCGGCCCTTTTCGTTGCTTTACAGCCTTGCAGGGTCGCCGCTTTCCAAGCCGGATGCCATGCGCTATCCCTGATGCGAAGCAGTCAGCAGCGGTGCATTGGCAAAGTCATGGATCAGGTTCTCTATTCGACGCCCGACAATCCCGCCCCGGAAAACCGCACGGAAGGGTTCTTCGAAACCCATGACGGCCACCGGCTGCGCTACGCCGTTTTCCGCTCAGGCGCCCAGGTCGCCAAGGGCACGGTGGTCATCCTGCATGGCCGCAACGAATATATCGAGAAATATTTCGAGACGATCCGCGACCTGACGGCCAAAGGCCTCTGGGTCGCCACCTTCGATATGCGCGGCCAGGGCGGTTCTGGACGGCTCCTGAAGCGCCGCAACCACGGCCACATCCGCCGCTTCGTCGATTACGAGCGTGATCTCGACACCTTCCTCGAAAAGGTGGTGCTGCCGGATACCCGCCTGCCCTTCTACCTGCTCGCCCACTCCACCGGCGGGCTGATCGCGCTCTCGGCCGCGCCCTATCTTACCACCCGTATCGATCGCATGGTGCTGTCGGCGCCCTTCATCGGCCTGACCGGCCAGTCGGCCTCGCCCCGCGTCATCCGCACCCTGGCCGGCACGTTGACGGCAATCGGCCTTGGTTCCTTGCCGCTGACCTCGAAGCTGAAGGAGCCGGATTTCCGCGACAACCCGCTGACCTCGGACGAAACCCGCTTCGAGCGCAATGTCGCGATGATGAAGGCCCATCCGGAGTTGACGCTCGGGCCGCCGACGGCCCGCTGGCTGACCGAGGCTTTTCGCACGATGGACCGGGTCACGTCGCCCTACCATCTCTTCTCGATCACCATCCCGACCATCGTCATCGCCCCGACGCGTGACGGCGTTGTGCCCTATACGGCGCAGGAGCGGCTCTCGCGTTATTTCCGCGCCGGCCAGCTAGTGCCAATCAACGGCGCCCGCCACGAGATCTTCCAGGAACGGGATACCTATCGCGCCGCCGCCCTCGCCGCCTTCAACGCCTTCATTCCCGGCAGCGATGCCGAAGAAAACCAGGACGTCGCCGCCCTCGGCACCTGAGCCGGATCAGCAAAGCTGACCGGGGGATCAACGCTGCAGGATGGCGATCGCCTGATCGTAGACCGCCCGGCTACCGGCGGCGATGATCGAGCCACCGTTTTCGGGCCGTCCGCCGTCCCAAGTGGTGATGATGCCGCCCGCCCCTTCGATGACAGGAATGATGCCGCCGACATCATAGGGCTTCAGGCTGTTTTCGACGACGAGATCGATATGGCCGGCGGCAAGCAGCGCATAGGCGTAGCAGTCGCAGCCGTAACGGAAGAGCCGCACTTGGCTCTCGATCTTGCGGTATTTCTCCATCTCCGCGCCGGCGAAGAGATGCGGCGAGGTGGTGAACAAAATGGCGTTGGAAAGTGCGTCGCATGGGCGCGTCGCCAGCCGCCGCTCGCCCTCCGGCCCGCTATAGATCGAGCCGTTCTGGTCGGCGAAATAGCGCTCGCCGGTAAAAGGCTGCTCGATCATGCCCATGATCGCTCGCCCTTCTTTCTGCAGGCCGATCAGCGTTCCCCACACCGGCAGGCCGGAGATGAAGGCGCGCGTGCCGTCGATCGGATCGATGACCCAGACGTAGTCGCGGTCGAGCCCGACATTGCCGTGCTCCTCGCCGAGAATGCCGTGATCGGGAAAATTCTCCTCGATCAGCGCCCGGATGGCGAGTTCGGCCGCCCGGTCGCCCTCGGTCACCGGATCGAAACCGGAAGAAAGCTTGTTGGTGATATCGAGGCCGGAGCGGAAGCGCGGCAGCGTCTCCGCCTTGGCGGCCTCCGCCAGACGGTTGAAGAACGAGCGATCAGGAAGCATGGTCGATCCATTTGCTGGCGGGGAGTGGGCTTTCATAGCGAAAAGCGGCAGGAATGCAAACGCTGGCGGCTGAAGCATGTCGCGCAAAAGGGTGCAGCGGTTTTCCCCAGGCAAAGCGCGAAGCGCTTTTGGCGCAACGACATGTGCAAAAACAAAAGGCTAAAGGGCGAGGAGCAAAGCTGAAAGGTCGCGACGCGCCAGCTCGCCTGCCCAAAGATGTCGCAGCGCAATATATTGCTTGACATTTGTGCAACGCAATAGTAGCGTCCTTAGTACAGTCTTCTGACTGTAAATACCCTCCTTGGGTGTTTCCTCCCTAGACTTAGCCGCGCTTACAGCGCGGTTTTTTTTGGCCGGCAAGACTGGGGCCAACGTCACCGAAATCGAAATGCAGATTTATTCGGCAGCCAGCGCCCGGTCGCCGGCGAATTTCTCGACATAATCCGCCATCTGCTGCATGAAAACCGTGACCGCCTCGGCCACTGCGGCGAAGTCGGCGCGTTTTTCCAGCGTTACCTCGTCGACATAGATCGCCCGGTTCACTTCGATCTGCAGCGCATGCAGCCCGCGGGAGGGCCGGCCGTAATGTTCGGTGATGAAGCCGCCGGCATAAGGCTTGTTGCGGATCGCCGCAAAGCCCATTTCCTCGAGGATGGCGATGGCGGCGCGCGAAAGTTCGGCCGAAGCACTGGTGCCGTAACGATCGCCGATGATGAAATCCGGCCGCGCGGTGCTGCCGGCGACGCGCACATTGCCGGGCATCGAATGGCAGTCGATCAGCACCCCGAAACCGAACTGCACATGCGTTCGCGCGATCAGCCGCCGGAGCGTCGCATGATAGGGCTTGTAGACCGCTTCGACCCGATCCAGCCCCTCCTGCACCGGCAGCCGCCGCGCATAGATCTCCATGTTCTCGGCGACGATGCGCGGAATGGTGCCGAGCCCGCCGGCGACCCGGAGCGAATTGATATTGGCATAGGGCGGCAGCAGTCCGTCGAACATCCGCGGATCGAGCTCGTAGGGCTCGCGATTGACGTCGAGATAGGCGCGCGGAAAGTTGGCGGCCAGCAGCGGTGCGCCGAGTGCCACGGCCGAGCCGAACAGCTCGTCGACATAATGATCCTCGGAACGGCGGATGGCGATGCCCTCGAGCCTGGACTGCGCGATAAATTCCGGTGGATAAATACGGCCGCTATGAGGGGAGTTGTAGACGAAGGGAATGGTCTGCGACACGGGCTCATGAACCTCAAAAAGCTCGTATTCGCGTATCTCCGGCACTTTCGGCCCTCTTTACCATGTCATGAACTGACTGCTTTGCCCATGTTGCCAGTTGCCCGGCCCCAAGTCCATACTATGTAGACGGGATGGCGGTCGCGCACAGGCAATTCACCGGTTGTTTACCGGGTAAAGACTAGTGTAAACCCCGGGCACCCACCAAAAACTTATTGATCAGCGGTCTGGATTGATGACTCAGAAGATACTTCTCGCAGAAGACGACAACGACATGCGCCGCTTCCTGGTGAAAGCGCTCGAAAAGGCCGGTTACAAGGTCCTTTCCTATGACAATGGCGCCAGTGCCTATGACCGGCTGCGCGAGGAGCCGTTTTCTCTGCTGCTGACCGATATCGTCATGCCCGAGATGGACGGCATCGAGCTGGCGCGCCGCGCCACCGAACTCGACCCCGACCTGAAGGTGATGTTCATCACCGGTTTTGCCGCCGTGGCGCTGAACCCTGATTCGAAGGCGCCGAAGGATGCCAAGGTCCTTTCCAAGCCATTTCACCTGCGCGACCTCGTCGACGAGGTCAACAAAATGCTTGCCGCATAAGGCTTGCCGGGCGGCGCGTCACAAAACTGCAAAAAGCCTATTGACGGCTCCAAAGGTTTTGTGATCTATGCGCCGCCATCGGATGGGCGTGTAGCTCAGCGGGAGAGCACTACGTTGACATCGTAGGGGTCACAGGTTCAATCCCTGTCACGCCCACCATCCGATCTCCCTGACATCGTTGATAAATCCCCGCCACGGGGATTTTCGAATTCTTGAGACCGGAACGCCTCCCAAATCCGGCCCGTTGCAGTGCAAGGGGCTTGCGGGTGAAGAGCCCGTACATGATCCGGGTCGGCTTCAATTGGCTGTGGGACCCACCTTTCGCTCACCCGCCACCGATCGCTGACCCAGCCTGGCAGTCGATGAAATCTTGGTGCCGTTGCCGACGGAGCCAAATTCGGACACAGAACCATGCCATGGCGAATCGAGGCTGAGGTCGTGATTCGCCTCGCCAGGACATGGGGTTCGAGATCGAAATGAAATTATCTACGCTTGTCGCCGCCGCGCTTTCCGCCGCCTTTGCCTTGCCGGCCTTCGCCGCGCCGGCGTCTCCGCCTGAGACCTTTCCCGGCGCACCCGGCGTCATTACCCTTTCCGGCAAATGCGCCAAGCTGGTTGTCGCCAAGTTCGACGCCACCAAGGGCTGCAAGAACGAGCTTGCCAGCGTCACGCTGGCCAATGGCGTGGTGACCTTCATCTTCACCTCGGAGGGCAAGGCGCTCGGCTTTCAGGGCGACGGCAGCGGCATCAAGCCCGCTTCCAACGGCAATGCCCGCCTGCCGCTCAGCCTCGTCACCACCGGTGTGGGCAACAAGATGACCGGAGAGGTCAAGGTCGCCGGCTTCTGCACCTTCGGCAATCCCTATGCCGGCAAGCCGATCGCCATTGAATGCACGGCCGAAAGCAAGGATTCCTCCTTTACCGGCAGCTTCCGCACCGGCGGCAAGCTGGTGAAGAAAGGTAAATAGCAAGAAGCTCCGGCAGACTGCGCCAGAGCTTTGCGGCTATGCTTCGCTGAAAAAGCCGGATGCCGTCAGGCGCACCAGGCGCCGCCGGCAGCCCCCGGCTTACGCGCCAGCCCCTCATTGATCAGTTGCGCGCCGAAGGAGCGCCCGTCACGCGAGACGACGCGCGGCGCGCCTGAAGGCTCGGCTTTGCCCGCGGCATTCATCGTGAACGGTCCGGCGTTCAGGAGCCCCAGCAGCCGCGACTTGGCGGCAAAGGCCACCCGGCGTTCGCCGTCGCAACGCGCCTGGTCGACGGCGGGGCTTGCCATGTCGGCGATCACGATCTTCTCGCCCTTGTACCAGAAGACGCCGCCGTCGCCGACACAGTTGATATGCGCGCCCTGGCCGCAATAACCGAAGGCGACCGTCCCGCTTTCCGGAGCGGCAGGGGAAACCGGGGACGGCGCCGCCTTGACCGGCTGGATCGTCGGCGTCGGGATCGTCGCCGGCGGCAGCAACTGCGATTGTTTCACCGGCGGTGCCGCTTTCGGCGTGGGTGTGGCAAGCGCCACCTGCTTCGGCGGCACATCCTTCCGGACAGGCCCCGGCTCCGCTGCGTCCCGTGCGATCGGCGCCGATTGCCGTGGGAGCATCGGCTCGATGCTCTTCCAATGGTCGTGGGCGACGATACCGCCGATCGCGGCAATGCCGATCACCGCCCAGGGCAACAATCCGCCACCGCTGCTGCGCGTTTTGCTCTTTCCTCTCGCCGGCGCCCTGCGGCGGCCGCGTGTCGCTGTCTTGGCCATCTGTCCGATTCCCGTGAGGCCGCAATTATCGCCGCCCAATCCTTTCTGAAAGGTTGGCGCGGCGACAGGATGATGCCGGTTTCACCGATCTGTGCCTCGAGTGTCGCGCAGGCATCGACCGTCAGTGGAGACGCCCGTGGGGCAATCCACCCGCACCGGTGAAAAAAGCCGAACAAATCTAGCGCTCACACGTTAGCCAGCGAAAAATTCATATGCGGTAGGAAAAAATCCATGGAACTGATCATCGCCGACATGATACCGGCGTCGCGCATTCATTATCCCGTCATCTTCGCCCGCCTGCTCGGCGCCATTGTCTTCGGCGGGCTGATCGGCTTCGAGCGTGAGGCACGCGACCGCCCGGCAGGCTTCCGCACCCATATTCTGATCAGTCTTGCCGCGGCCCTCTTTGCCATCATTTCGATCGAAGCGGTGCACATGCCGGGTTTTGCCGATGATGAGCAGGTACGGATCGATCCGCTGCGCGTCATCGAAGCCGTGACCGCCGGCGTCGCTTTCCTTGCCGCCGGCATGATTGTTTTTGCCAGAGGCCGGGTGCACGGGCTGACGACGGGGGCCGGCATGTGGCTTTCCGGCGCGATCGGCCTTGCCATGGGCTTCGGTTATTGGCCGATCGCCTTCTTCACGGCGCTGGCCGCCATCTGCGTGCTCTTTGCCTTCGGTAAGCTCGAACGACGGCTCGGCTACAATTCCGGGCAGCGTGTCGATGAGGATAAACCTCGATAAGGCGAAACGCCCGGCATAATGCCCGGCGTCCGTATCAGCGTGACGGCCGGTCTGCTCATTCCGAGCGTGTGGCCGAAGGATCGCTTTTCCCAACCGATGCCTTGGCGCCGATGGACGGGGCGAGCGGCTTTTGGCCTTTTCCGATATCGATGCGCTCGTCCGCCGCCTCGCGTGCGGCCTGCCATTCATTTTCGTGCCGGATGAAGATCTCGCGGGGCACAAAGTTGATCGTCATATATTTCTCACCTGTTCGAATTGACTGTCGACGCGCCAAAGACGCGTGCGGAATGCCGGTTATTTCTTGCTCGCCGCATTGCCCTTGAAGTCGGCGCCCTTGATGTCTGGGCCACCCTTGGAAAGATCGGCGCCGGTGACGTGGGCGGGCACGTGAATGTCGTGATAGATGCCGGGCGTCAACGTCAGGTCGACATGGTGCGGCGGCAGCACTTGCGCCTTCTGCATGCGGTTCGGCTTCGCCCGCTTCATGCGGTCGGACGCCTCTGTGCGTTTGTCGGGAACATGGGTCGAAGTGTGCATCATCGGCCTCCTTTTCAGCTCAACCATGGTCTAACGGGCAGGCACCGGGATGGTTCCAAAAAAACACTTCATTTCCATGCGGCCGCCGGACTTGACTGGCCGGGGAAGTTGATTAACTAAGGCCTGTCCCGCAGCCTTCCAGACATCGGCTACGGGTAATTTGGTGCCGGGCCCCTCTGGCGAGAGTTTTTACGGCGCTCTCGTGATGTCGGTACCGCCTGCAGCTTAGCCGGCGGATTTTTCATCGATGAACAAGCTCAACATGCCTTATCCGCATGCCCGTTGTGGCATGCCGCGTTTCTCACTCTCCACTCTCTCCACCACGATTTGCGGCCGCGAGGTGCGGCCATGAACCAGCCCGCGACCCACCATTCCTCGCTCAGCTATTTCCGCTGGGCCTTCATCGTCACCGCTCTCGGTCTTATTCTCGGCGCCGTGCTCGGCTGGCAAACGACAGGCACGATCGGCGGCATGGCGACGGTCTTCTTCATCTGCACAGTGCTTGCGGTGCTGGAGATTTCGCTGTCCTTCGACAATGCCATCGTCAACGCCAACAAGCTGAAGGAGATGACGCCGGTCTGGCAGAAGCGCTTCCTCACCTGGGGCATCATCATCGCGGTCTTCGGCATGCGCATCGTCTTTCCGCTGGCGATCGTTGCGATCGCGGCGCGGATCGGCCCCTGGGATGCGCTTGTGCTCGCCGCCCGTGAGCCGGAAGAATATGCCCGCATCATGAATGACGCGCATCTGCCGATCGCAGCCTTCGGCGGCACCTTCCTGATGATGGTCGGTCTCAGCTATTTCTTCGACAATGAGAAGAAAATCCACTGGTTCCGCGGCCTGGAAAAGGTCATGGCGCGCTCAGCCACCATCAGGGGCATCGAGATCGCTTTCGTGCTGGCGCTGATGCTTGTTTTCTCCTGGCTGATCGGCGGCGAGGAAGCCAGCATCTTCGTCCATTGCGCCATCTACGGCCTGCTCACCTTCCTCGCGGTCGAGGTCGTCGGCGAACTGCTCGATGCGTCGCAGCAGACGATGAGCGCTGCCGCCAAGGGCGGCCTCGGCGCCTTCATCTATCTCGAGGTGCTGGATGCCAGCTTCTCCTTCGACGGCGTCATCGGCGCCTTCGCACTGACGCAGAACCTCTTCGTCATCGCGATCGGCCTCGGCATTGGCGCCATGTATGTGCGCTCGATGACGATCATGCTGGTGGAGAAGGGAACGCTTGCCGAATACCGCTATCTCGAGCACGGCGCCTTCTACGCCATCCTGATCCTCTCGGTGATCATGTATGCGCAGACCCTGGTGCACATCCCCGAAGTGATTACCGGTCTCGGCGGCGCGACGCTGATCGGCCTGTCGCTCTGGTCGTCGATCCGCCACAACAAGCGCGAGCGGCTGGAAGATCACGCCGGTCGGCAGGACGAGCTTCACGCCTGACGCTGACAATGCATGCCGCCCGGAGCTGGGTAGCGGTTCCGGGTCGACAGGCGCAAACGAAGACCAAGGCCGCAGCGCTGCCCTTGCGGCACCGTCTTTCGGACAAAATAAAGCCCGCGACCATCCGGTTGCGGGCTAATTCATTCATGCATGACTTGAAGGTCTTAGCGGGAGACCTGACCGAAGGAGGTCGGGTCGATGCCGAGTTCCTTCAGATCGCGGGCCTGCGGCCGGCGACCGGCTTCAACTGCGGCGCTGACCGCATTTGCGGCGCCCAGCACGGCAAATGCGCGACCGAAGAAACCTGTGCGGACTGACTTGCGGATGGCGGACATTGTCCATTTCCTCTTGTTTTGATTGACCGCCTGTAGATGGCGTCGCGCACATACCTCCACAATGCCCAGACAATCACCGCAGCCATGCAAAAAGAAGAGGCCGGCGCATGTCTCCATGGCCGGCCGTGAGGGAGGGGTAATGTCGTCTTTTTAATCTTCGTTTGCCGCCAGTTGCGACAGCACCTGGCCGCGGCCGCGAATTCGCAGGATCAGCGGGATGAGGAAGGCCGCCGCCGCAACGATCAGCAGGCCTGCCGCGATCGGCGACATCACCAGCGTCGTGACGTCGCCCTGGCTGATCGCCAGCGCGCGGCGAAGCTGCTGCTCGGCAAGCGGCCCGAGGATCAGGCCGACGACCGTCGGCGCGATCGGATAGCCGAAGAGCCGCATCACGTAACCGAGCAGGCCGAAGGCGAGCAGCATGCCGAGCTCGAACACCGATGGGTTGGCGCCGATCGTCCCGAGCGTCGCAAACAGCAGGATGCCGGCATAGAGCCACGGCTTCGGGATCGTCAGCAGCTTTACCCAGAGCCCGATCATCGGCAGGTTCAAGACCAGCAGCATTGCATTGGCGGTGAGCAGGCTGGCGATCAGACCCCAGACAAGCTGCGGATTGGTGGCAAACAGCAGCGGCCCCGGCTGCAGGCCGTATTGCTGGAAGCCGGCAAGCATGATCGCCGCCGTCGCCGTCGTCGGCAGGCCGAGTGTCAGAAGCGGCACCAGCGTGCCGGCGGCCGAGGCGTTATTGGCAGCCTCTGGACCGGCCACGCCCTCGATCGCGCCATGGCCGAACTCTTCCGGGTTCTTGGCCAGCCGCTTTTCGGTGGCATAGGAGAGGAAGGTTCCGATTTCGGCGCCGCCCGCCGGCATGGCGCCGATCGGAAAGCCGATCAGCGTGCCGCGCAGCCAGGGCTTCCACGAACGCGACCAGTCCTGCGCCGTCATCCACAGCGAACCCTTGACCGCCTCGACCTTCTCGGCGATCCGGTTGCCCTGCGCGGCGATATAGAGCGTCTCGCCGATCGCAAACATCGCCACCGCAAGCGTCGTCACCTCGACACCGTCGAGCAGGTCGGGAATGCCGAAGGAAAGCCGCGCCTGCCCCGTCTGCTGGTCGATGCCGACCATGGCGAGCGCGAAACCGATGAACAGCGAGGTCAGACCCCTGAGGGCTGAATCGCCGAAGGCCGAGGAGACGGTGACGAAGGCCAGCACCATCAGCGCGAAATATTCGCGCGGCCCGAAGACCAGCGCCAGCTTGACGATATAGGGCGCGATGAAGGCAAGCCCGAGCGTCGCAATCAGGCCGGCGACGAAGGAGCCGATCGCCGCTGTCGCCAGCGCCGGTCCGCCGCGCCCGGCGCGCGCCATCTTGTTGCCCTCGAGCGCAGTGACGATCGAGGCGCTTTCACCCGGCGTATTGAGCAGGATCGAGGTGGTCGAACCGCCGTACATGCCGCCGTAATAGATGCCGGCGAACATGATCAGCGAGCCGCCGGGATCGAGTTTGTAGGTGACGGGCAACAGCAGCGCCACGGTGAGCGCCGGGCCGATGCCGGGCAGCACGCCGACGGCAGTGCCGAGTGTGACGCCGACCAGCGCATAAACCAGGTTCATCGGCTGCATCGCAACCAGGATACCCTGCCATAGGAATTCGAATGTGCTCATCTTGGTGTCCCAAGCGGCGTTCCAGACCATGCGATCGGGTCAGGCGCCGCGTAAAATCAAAAGAGCTGACAGCGCGTCGCGCGCGGTCAGAAGAACAGATGTTCGAGCGGGCCGGCCGGCAGCGTCAGCTGCAGCAGCTGCGAGAAGATCGCCCAGACGACGAAGCTGAGGAGGATGCCGAGCGGCAGCGAGAGCCAGAGCTTGCGTTTGCCGAAACCGCGTGCCGTCAGCGCGAAGAGGATGCCGGTGGCGATCGAGAAGCCGGCGACGCGCAGGAGCAGCATCTGGCCGGCAAGACCGGCAACGATCCAGACGACCGGCGCCACTTCCTGCTGATCGCGCTCCGGAAACTCGCCGCGCCAGGCTTCGGCGGCGGTCCAGATCCCGAGACAGAAGAGGCCGAACGCCACCACTTCTGGCACGGTCGCCGGGCCGATGCGGTCGTATTGGGCGATCGTTTTCAGATGCGAGGCATCCCAGGCCATCACGCCGGCGATGACGAAGAGGAAAACGGCAATGATGAACGCCGCCCAATCAGGGCGGCGTGTCGTTGCCGAGGAGGTGTTATCCTCGCTCATTGAACAAGTCCGATATCTTTGAGAATGCCTTCGGTGGCGGAGACATCCTTCTCGAGCTGCGCCTTGAAGGCGTCGCCGGACAGATAGGTGTCGGCCCAGCCCTTGGTCTTCAGCGTTTCCTGCCAGGTCGCCGAGCTATGCAGCTTCTCGAAATCGGCGGTCACGCTTGCCACCTGTTCTACCGAGAGGCCCGGGGCTGCGGCCACCATGCGCCAGTTCTGGATGGTGACGTCGGTGCCGGCTTCCTTCAGCGTCGGGGCATCGACGCCGTCGATGCGCTTGTCGCTGGAGACGGCGAGAAGCCGGAGCGTGCCGGATTTCACCTGCGATTCGAACTCGCTGTAGCTCGAGACGCCGGCCGTGACCTGGCCGCCGAGAATGGCGGCGAGCGCTTCACCGCCGCCGGAGAAGGCGACATAGTTGATCTTGGTCGGATCGACCCCGGAGGCCTTGGCGATCAGGCCGACCGTGATGTGGTCGGTACCGCCGGCCGAACCGCCGCCCCAGGAAACCGCGCCCGGATCCTTCTTCAGCGCCGCAACCAGATCGGCCATGGTCTTGATCTCGGATGCGGCCGGAACGACGACGGCTTCATATTCGCCGGTCAGACGGGCGATCGGTGTGACGTCCTTGAGTGTCACCGGCGACTTGTTGGTGAGGATTGCGCCGACCATGACATAGCCGCCGACGATCAGCGAATTCGGATTGCCGGCAGCCTGGCTGCTGAACTGCGCCAGGCCGATGGTGCCGCCGGCGCCGGGCACGTTCTGAACCTGGACGTTGCCGGAGATCTTCTCCTGCTGCAGCGCTGTCTGCAGCGAACGGGCCGTCTGGTCCCAGCCGCCGCCGGGCGCAGCCGGCGCGATGATGGTGTAGTCGGCCGCATAGGCCGGCAGCGCGATGGTCGCGGCAAGAAGGGTTGCGATGAAAGTATGCTTCACGATGTGTCCTCCGTGGGCGGCTGAGCGAACCGCCTGTTATTCTCTGGAATCGGAAGGAATGGCCGGCAGCGGACGTGATTGTCCTGATGACGAGCAGAATACCTCCCAAGGCTTCAGCTCTCCGCCTCCACGGAGAAGAAGTAGCCAAAGCCACCACAACAAGCTGTCATTTAGCTGACATCGGCGAGATATCCAGGAGAAGAGGCCACTTTTTTGCCGTAATTGCCGGGCGCCGGCCCAAACCCGGTCCTATGTGTGGACCGGCCGAAAGCTGACGCCTTCACTGCGCCCGCAGAACCTCGTTCCAGTGCGCGATCAGCCGCGCCCGTTTCACCTGGTCGAGATAGACCATCAGCCCGGGGCTGACCGGCACCGGCCGCAGTTGGGCGCCGAGCAGTTCCTGCAGCGTATTGGCGGTATTTTCTCCCGCCACCTCGGGGCTGACGGCCGGGATTTGCAGCTCGCGCGCCATGATCGTCTGCCCTTCCCTCGACATGAAAAAGGTCAGATAACGCCGGCCGAGTTCCGGCTCGGCGGCCGCCTGCGGCACCAGCCCGATCCGCGACATCACCACGGTATAATCCTTCGGCAGCACGATGCCGACGTCCGGGTATCGCGACGCCCAGTCGGCCGCATAGGAGCCGAGAATATTGTAGCCGAGCACGAAGCGCCCGTCGGCAACTCGCTCGAGGATCGCAGAACTCGTCGAATAGAGCTTGACGCCAGCAGCCCCCATCGCTCCGATCACCGACCAGATATCGCCGAACTGCTCCTGGTCGCGCGCCATGAACAGAAAACCGACGCCGGAGCGCTCGATGTCGTAAGTGCCGATCCGCCCATAGACCTCGTTGCCCTTGCGCTTCAGGTAATCGACGAATTCCGCCCGCGAGCGCGGCACCGGCTCATGCACAAAGCTCGGCTTGTGGTAGACGAACACCGCCGGCTCAAAGGTCAGCGCATAGGCGGTGTTGCGCCAGTTCGCCCATTTCGGCCATGCGGCACTCATCGGCAGGTTGCTGACCTGCGCATATCCGTCGTTGGAGAGCTTCACCTGCAGGTCCATCGCCGAGGAAAAGGCAAAATCCGCCGTCTTCTTGCCGGCATCCGTCTCCCTGACGATCCGGTCGTAGATATCGCCGGTCAGCATGTCCTCGTATTTGACCGCGACATCGGGATTGGCTTCCTGGAAACCCCGGATCATCGGCTGCGCCAACGGCTCGTCGAGCGAGGAATAGACCGTCAGCACCGGCGCATCCGCATTGCCCGATTTCGCCGGATAGAAGGCTTGATCGGCCAGCGAAAAGCCCGGCCAGAACGCCAGCAGCAAGATGAAAACTCTCCTCATGCAGCAACAATGCCTCAGCATGCCGGGGGGAGCAAGGGCGCCGGAACTAGGCGAGCGCTACCCATCAGAGCATTCTGCGCACGCAGCAACAAGCCTTGGCAACTTCGGCTTTAGCAGCGCAAATCCAGGTGCTGCCGAGGTTCGACTTAAGCTCCCAAACCGATCGAGGGCACTTTATCCAAGACCGACCCCGAAGCATCGTCCAAAGCACATCACTCCGATTCCTCCGATTATAATCGCCCTTTCACCACAAAGGATTAGCGTCGAACGCCATCCTTCACCCATTCAGAGTATTGATGAAGATCGGCGACGCTATATGGTCGCGCTGCCGTGTCAAACCGTCGAAACCGCCCGAATTTTGTCATTCGTGGGACGACTCTACGCGACAAAAACTCTATAAAAAGCTAGGACTAATCTGGGAAGATCCATGGGAGGGGTCATGGAACGACGACTGAGCGCTATTCTCGCTGCGGATGTCGTTGGCTACAGCCGACTGATGGGCATTGATGAGGCAGGCACGCTGCAGGCGCTGAACCGCCACCGCTGCGAACTGGTCGACATTCGTATTTCGGACTATAAGGGCCGCATCGTCAAACTCACCGGCGACGGCATCCTTGCCGAATTCCAGAGCGTGGTGAACGCGGTGGCCTGCGCGGCCGAAATCCAGCGCAGCATGGCGGCCCGCAACGAGAACGTGCCCAGGGACGAGCGAGTCGAATTCCGTATCGGCATCAATCTCGGCGACGTCGTGGTCGAGAACGGCGATATCTTCGGAGATGGCGTCAATCTTGCCGCCCGGCTTGAGCGTATCGCGCCCCCGGGTGGCATCGCCGTGTCGGCCTCGGTGCGCGATCAGGTCGGCGCGCGCCTCAATCTCGGCTTCGAATTCATCGGCGAGCATGTGCTCAAAAACATCCGGCAGCCGGTTCAGGTCTATACCGTCACCCTGGCGCCGCCCTCCTCGGCGAAATTGGTGGCGCAGAACCGCAATACCTGCTTCATCGCGGTGCTGCCCTTCACCAATATGAGCGGCGATGCCGACCAGGACTATTTCTCCGACGGCATCACCGAAGACATCATCACCGATCTCTCCAAGATCTCCAGCCTGCACGTCGTGCCGCGCAATACCATCTTCACCTACAAGGGCATATCGGTGAAGGTGAAGCGGCTCGCCCAGGAACTTGGCGTGCGCTACGTGCTCGAGGGAAGTGTGCGCATCTTCGGCAATCGCGTGCGCATTTCCGGCCAGCTGATCGACACCGCCAATGGCGATCACCTCTGGGCCGAGCGTTATGACCGCGACCTGACCGACATCTTTGCCATCCAGGACGAGATCACCCATGCGATCGTCGGCCAGTTGAAGGTGCGTCTGCTGCCGGAGGAGAAGAAGGCGATCGCCAATGAGCCGACCGCCAATGTCGAGGCCTATACCTATTATCTCCGCGGCCGCCAGCTCTCCCACACCTGGACCAAATCCTATCTCCAGCTCGCAAGGCGGATGTTCTGCAAGGCGGTCGAACTCGATCCGGATTATGCCCGCGCCTATGCCGGCATCGCCGATTGCGACGCGGCGATCCGCGATTGGGCACCCGACGACGTGCCGCTGAGGCGCATCCTCGAGATGAGCGCCCGCGCGCTGGCACTTGATCCCGACCTTCCCGAAGCCCACGCCTCCCATGGTCTGGCCCTGCATCAGAGCGGCTACGATGACAGGGCAGCGGCGGCCTTCGAACGTGCCCTGGCGCTCGACCCCAACCTATTCGAGGCGAATTTCCATTATGCCCGATTCTTCTTCATGCACGGCAACTTTGCCGAATCCGTTCAATACTTCACCCGCGCCGCCGCGATCCGTCCCGACGACTACGTCTCGCCGATCCACCTGATGTCTGCCTACCGCTCGCTCGGCCGTGTGTTGGATACCGAAAACTGGGCGCGTCTCGGCCTGCTGCGCGCCGAGCGCGCGCTCAACCTCAATCCGGAAAATTCCGGCCCGGCTCATCGTGGCGCGCTGGCGCTTGCCCATATGGGCGATGTGACGAGGGCGCGCGACTGGGCCGCCCGCGCCATCGCCATCGATCCCGACGACATCGTCGCGCAGTATAATCTCGCCTGCGTCTATTCCGTCCTCGGCGACGTCGGCCAGGCGATCGATCTTCTTGAGAGGCTGCTGCCGCACAGCTCCGTGTACCATATCAAATGGTTCAACAATGATTCCGATCTCGACAACATCCGCGACGATCCACGCTTCCAGAGGCTGCTGGCCGCCGCAATGATTCAGCGCGAACGGATCGAAAGGACCGGGAGCTGAAATCGGCTTTCCCACGGCCGTTCACCAATCTTCAAAATCGCTGTGACAACCTCTCGTCGCCCCTGTAACTTCCGTTGAAAACAGGGGGACATCCGTGCGCATCCTGCTCACCGAAGACAATATCGCGCTGGCCGACGGCCTGTCGGCGATCTTGCGCGGCACAGGCCATGCCGTCGATGTCGTCCATGATGGGGCATCCGCCAATGCGGTCATCGCCGCGGAAAATTTCGATCTTGTCATTCTCGACCTCAACCTGCCCGAGATGGACGGGCTCGACGTGCTGCGCGCCATGCGCGCCCGGCAGAACCAGGCAGCCGTCCTCATCCTGACCGCGCGCGGCACGCCGGAAGAACGGGTGAAGGGCCTCGATCTCGGCGCCGACGATTATCTGATCAAACCCTTCGACATATCAGAATTCGAGGCCCGCGTGCGCGTGCTGCTGCGCCGTCAGGCCGGGCTGCGCTCGGCGACCGTCAGTTTTGGCGGCATCTCTTTCGATCTCAATTCCCGCGCCTTCTCGGCAGGCGCCACGCCGCTTGATATTCCCGCCCGCGAACTGGGGCTGCTCGAAATTCTTTTCATGCGGGCCGGCAAGGTCGTCGCCAAAGAGGCGATCATCCAGTCGCTGACCGCCTTCGACGACGACATTTCTTCAAATGCCATCGAGCAATATGTCAGCCGCCTGAGGAAGCGCCTCTCGCCGCACGGCCTGACGGTCAAGACCGCCCGCGGCATCGGCTATTATCTCGACAAGCTCCCCGAGGTCTCATGAAAGCCGCCTATTCCCTCAGGCGCCGGCTGCTTTTCTGGCTGCTCGTCTCCACAGCCGTTATCGGCACGCTGGCGCTTGCCGATACTTACCGGGAGGCTGTGCAGACCTCGAACATCGTCTCCGACCGGGTGCTCGCCGGCTCGGCGCTGGCGATCGCCGAACGCGTCGTCGTCGCCGAAGACGGCACGCTGCAGGTCGATATTCCCTATGTCGCGCTTGAAATGCTGACCTCGGCCGCGCAGGACCGCGTCTTCTACCGCGTCGACGGTCCGCCGGGTAAATTCATCACCGGCTACCAGTCCCTGCCGGTCCTGAACAAGACGCCCGCCAATGCCGCCGCCTTCGCCGACGACACCTTCCGCGGCGAGCCGATCCGCGTCGCCACGCTCGAACGCTCCGCCTCGACCGGCATCCGCTCCGTGCCCTTCGTGGTCACGGTCGCCGAAACCACGATCGCCCGCCGGCAGCTGGCGCAAGCGATCCTCGTCCGCTCGGCACTGCGCCTCGCCTTCATGATCGCGGGTGCCGCTGTCATCGTCTGGATCTCGGTCACCGTGGCGCTGCGCCCGCTCTACAAACTCGGCGATGCCATCGGCGAACGCAGCCCCGATGACCTGCATCCGATCGCGCAGACCGTGCCGAGCGAGGTCGAGCCGCTGGTCGATACGGTGAACAGCTTCATGGTCCGCCTGCAATCGGCACTCGATGCGCTGCGCCATTTCACCGGCAATGCCAGCCACCAGCTGCGCACGCCGCTTGCGATCATCCGCACCCAGCTTGCCCTTTCCGCCCGCGCCGGCTCGCTTGAGGAGGCGCAGGCGGCAGCGCTGAAGGGCGATCAGGCCGTGGCGCATGCCGAGCGCATCCTCGCCCAGCTTCTGCTGATGGCAAAGATCGACGCCGCCACTGCCAAGGAGGCGCTGACCGCCGCCGCCATCGATCTTGCCGCCATCGCCCAGGACATCACCGGCGAGCAGATCCCGACGGCGGCCAGCGCCGGCATCGATCTCGGTTTCGAGGGCGAGAGCCCGGCGATGATCCGCGCCGAGCCGCTGCTGATCGGCGAAATGCTGCGCAACCTTGCCGGAAATGCCATCGCCTATGCCGGAAAAGGGGCGGAGGTTACCGTCCGCGTCATCGCGTCAGCGGAGACGATCCGCCTCGAAGTCGAGGACAACGGCCCCGGCATTCCCCGCAATAAGCTGGAGGCAGTGCGCGGCCGTTTTTCGCGCGGCAATCAGACAGGGGCGCAAGGCACCGGCCTCGGCCTGCCGATCGTCGAAGAAATCGCCAATCTTTTCAACGCCGACCTGACGCTTGAGCCAGGCCGGGACGGCAAGGGCCTGAAGGCGGCCATCACCTTCGCCAAGGCGGCGTAAAAGCCTTTGGCCCTCCTTGCTTTCTTTCGCTGCATTGCACACACTGATGTCGGGAACAGCAAGCCGCACGACGATGCGCGCCGGATAAAAAGAGCAATATGTCGATCAAAGCCAGCATCTATCATCTGACGCATTACACCTATGACAAGCCGGTCCGCCTCGGCCCCCAGATCATCCGGCTGAAACCTGCCTCGCATTCGAAGACAAGGGTGCTCAGCCACTCGCTGAAGGTCACGCCTTCCAACCACTTCGTCAACCTGCAGCAGGACCCTTACGGCAATTACCTGGCGCGCTACGTCTTCCCGGACCCGGTGACGGAATTCAAGATCGAGGTCGATCTCGTCGCCGACATGACGGTCTATAATCCCTTCGACTTCTTCGTCGAGGAAGAGGCGACCAAGTGGCCCTTCGGCTATCCGGAAACGATCCAGGAGGATCTGTCGATCTATATGACGCCGGAACCGGCCGGCCCGCGGCTGAAGGCGTTGCTGCCGACGCTCGACTGGTCGCCCGGCCAGGCGACGGTCGATATGGTCGTCGGGTTGAATGCCCGCCTGCAGCGGCAGATCGGCTATGTCATCCGCATGGAAACCGGCGTGCAGACGCCGGAGGAGACGCTCGAAAGCGCCAAGGGTTCTTGCCGCGACACCAGCTGGCTGCTCGTCCAGATCCTTCGCCATCTCGGCCTTGCCGCCCGCTTCGTCTCCGGATACCTCATCCAGCTGACGCCGGATCTGAAAGCGCTCGACGGTCCCTCCGGCACCGAAGTCGATTTCACCGACCTGCATGCCTGGGCCGAGGTCTATCTGCCCGGCGCCGGCTGGGTCGGCCTTGACCCCACTTCCGGCCTCTTGACCGGCGAAAGCCATATCCCGCTGGCCGCCACGCCGCATTACCGCAACGCCGCCCCGATCTCCGGCGGTTACTTCGGCGAAGCCGAAACCGAATTCGCCTTCGACATGAAGGTCTCGCGGGTCGCCGAGCACCCGCGCATCACCAAGCCCTTCTCCGATGAAAGCTGGGAGGAGCTCAACGAACTCGGCGAGAGGGTCGACCACATCCTCGAGGCCGAGGACGTGCATCTGACGATGGGCGGCGAGCCGACCTTCGTTTCGATCGACGACTTCCAGTCCGAGGAGTGGAACACCGCCGCCGTCGGCCCGACCAAGCGTGAAAAGGCCGACAGCCTGATCCGCCGGCTGCAGGAACGCTTCGCCCCCGGCGGTTTCCTGCATTACGGCCAGGGCAAGTGGTATCCGGGCGAAAGCCTGCCGCGCTGGACCTTCTCGCTCTACTGGCGCCGCGACGGCAAGCCGGTCTGGCAGAACCTCGATCTGGTCGCCGTCGAAGGCAAGGATACCGGCGTCACTTCAGAGGATGCCGAAAAGCTCCTGACGGCGATCGCGAAAGAATTGGCGATCAAGCCCGACATGGTGCAGCCGGCCTTTGAGGACCCGGCTGACTGGATCATCAAGGAAGGCAATCTTCCCGAAAACGTCGATCCGGCGAATTCGAAGCTGAAGGATCCCGAAGAACGCAACCGCATCGCCCGCGTCTTCGATCGTGGCCTCACCGTCCCCACAGGCTACATACTGCCGGTCCAGGCATGGAACGCCAGGGCCGCTGAAAGCCGGGTCTGGGTCAGCGAGAAATGGCGCACCCGCCGCGGTAAGATCTTCCTCGTTCCCGGCGACAGCCCGATCGGTTACCGCCTGCCGCTCGGCACCCTGCCCTATGTCCCCCCGGCGCGTTATCCCTATATCCACCCTGCCGATCCGACGATCCCGCGCGAACCGCTGCCCGATGTCTTCATACCGGCCGGCCGCGCCATGCCGGAAGCTTCCTTCCACGCCGGCGAGAGCAATCGCAGCCGGATCGAACAGACGCTCGGTGAGATCGGCGGCGCCGTGCGCACTGCCATGTCGGTCGAGCCGCGCGACGGCAGGCTCTGCGTCTTCATGCCGCCGGTCGAGCGCATCGAGGACTATCTCGAACTGATCGCCGCGGCCGAAAACGCCGCCGGCGGACTCAAGCTTCCCGTCCATATCGAAGGTTATCCGCCGCCGCAGGACGAGCGCATCAACGTCATCCGCGTCGCCCCGGATCCCGGCGTTATCGAGGTCAACATTCATCCTGCCTCGAACTGGAAGGAATGCGTCGACATCACCACGGCGGTCTATGAAGAGGCGCGCGCCACCCGGCTCGGCGCCGACAAGTTCATGATCGACGGCCGTCATACCGGCACCGGCGGCGGCAACCATGTCGTCGTCGGCAGCGCCAATCCGAACAACAGCCCCTTCCTGCGCCGTCCCGATCTCTTGAAGAGCGTCGTCCTCCACTGGCAGCGCCACCCCTCGCTCTCCTACCTCTTCTCCGGCATGTTCATCGGCCCGACCAGCCAGGCGCCGCGCATGGACGAGGCCCGCCATGACAGCCTTTACGAGCTGGAGATCGCCATGGCGCAGATCGCGGCTCCCGGCCGCGGCCAGCCGCCGCTGCCTTGGCTCGTCGACCGGCTGTTCCGCAACCTTTTGACCGATGTCACCGGCAACACCCACCGCGCCGAGATCTGCATCGACAAGCTGTTTTCGCCCGACGGCCCGACCGGCAGGCTCGGCCTCATCGAGTTCCGCGGCTTCGAGATGCCGCCAAACGCGCGCATGTCGCTTGCCCAGCAATTGCTGGTGCGCGCGCTGATCGCCCGTTTCTGGGTCAACCCCGTCGACGGCAAGTTCGTCCGTTGGGGCACGACCCTGCACGACCGCTTCATGCTGCCGCATTTCGTCTGGGCCGATTTCCTCGACGTGCTTGCCGACCTTCGCCAAAACGGCTTCGATCTCAGCCCGGAATGGTTCAAGGCCCAGCTCGAATTCCGCTTCCCCTTCTGCGGCGAAGTCGAATACGAGGGATCGAAGCTGGAACTGCGCCAGGCGCTGGAGCCGTGGCATGTCATGGGTGAGGAAGGCGCAGTCGGCGGCACGGTGCGCTACGTCGACAGTTCCGTCGAGCGCCTTCAGGTGCGGTTCGAAACCAGCAATGCGGCACGCTACACCGTCACCTGCAACGGCCGCATCCTGCCGCTGACACCGACCGGCACATCGGGCGTGTCGGTCGCCGGCGTCCGCTACAAGGCCTGGCAGCCGGCTTCCGGCCTGCATCCCGTCCTGCCCGTCAACACGCCTTTGACTTTTGACATTTATGATACATGGTCGAAGCGTTCGATCGGCGGCTGCATCTATCATGTTGCCCATCCGGGCGGCCGGACCTATGACACCTTCCCGGTCAACGGCAACGAGGCGGAAGCAAGGCGGCTCGCCCGCTTCGAGCCGTGGGGACATACGGCGGGCGGCTATATTCCCCGCGCCGAGACGGGTTCGCTGGAATTCCCGCTGACGCTGGATCTGCGGCGGCCTGCTGGAATTTGAGGCCGGGGTGAGGGGTAGCTTGGGTTTTGATGGGTAAGAGGCCGGCAGCAGAGCGCAGGGAAGAGGCAGTGGACCGCACCGGCAAACGTGCGGCCTTCGACTATGCGCCGCTTCCCGACACCGCCGACGAGATGGTTGACAACAAGGGCAGGGTCCGCCCGGTCTGGCAGCATTTCCTCTCGCATCTGAGCGCGATGCCGGAAAAGGATCTTGCCGAGCGTTTCGCCCGCGCCGACCGCTACCTCCGGGACGCCGGCGTCTTCTACCGTGCCTATGGCAGCAAGGGCACCGGCGAACGCGCCTGGCCGATCTCGCATATCCCGGTGCTGATCGACGAACGCGAATGGCAGACGCTGTCGGCCGGCCTCGTCCAGCGCGCCGACCTGCTGGAGGCGATCGTCGCCGATATCTACGGCGACAACCGGCTCGTGGAAGAAGGTGTGCTGCCGCCGGCGCTGATGGCCGCCAATCCCGAATTCCAACGCCCGCTCGCCGGCATCCGGCCGGCATCCGGCCATTATCTGCATTTCTGCGCCTTCGAGATCGGCCGCGGGCCCGACGGCAACTGGTGGGTGCTGGCCGACAGGACGCAGGCGCCGTCGGGCGCCGGTTTCGCGCTGGAAAGCCGCGTCGCCACGACCCGGGCCTTCTCGGATATCTATGCCGAAACCCCGGTCCACCGCCTCGCCTCCTTCTTCGGCGGCTTCCGCGATGCGCTGCAGGGCATGAAACATTCGGGCGACGACCGCATCGCCGTGCTGACCCCGGGCCCGGCCAACGAGACCTATTACGAGCACGCCTATATCGCGCGCTATCTCGGTTTCATGCTGCTCGAGGGCGAGGATCTGACGGTCGTCAAGGGCCGCGTCATGGTGCGCACCGTCGCCGGCCTGAAGCCGATCGGCGTGCTCTGGCGCCGTCTCGATTCGGCCTTTGCCGATCCGTTGGAACTGAACCAGAATTCGCATATCGGCACACCCGGCCTCGTCGAGGCGCTGCGCGCCGAAAGCGTCACCATCGTCAATGCGCTCGGCACCGGCGTTCTCGAGACCCGGGCGCTTCTGGCCTTCATGCCGACCATCTGTCGCCGTCTGCTGGGGCAGGATCTGCAGCTGCCTTCGATCGCCACCTGGTGGTGCGGCCAGGAGGAAGAACGCGAGCACGTCGCCAGGAATATCGAGAAGATGGTGATCGGCCCGGCCTATTCCCGCGCGCCCTTCTTCGACGACGACGGCGAATCCGTGCTCGGCTCGTCGCTGCGGGCGACCGCCAAGGATTCCATCACCGACTGGCTGAGTTCGGACGGCCCGAAACTTGTGGGACAGGAGGTCGTGACGCTGTCGACGACGCCCGCCTGGGTGAACGGCAAGCTGGTGCCGCGGCCGATGTCGCTGCGCGTCTTTGCCGCCCGCACGGCGACCGGCTGGCAGATCATGCCCGGCGGTTTTGCCCGCATCGGCTCCGGCGCCGATGTCGCGGCGATCGCCATGCAGTCGGGCGGCGCGGCCGCCGACGTCTGGATCGTCAGCGACAAGCCGGTCGAACGCCACACGCTGCTGCCGGCCGAGGGCAGTTTCACCCGCAACATGCCGGGCAGCCTGCCGAGCCGGGCGGCCGACAATCTGTTCTGGCTCGGCCGCTACATCGAGCGCGCCGAAGGGGCGCTGCGCATCCTGCGCGCCTGGCATGCGCGTTACGCCGAAGCCGCCGATCCGAGCCAGCCGCTGCTCGCCGACGTCTCCGCCTATCTCGCCGCCGTCGATATCGATACCGCCGAACCCGTGCCGGAAACGCTGTTGCGCAACATCGACAGCGCCGTGTATTCGGCGAGCAACATCCGCGACCGCTTCTCGCCGGACGGCTGGCTGGCGCTCAACGATCTCGCCAAGACCGCCCGCCGCTTCCGCGTTACCGTCTCGGCCGGCGACGACGCCAGCCATGCGATGACGATCCTTCTGCGCAAGCTCGCAGGCTTTGCCGGCCTCGTGCACGAGAACATGTACCGCTTCATGGGCTGGCGTTTCCTCTCGCTCGGCCGCTATATCGAGCGCGGCCTGCACATGACCCGGCTGCTCGGCCATATGTCCGGCCCGGAAGCGCCCGACGGCGCCCTCGACATGCTGCTCGAGATCGGCGACAGCGTCATGACCCACCGCCGCCGCTACAACGTCAACACCGCGCGGCTGACCGTCACCGACCTGCTGGCGCTCGATCCCCTCAACCCTCGCTCGGTCCTCTTCCAGGTGAACGAGATCCACCATGAGGTCGAGCAACTGCCGAATGCGCTGATCAATGGCCAGATGTCGCCCTTTTACCGCGAGGCGATGAGGCTTCATTCCGGTCTGGCGGTGATGACGCCGGAGGGCATGGGGGTCGAGGTCTATCAGCGGCTCGAACGCGAATTGGAGCAGCTTTCCGATCTGCTCGCGCAGACCTATCTCGGGTGACGGCGATGCTTTACGATCTTTCGCTGCGCATGGGTTACAGCTACGACGTGCCGGCCTCCGGCGCCCGCCACATCATGCGGCTTATGCCGCTATCGCTGACCAACCGGCAGCGCCTGGTCGCCGGCTCGATCACCATATCGCCGACGCCGGACGAACAGTCGCATTTCGTCGATTTCTTCGATCATCCCGCCACCGCTTTCATGCTGCGCGCGCCGCACGAGACGCTCGACATCCGCATGCAGGCCCGTGTGCAGGTGGAAAGCCAGCCGATCGCCGTCGATTTCTCGCCGCTGCTGGCCGACCTGCCGGAGGAAATAGCCGGCATCTGGTCTCTGGCGCCGGATTCGCCGCACCACTTCCTCGGCGACAGCCCGCGCCTGACCCAGACGCGCGAGATCGCCGACTATGCGCGAAGCTGCGCCATGCCTGATCTGACCGCGATGCAGATCGCCTATGCGCTCTGTGCCCGCATCCACAAGGATTTCAGCTACGACGCCGACGCGACGACGGTGGACACGACGCCGATCGAGGCATTCAGGCTGAAGCGCGGCGTCTGCCAGGATTTCACCCACATTATGATCCTGGCGCTCCGCAGTCTCGGCATTCCGGCGGGTTACGTCTCGGGTTTCCTGCGCACCATCCCGCCGCCCGGCAAGGAACGCTTGGAAGGGGCGGATGCCATGCATGCCTGGGTCAGGATCTGGTGTGGCGAGACCATCGGCTGGATCGAACTCGATCCGACCAACGACATCTCAGCCGGCACCGACCACATCGTCGTCGCCTACGGCCGCGATTATTCCGACGTCGTCCCCGTCATCGGCGTGTTGAAAAGCTATGGCGGCCAGCGCGCCGTCCAGGCGGTCGACGTAATCCCGCTGAAATAATCCCAAAACTGGAAAAATCCGCCGATTCGTTAGAATTGAATGGACGCCGTAAGGACGGCGTAAAGAAGTAGCGACGCCTAATGTAACCCACAGGGTCCATTTCGGGTGAACATGATGCGCACCTCCTTCTTGCATCCCTGCCTGCGTCGCATGTTGAGCGACCGTGGCGGCAATTTCGGTATCATGACGGCTATCCTGCTGCCCGTTCTTGTCGGTGCTGCCGGCATGGCGATCGACTATTCGAATATGGCGCTGTCGAAGCGCGAGTTGCAGGAAGCCACGGACTCGGCGGCTATCGCCGCAGCGACTGCGCTCGCCAATGAGAAGATCGACGAGGCCGGCGCGAAAAGCCTTGCGAAGGATTTTGTCGCCGGACAGATGGCACAGGTTCTTGCGAAGAACTCCATTCAAGGCTCGATCAAGGATAAAACGAACGTCAACGTCACGACCACGGCAAATGGTACAAAGAGCAAGATCTTCAAGGTCGATGTCAACACCTCCTTCGACCTCCCGCTCAGTCCCCTGATGCGCGTCTTCGGTAAAGCGACGCAGACCATCAGCGCGACAAGTAGCGGCGAGAACGGCCAGACCGATACACAAGGCGCACTCTCGATGTATCTGGTCCTCGATCGCTCCGGTTCGATGTCTTTCATAACCGATCAGAAGAAAACGAAGCCGTCGAAATGTGACAACTACACACAAGACAGTTGGCCGGATCCGGACAAAGATTTGAAGTCCTACTGCTATATCCGCAAGATAGAGGCGTTACAGACAGCGGCTGCTGGGCTTTTCACCGAACTTAACAAAGCCGATCCAACGAGCGAACTCGTGCGTGTCGGCGCTGTCTCCTATACGGACAAACAACAAGCGGCCAAAGCGATCAATTGGGGCACTGCGGACGCGGCGAGCTACGTCTCGGCTCTCCCCTATTTGCCGACCGGCGGCACAGATGCGAGCGATGCGCTTGATACGGCCTACAAGGCTCTGAAGTCCTCGACCGAGGGCACCGATACGGAGACCCAGAAGCACAAATCCAAGAATCACAACAGTTTCCAACGATATATTATCCTGATGACCGACGGTGAAATGACGGGCAACGGTAGTTCGTGGAATAGTTCACTCGACAAGGAAGTCCGCGATCTCTGCACTGTGGTAAAAAGCGATGGCATTACCATCTTTACCATTGCCTTCATGGCTCCGCAGAGGGGCAAGGATCTGCTCCAGGCCTGCGCAAGCAGTACCGCGAACTATTATGCTCCCGACAACATGGCCAAGCTGGTCGAAGATTTCGGCGACATCGCCGCAAAGGCTACAAGCTCGATCACCCGTCTGACGAACTAAGTCACGAAGTCGGTGTGGGGGTCGATACAAAGCCGCGCCGGAACAAACCCGCGCGGCTTTTCGTTATCGCTATCCCATCCATCTGATCGGGAAAAGCGTTTGAAATCAATTCCCTCGAACCCGGTGATTCTGAAGGTTTCGCAAATTTTTCGTTTGCCCAAATCCTTTGTTGCAAGTGCTTAGTAACGATGCATAAACTGTCGTCGGCACAAGCGACAAATCGATTAAATCAGGCATAACGTCCTGAAACCAAATTAAAATTGGCGAGATCTGACAATGAACACCGTTTCCAAGCCGATTATTCCCTCCCCCGCCCCGCGCAGCTCGAAGCCGGAAATTCTCGCCGAAGAAATCATCGAACGCCTGACCTACCGCATCGGCAAGGACGCCAAGGTGGCAAAGCCGCATGACTGGCTGACCGCGACGATCCTGGTAGTGCGCGACCGCATCATCGACAAGTGGATGGCCTCCACCCGCGAGGTTTATGCGACCGGCGCCAAGCGTGTCTATTATCTCTCCCTCGAATTCCTGATCGGCCGCCTGATGCGCGATGCCGTCTCGAACCTCGGCCTGATGGAAGAGGTGCGCGATGCGCTCACTTCGCTCGGTGTCGACGTCAACGTCATTGCCGGCCTGGAGCCCGATGCCGCCCTCGGCAATGGCGGCCTCGGCCGTCTCGCCGCCTGCTTCATGGAGAGCATGGCGACGGTCGACGTCCCCGCCTATGGCTACGGCATCCGCTATGTGCACGGCCTCTTCCGCCAGCAGCTGGCCGATGGCTGGCAGGTGGAACTGCCGGAAAACTGGCTCGCCCACGGCAATCCCTGGGAGTTCGAGCGCCGCGAGAGCGCCTATGAAATCGGCTTCGGCGGCGCCGTCGAATTCATCACCACCCATGACGACCAGCCGCGCTACGTCTGGAAACCGGCCGAGCGCGTCATCGCCGCCGCCTTCGACACGCCGGCCGTCGGCTGGCGCGGCAAGCGCGTCAACACGCTACGCCTCTGGTCGGCGCAGCCGATCGATCCGATCCTGCTCGATGCCTTCAATGCCGGCGACCACATCGGGGCGCTGCGCGAAAGCAACAAGGCCGAAAGCCTGACCCGGGTTCTCTATCCGGCCGACGCCACCCCGGCCGGCCAGGAACTGCGCCTGCGCCAGGAATTCTTCTTCTCGTCGGCCTCGCTGCAGGACATCCTGCGCCGCCATCTGCAGCAATATGACGATTTCACCTCGCTGCCTGATAAGGTGGCGATCCAGCTGAACGACACCCATCCCGCCGTCTCGGTGGCCGAACTCGTGCGTCTGCTCTGCGACGTTCATGGGATGGATTTCGACCAGGCCTGGGAAATCACCCGCCATACCTTCTCCTACACCAACCACACGCTGCTGCCGGAAGCGCTGGAAAGCTGGGCGGTGCCGCTGTTCGAGCGTCTGCTGCCGCGCCACATGCAGATCATCTATGCGATCAACGCCAAGATTCTGCTCGACGCGCGCAAGGGCAAGAACTTCTCCGATGGCGAAATCCGCTCGATCTCGCTGATCGATGAAAGCGGCGACCGCCGCGTGCGCATGGGCAACCTCGCTTTCGTCGGCTCGCATTCGATCAACGGCGTCTCGGCCCTGCACACCGACCTGATGAAGGTCACGGTCTTTGCCGACCTGCACAAGCTCTATCCCGATCGCATCAACAACAAGACCAACGGCATCACGCCGCGCCGCTGGCTGCAGCAGTGCAATCCCGGTCTCACCGGCCTGATCCGCGAGGCGATCGGCGACGAATTCCTCGACGATGCCGAGAAGCTGCGCCCGCTCGAGGCGCATGCCTCGGATCCGAGCTTCCAGCAGAAATTCGCAGCGGTGAAGCGCGCCAACAAGGTGGCGCTCTCCAACCTCGTCGCCAGCCGCATGGGCGTGAAGCTCGATCCGTCGGCGATGTTCGACATCCAGATCAAGCGCATCCACGAATACAAGCGCCAGCTTCTGAACATCATCGAGGCCGTCGCGCTCTACGACCAGATCCGCTCGCATCCCGAGCTCGACTGGGTGCCGCGCGTCAAACTCTTCGCCGGCAAGGCGGCGCCGAGTTATTACAATGCCAAGCTGATCATCAAGCTGATCAACGACGTCGCCCGCACCATCAACAACGATCCGTCGGTGCGCGGCTTGCTGAAGGTCGTCTTCGTGCCGAATTACAATGTCTCGCTCGCCGAAGTCATGGTTCCGGCCGCCGACCTCTCCGAGCAGATCTCGACCGCTGGCATGGAAGCATCCGGCACCGGCAACATGAAGTTCGGCCTCAACGGCGCGCTGACCATCGGCACGCTCGACGGCGCCAATGTCGAAATGCGCGACAATGTCGGCGAAGACAATATCGTCATCTTCGGCCTCAAGGCCGACGAGGTCGCCAAGGTCCGCAGCGACGGCCACAATCCCCGCGCCATCATCGAAGGCTCGCGCGAGCTCGCCCAGGCGCTCTCAGCCATCGGCTCCGGCGTCTTTTCGCCCGATGACCGCAACCGCTACACCTCGCTGATCGACGGCATCTATTCGCACGACTGGTTCATGGTCGCGGCCGATTTCGACGCCTACGCCCAGGCCCAGCGCGAAGTCGATCAGATCTGGACCAACCAGTCCGCCTGGTACAGCAAGACGATCAACAACACGGCGCGGATGGGCTGGTTCTCGTCCGACCGTACGATCAGGCAATATGCAGACGAAATCTGGAGAGCCGGATGAAAACGCCGAAAAACGTCCCTGAAGTAACGCTTTCCTGGGAAATTTCGGCAGAAGAAATCGCGGCGATCCTTGCCGGCTCGCATTCCAATCCCTTTGCCGTCCTAGGGGTGCACCAGGCAGGCGACGCCTTCGTCGCCCGGTGTTTCATCCCAGGTGCGGAAGAAGTGACCGCCATGGCGCTCGACGGCAGCGTCATCGGCGAGCTGAAGCAACTGCATGCCGACGGCTTCTTCGCCGGCCCGGTTTCCCTCACCAAGCTCCAGCCGGTGCGTTACCGCGCCCGGCGCGGCGATGCCGAATGGGCCGTCACCGACCCTTACAGCTTCGGTCCGGTGCTCGGGCCGATGGACGATTATTTCGCCCGCCAGGGCTCGCACCTGCGCCTGTTCGACAAGATGGGCGCCCACCTCATCAAACATGACGGCGCCCAGGGCATCCATTTCGCCGTCTGGGCCCCGAACGCGCAGCGCGTTTCCGTCGTCGGCGATTTCAACAATTGGGACGGCCGCCGCCACGTCATGCGCTTCCGCTCCGATAGCGGCATCTGGGAAATCTTTGCCCCTGACGTACCGATCGGCGTTGCCTACAAGTTCGAGATCCGCGGCCAGGACGGCGTGCTGCTGCCGCTGAAGGCCGATCCCTTCGCCCGCCGCAGCGAACTGAGGCCGAAGACCGCCTCGATCACCGCCGCCGATCTGGAACAGGAGTGGGAAGACGAAGCCCATCTGAAACACTGGCGCGAGACCGACAAGCGCCGCCAGCCGATCTCGATCTACGAGGTGCATGCCGCCTCCTGGCGGCGCCGGGACGACGGCACGATGCTGTCCTGGGACGAACTCGCCTCCAGCCTCATCCCCTATTGCGCCGACATGGGCTTCACCCATATCGAATTCCTGCCGATCACAGAGCATCCCTATGACCCCTCCTGGGGGTACCAGACGACAGGCCTCTACGCGCCGACCGCCCGTTTCGGCGAGCCGGAGGGTTTTGCCCGTTTCGTCAACGGCTGCCACAAGGTCGGCATCGGCGTCATCCTCGACTGGGTGCCGGCGCATTTTCCGACCGACGAGCACGGCCTCGGCTGGTTCGACGGCACGGCGCTCTACGAGCACGAAGACCCGCGCAAGGGCTTCCACCCGGACTGGAGCACGGCGATCTACAATTTCGGCCGCACCGAGGTCGTTTCCTATCTCGTCAACAACGCGCTCTACTGGGCCGAGAAATTCCATCTCGACGGCCTGCGCGTCGATGCCGTCGCCTCGATGCTCTACCTCGATTATTCCCGCAAACACGGCGAATGGATCCCGAACGAATATGGTGGCAACGAGAACCTCGAAGCGGTCCGCTTCCTGCAGGATCTCAACATCCGTCTCTACGGCAATCATTCCAATGTCATGACCATCGCCGAGGAATCGACCTCCTGGCCGAAGGTCTCGCAGCCCGTGCATGAAGGCGGCCTCGGCTTCGGCTTCAAGTGGAACATGGGCTTCATGCACGACACGCTGAGCTATATGAGCCGCGATCCGATCCATCGCAGGCACCATCACAACGAGCTCACCTTCGGCCTGCTCTACGCCTATTCGGAAAATTTCGTCCTGCCGCTCTCGCATGACGAGGTCGTCCACGGCAAAGGCTCGCTGATCGCCAAGATGCCGGGCGACGACTGGCAGAAATTCGCCAATCTGCGCGCCTACTACGCCTATATGTGGGGCTATCCCGGCAAGAAGCTGTTGTTCATGGGCCAGGAATTCGCCCAGTGGAGCGAGTGGAGCGAGGCGAAATCGCTCGACTGGAACCTGCTGCAATATCGCATGCATGAGGGCATGCGGCGCCTGGTGCGCGACCTCAATTTCACCTATCGCAGCAAGCCGGCGCTGCATGAGCGTGACTGCGAGGGCGAAGGTTTCGAATGGCTGGTTGCCGACGACCACCAGAATTCCGTCTTTGCCTGGCTGCGCAAGGCACCGGGCCAAAAGCCCGTCGCCGTCATCACCAATTTCACCCCCGTCTACCGCGAGAACTACACGATCCGCCTGCCGTCCGCAGGCCGCTGGCGGGAAATTCTGAACACCGATGCCGACATTTACGGCGGCAGCGGCAAGGGCAATGGCGGGCGCGTGCAGGCCGTCGATGCCGGCGGCGACATCACCTGCTCGATCACCTTGCCGCCCTTGGCGACAATCATGCTTGAACCTGAAAATTAGTACTGGTGGGAGGAGAAAATGGTAGAAAAGCGTGTTCAGCCACTTGCCCGCGATGCAATGGCTTATGTTCTGGCCGGCGGCAGGGGGAGCCGCCTCAAGGAACTCACCGACCGGCGTGCCAAACCCGCCGTCTATTTCGGCGGCAAGGCCCGCATCATCGATTTCGCCCTGTCGAACGCCCTGAATTCAGGCATCCGCCGCATCGGCGTCGCGACGCAATACAAGGCGCATTCGCTGATCCGCCACATGCAGCGCGGCTGGAACTTCTTCCGCCCCGAGCGTAACGAAAGCTTCGACATCCTGCCGGCCAGCCAGCGCGTTTCGGAAACGCAGTGGTATGAAGGCACCGCCGACGCCGTCTATCAGAACATCGACATCATCGAGGATTACGGTGTCGAATACATGGTCATTCTCGCCGGCGACCATGTCTACAAGATGGACTATGAATGGATGCTGCAGCAGCACGTCGATTCCGGCGCCGACGTCACCATCGGCTGCCTGGAAGTGCCGCGCATGGAAGCGGTGGGCTTCGGCGTCATGCATGTCAACGACAAGGACGAAATCATCGCCTTCGTCGAGAAGCCGGCTGATCCGCCGCCCATTCCCGACAAGCCGGATTTCGCCCTCGCCTCGATGGGCATCTACGTCTTCCACACCAAATTCCTGCTCGATGCGCTGCGCCGGGACGCCGCCGACCCGAACTCGAGCCGCGACTTCGGCAAAGACATCATCCCCTATATCGTCAAGAACGGTAAGGCGGTCGCCCACCGCTTCGCCAAGTCCTGCGTCCGCTCCGATTTCGAGCATGAGCCCTATTGGCGCGACGTCGGCACGATCGACGCCTATTGGCAGGCCAATATCGACCTGACGGCGATCGTTCCGGAACTCGACATCTACGACAAGTCCTGGCCGATCTGGACCTATGCCGAGATCACCCCGCCGGCCAAATTCGTCCACGACGACGAGGATCGTCGCGGCTCGGCCACCTCCTCCGTCGTCTCGGGCGACTGCATCATCTCGGGCGCCAGCCTCAACAACAGCCTGCTCTTCACCGGTGTCAGGGCCAACTCCTTCTCCAAACTGGAAGGGGCGGTCATCCTGCCGAACGTCAAGATCGGCCGGCGGGCCCAGCTCAAGAATGTGGTGATCGACCATGGTGTCGTCATTCCGGAAGGCCTTGTTGTCGGCGAGGATGACGAACTCGACGCCAAGCGCTTCCGGCGGACGGAAAGCGGCATCTGCCTGATCACTCAACCGATGATCGACAAGCTGGATATCTGACTTATGAAAGTTCTTTCGGTTTCATCCGAAGTCTTCCCTTTGATCAAGACAGGGGGCCTGGCCGATGTGTCAGGCGCCCTGCCAATCGCTCTCAAAGCCTTCGGGGTCGAGACCAAGACCCTTCTCCCCGGCTATCCCGCCGTCATGAAGGTCATTCGCGACCCGGTCGTCAGGCTCGAATTCCCCGATCTGCTCGGTGAGCCGGCGACCGTGCTTGAGGTCCAGCATGAGGGCCTCGATCTGCTCGTCCTCGACGCGCCGGCCTATTACGACAGGCCGGGCGGCCCCTATGTCGATCCGCTCGGCAAAGACTATCCGGATAACTGGCGGCGTTTCGCCGCTCTTTCGCTCGCCGCCTCCGAGATCGCCGCCGGACTGCTGCCCGGCTGGCGGCCCGATCTCGTCCACACGCACGACTGGCAGGCGGCGCTGACCTCGGTCTATATGCGCTATTATCCGACGCCGGAACTGCCGAGCGTGCTGACCATCCACAACATCGCCTTCCAGGGCCAGTTCGGCCCCGAGATCTTTCCCGGCCTGCGCCTGCCGGGCCATGCCTTCGCCACCGACAGCATCGAATATTACGGCACCGTCGGCTACCTCAAGGGCGGCCTGCAGACCGCCCACGCAATCACCACGGTCAGCCCGACCTATGCCGACGAGATATTGACGCCGGAATTCGGCATGGGACTCGAGGGCGTCATTGCCAGCCACATCGACAATCTGCACGGAATCGTCAACGGCATCGACACCGATATCTGGAACCCGGCGACCGATCCCGTCGTCCACACCCATTATGGCCCGACGTCGCTGAAGAACCGCGAGGAGAACCGCCGCTCGATCGCCGAATTCTTCCATCTCGACAATGACGACGCCCCGATCTTCTGCGTCATCAGCCGGCTCACCTGGCAAAAGGGCATGGACATTGTCGCCAACGTCGCCGACGAAATCGTCGCCATGGGCGGCAAGCTCGTCGTGCTCGGCTCCGGCGACGCGGCACTCGAAGGCGCACTGCTTGCCTCCGCCAGCCGTCATCCCGGTCGTATCGGCGTCTCGATCGGCTACAACGAGCCGATGTCGCACCTGATGCAGGCCGGCTGCGACGCGATCATCATCCCTTCGCGTTTCGAACCCTGCGGCCTGACCCAGCTTTACGGCCTGCGTTACGGCTGCGTGCCGATCGTCGCCCGTACCGGCGGACTGAACGACACGGTGATCGACGCCAATCACGCCGCACTTGCGGCGAAAGTGGCAACCGGCATACAATTTTCACCCGTGACGGAAACGGGCATGCTACAGGCAATCCGCCGTGCGATGCATTTTTACGCGGACCGAAAACTCTGGACCCAATTGCAAAAGCAAGGCATGAAATCGGATGTCTCCTGGGAGAAGAGCGCCGAACGCTACGCTGCCCTCTATTCAAGCCTCGTCTCGAAAGGCATGTGAACTAAAATGAACAAGTCCGTACCCACCACGCCCTATCTGGACCAGAAACCCGGCACGTCGGGCCTGCGCAAGAAGGTTCCGGTCTTCCAGCAGCCGAACTACGCGGAGAACTTCATCCAGTCGATCTTCGATTCGCTGGAAGGTTTTCAGGGCAAGTGCCTCGTTATCGGCGGCGACGGACGCTACTACAATCGCGAAGTCATCCAGAAGGCGATCAAGATGGCCGCCGCCAACGGCTTCGGCAAGGTCATGGTCGGCAAGGGCGGCATCCTGTCGACGCCGGCCGCTTCCCACATCATCCGCAAGTACAAAGCCTTCGGCGGCATCATTCTGTCTGCCAGCCACAATCCCGGCGGCCCGACCGAAGACTTCGGGATCAAATACAACATCAACAATGGCGGCCCGGCGCCGGAGAAGATCACCGACGCGATGTATGCGCGCTCGAAGACGATCGACAGCTACAAGATCGCCGATTTCGCCGACGTCAATCTCGACCGCATCGGCAAGGACGAGCTGCCCGGCGGCATGATCCTCTCGGTCATCGACCCGGTCGAGGACTATGCCGCGCTGATGGAAGAACTGTTCGATTTCGGCGCCATCCGCAATCTGATCAGCCTTGGCTTCCGCATTGCCTTCGACGGGATGAGCGCCGTCACCGGCCCCTATGCCAAGGAAATCTTCGAAAATCGCCTCGGCGCTCCCCTGGGCTCGGTGCGCAATTTCATGCCGCTGCCGGATTTCGGCGGTCATCACCCGGACCCGAACCCGGTTCACTGCAAGGAACTCTTCGATGAGATGATGGGCGATGACGCGCCCGATTTCGGCGCCGCTTCCGACGGCGACGGCGACCGCAATCTGATCATCGGCCGCGGCATCTTCGTCACCCCGTCCGACAGCCTGGCGATCCTGGCCGCCAACGCCAATCTCGCCCCCGGCTATTCCGGCGGCCTGGCCGGCATCGCCCGCTCGATGCCGACATCGGGTGCCGCCGACCGCGTTGCCGAAAAGCGCGGCATCGGCATGTACGAAACGCCGACCGGCTGGAAGTTCTTCGGCAATCTGCTCGACGCCGGCATGGCGACGATCTGCGGCGAGGAAAGCTCCGGCACCGGCTCCAGTCACGTCCGCGAGAAGGACGGCCTCTGGGCGGTGCTGCTGTGGCTGAATATCCTTGCCGTGCGCGGCGAAAGCGTCGCCGATATCGTCACCCAGCACTGGCAGACCTACGGCCGCAACTATTATTCGCGCCATGACTATGAAGGCCTCGACACCGATGCGGCGAACGGCCTGGTGGACAATCTCCGCAGCCAGCTTTCCACCCTGCCCGGCAAGAGCTTCGGCAGCCTGAAGGTCGAAAAGGCCGACGACTTCGCCTATCACGACCCGATCGACAAATCGGTGAGCGAGCATCAGGGTGTCCGCGTGCTCTTTGCGGGCGGCTCCCGCGTCGTCTTCCGCCTGTCCGGAACCGGCACGTCTGGCGCAACCTTGCGTGTCTATATCGAGCGCTACGAGCCGGATTCGACTCGCCACAACATCGAAACGCAGGAAGCGCTCGCCGATCTGATCGCCGCCGCCGAAAGCATTGCCAGCATTCGTGAACGCACGGGACGCGATGCGCCAACCGTGATCACCTGATCCGGGGGGAACATGCGGGGAGAAAGTTCGGCGCAATGCGGCGCGATCGTCTTCGAGACCGGCGTCGGATTTGCCGTGTGGTCGCATCATGCCGCACAGATCGAACTCTGCCTCTTCGAGGATGACGGCAACAGGGAATTCGCGCGGCTGCCGATGGCGCGCGACAGCAATCACGTCCACCGCTTGTTTGTCGACGGCCTGAAGGCGGGCGCACGCTACGGATATCGCGCCGACGGTATCTACGCCCCCGACAGCGGCCTCTGGTACGATCCTTCCAAACTGCTGGTCGATCCCTACGCCAAGGAGATCGACAGGCCGTTCCGCTACGATCCCCGCCTCGGCATTTATGGCGAGGACAGCCAGGATCTGATGCCGAAGGCGATCGTCACCACCGATACCCCAGCCGAAATCGGCAGGCCGCTCTTCAAACCGGGCGGCTTCATTTATGAGGTGGCGGTCCGGCCCTTCACTATCCTCCATCCCGATGTGCCGGAGGCTCTGCGCGGCACGGTGGCCGCTCTTGCGCATCCCTCGGTCATCGCCCATCTGAAGCGGATCGGGGTCGATGCCGTCGAACTGATGCCGATCACCGCCTGGATCGACGAGCGCCACCTGCCGCCGCTCGGCCTTACCAACGGCTGGGGCTACAATCCGGTCGCCTTCATGGCGCTCGATCCGCGGCTGGCGCCGGGCGGCATGGCGGAACTGCGCCGGACGGTCGCAGCGCTCCATGCCGAGGGCATCGCTGTCATCCTCGACCTCGTCTTCAACCATACCGGCGAGAGCGACCGTTACGGGACGACGCTGTCGCTGCGCGGCCTCGACAACCTGCATTATTATCGCCACACCCGGAACAGCCCCGGCGAACTCGTCAACGACACCGGCACCGGCAACACGCTCGCCTGCGATCATCCCGAGGTTCGCCGTCTCATTATCGACAGCCTGCGCCACTTCGTGCTCAATTCAGGCGTCGACGGTTTTCGCTTCGATCTCGCCCCCGTGCTCGGCCGCACCGCGACAGGCTTCGAGCGCGACGGCGGAACGCTGGCCGCCATCCTTTCCGACAGTGTGCTCGCCGACCGGATCATGATTGCCGAACCCTGGGATATCGGCCCCGGCGGTTACCAACTCGGCAATTTCCCCAGCCCCTTCCTGGAATGGAACGACCGGCTTCGCGACGATCTGCGCTGCTACTGGCGCGGCGACCAGTGGAAGACCGGGGCGCTGGCGACCGCACTCGCCGGCTCCTCCGACATCTTCTCCCGCAACGACGGCAAAGGGACGCGCAGCGTCAATTTCCTCGCCGCCCATGACGGCTTCACCCTGAGCGATCTCGTTTCCTACGCCGGCAAGCACAATGATGCCAATGGCGAGCACAATCGTGACGGCCACAACGAGAACCACTCCTGGAACAACGGCGTCGAGGGGGAAACTCTCTATCCCTCGATCCGCAAGCGTCGCCGGGACGATGTGATGGCGCTGATATCGACGCTCTTTGCCACTCGCGGCAGCATCATGCTGACGGCCGGCGATGAGGGCGGCCGCAGCCAGCAAGGCAACAACAACGCCTATTGCCAGGACAACGAGATCACCTGGCTGGACTGGAAGGCGCTGGACAAAGACCTCGTCGCCCATACCGCGTTCGTCGCCGGGCTGCGCCGCCGCTTCACGGTCTTCTCCGAAACCGGCTTCCTGTCGGGAAACGGCGATGTCGAATGGCTATCGCTTTCGGGGGAACCGATGACCGTCGCCGAATGGGAAACGCCGTCGCTTTCCACCCTCGGCATGCTGCTTTCCACAGGCGACCTCTCCGCGCGCGGCAGGCAGACCCGGCTTGCCGTGCTTTTCAATCGTTCGGGCGACCGGCAATCCTTCACGCTCCCGTCCGGAACCGAACCGGGCTGGCGTCAATTGACGCCGGATGGAGCCAACAAAGCCGGCGCCCGAGTGACCGTCGAGCCACGCTCCGTCGCCTTTTTCGTAGAAAATTGACCGGCTCTCCCCGCTTGCGCAAATCCTTGTCGCAATCGTCATAAATGCACGATAAGGCTTGGGCCGGCGGCCTATTTCACGAGGAATTCATGGTCACGGAAATTTCACTCTCCGACGTGCGGGGACTGATCGGCATGGAAACAGGCCTTTCGGACTGGATCACCGTCGACCAGACGATGATCGACGCCTTTGCAGGGGCGACCGACGACCATCAGTTCATTCACGTCGATCCCAAGCGCGCAGCCGCCGAAAGCCCGTTCGGCGGCACCATCGCCCACGGCTTCCTGACGCTGTCTCTGCTGTCGGCGATGAATTACAACTGTCTGCCGAGAGTGCGCGAGCAGACCATGGGCATCAATTACGGCTTCGATCGCGTCCGCTTCATGACACCGGTCAAGAGCGGCACCCGCGTCCGCGGCCGCTTCCTGCTCGCCGACGCCCGCTTTCGCGGCGGCGGCATGCTGATGACCACCTATGACGCTTCGATCGAGATCGAAAACGAGAAGAAGCCGGCGCTGACGGCAAGATGGATCACCATCATCCAATTCGACCCGAAGGATCGTCCCGAGGACGTTTGAGCAAAACGCCGTCTGCTACTCGGCCGACTTGCAGACGGCTTCGAGTGCGTGCCCGTCCGGATCCATCACGAACGCCGCATAATAGTGTTGGCCGTAGTGAGGGCGAAAGCCTGGACCACCATTGTCATCGCCGCCATGTGCGATTGCCGCGGCATGGAACTGATCGACCGCCTGGCGGCTCGGGGCGGCAAAGGCCAGATGAAAACCCGGGCCGGCCGGGCGCTGGCCATCCGGCCGATGTTTGATCGCCAGTTTGTCTCCGCCGCCGGGAAGGCCGTAGCCGACCGCCTGTCCCGTCTGCCCCGGCCTGATGTCGTCCCAGACCCTGACATAGCCGAGAGCACCAAGGGCGGCATCGTAAAATGCTGCGGACCGCTCGATATCGGAAACGCCGAGGGAGGCATGGTGCAGCATTTACCTATCCCTTGATTGCGGCTTACGCAGCCGGGATCGGTCCGGCCTCAATGGCCGGCATCATGAGCCGCCTCGTCGAGCAGCCCGAAGACGAAATCCGAAAACGACCGCCAGCACTCCACCCGGAACGTGTCTTTATCCGTGCGCAGAAGCACGATCTCCGCCTTGCCGAGGATCGTCCGCGACGCGGCTCCGATCGGAAAGGAAAACAACGACAGATCCTGCGGGCAGCCGGCGGCAAGCGTCTTTTCCGCACCCGGTCCCGAGACGATGATCGCGAGATTGCGGTGCGAAACGTCGGTCGCCGAATGCACGGCGCTGACCCCGGAAAGCACCGTCATCAGATCGGCGCCGTCCTCGTCGATGACAAGCCATTCGTCCGGCCCGATCCAGAGCACCGATCGGGCGCCGGCCCGCCCCGATGTTTTCGGGACGGTCGGAACGGACAGACCGAGCGCTTTGGAAAGCGCGGCAAGCGAACCCGCTGGCGCGCGCAGCGCCACCCGGCTCGCTGCCTGTGCCACGGTCAGCCGTACCGTTGCGGAGCCGCCGAGGCGGCCGGCAAGCACAGGCTTGCGAATTGCGACATCAGCCATGGATGCGGCCTCCTTCCTTGTCAAAGAACACCAGATCCGTCACCTCGACGGC
Organism: Rhizobium sp. N122; assembly: GCF_002211295.1. Taxonomy (NCBI): domain Bacteria; kingdom Pseudomonadati; phylum Pseudomonadota; class Alphaproteobacteria; order Hyphomicrobiales; family Rhizobiaceae; genus Rhizobium; species Rhizobium sp. N122. The sequence goes on along the minus strand of NZ_LOKU01000012.1, from coordinate 134,185 downwards.
GATCGTCCGGTCCGGCATCGGCACGTAGAGCGTCTCGCCCATCCGGGCCCGGCCGCCGGCGACGAGCGCGAAGGCGATCGACCGGCCGCAGTTTTCCGACCAGTAGGACGAGGTGACGTGGCCGAGCATTGTCATCGGCTTCGGCTCGTTCGGGTTGGCGACGACCTGCGCGCCTTCCTCGAGCACCAGCTTCGGATCCTTGGTGACAAGGCCGACGAGCTGCTTGCGCCCTTCCTTGACCAGGTCCGGGCGCTGCAGGCCGCGAATGCCGACAAAGTCCTTCTTCTTCTTCGAAACGGCCCAGGCAACACCCGCGTCATCCGGGGTAACCGTCCCGTCAGTATCCTGGCCGACGATGATGTAGCCCTTCTCGGCGCGCAGAACGTGCATCGTCTCCGTGCCGTAGACGCAGGCGCCGAGCGGTTCGGCATTGGCCCAGACAGCTTCGAGCACCGACTGGCCATAATCGGCCGGCACGTTGATTTCGAAACCGATTTCGCCGGTGAAGGAGACACGGAACAGCCGCGCAGGCACGCCGCAGACCGTGCACTCGGCAACGCTCATATGCGGGAAGGCCTCGTTCGAGAGGTCGACCCCTTCGACCAGCGGCTCGACGATCGCGCGCGCCTTCGGTCCCTGCACGGCAATGACCGCCCATTGCTCGGTGACCGAGGTCAGCCATACCTTCAGGTCCGGGAATTCCGTCTGCAGGTAATCTTCCATGTGGTGAAGAACGCGCGGCGCTCCGCCGGTCGTCGTCGTCACATGGAAACGGTCCTCGGCCAATCGCCCGACGACGCCGTCGTCATAAACGAAGCCGTCTTCGCGGGTCATGATGCCGTAGCGGGCCTTGCCCGGCTTCAGCGTGTCCCAGGCATTGGTGTAGATGAGGTTGAGGAACTTCGCCGCATCCGGCCCCACCACCTCGATCTTGCCGAGCGTCGAAGCGTCGAAAATACCCGCCGACTCTCGGGCTGTGCGGCATTCGCGGGCGACCGCCTGGTGCATGCTCTCACCGGCCCGCGGATAGAACCAGGCACGCTTCCAGTTACCGACATCCTCGAAGACGGCGCCATGCGCTTCTTCCCAGTTGTGCAGCGGCGTCTTGCGTGTCGGGTCGAACAGCTCTCCGCGCGAATGGCCGACCAGCGTACCGTAGGTAACAGGCGTATAGGGCGCGCGGAAAGTGGTGAGCCCGACCTGCGGGATCTCCTTGCCGAGCATTTCGGCGGCGATCGCCAGGCCGTGCATGTTGGAAAGCTTGCCCTGGTCCGAGGCCATGCCGTTGGTCGTGAAGCGCTTGATATGCTCGATCGAATGCATGCCCTCGCGCACGGCAAGGCGGATATCCTTGGCGCAGACATCGTGCTGGAAATCGATGAAGGCTTTGGCGTTGGTCTTCGGGCCGGCGCCTTCGGCAGCGCCGATCATGCCGCCTGTCCAGTCATAGGCCTGCTCGGCAGAAATGGCGATCTTCTCGCCGCTGCTTCTGCCGGTGGCCTGCGCCATCAGCTCGCCCGCGGCAAGCGATTCCTCGATCGTCCGCTGCAGATCGTCGGTGCCGTTGCAGGCGCCGACCGAAAGGCAGTCCTGCGCATAGGAGCCGGGCAGGAAACGCTGGCTTTCAGCATCGAAGGCCACTTTGCCGCGTGACTGCGAGAACAGATGCACCGACGGCGTCCAGCCGGCCGAAACCAGCAACGCGTCGACTGCGATCTTGCGCGGCGAACCGCCGCCGTTGCGCGCCACCGTCATCGACGAGATGCGCAGCCGCCCCGCCGTGTTGATCACCGACTGCCCGGTCAGGACGTCGATGCCGAGCGCACGTGCCTCCTCCAGCACCGCCGCTCCCGGCGCCTGCCTGCAATCGACGATGGCAGCGACCGAAATACCGGCCCGTTTCAGATCGAAAGCCGCCTCATAGGCCGAGTCATGCGCCGTATAGATGCCAACCTTCGTTCCGACGGCGACGCCGTAGTGATTGAGATACATCCGCGCCGCCGAAGCCAGCATGATGCCCGGCCGGTCGTTGTTCGGAAATACCATATGCCGCTCGATCGCGCCGTTGGCGAGGATCACTCGCTTGGCCCGCACCTGCCAGAGCCGCTCGCGCGGCAGATCTTGAGAAGGCTTGGCGATATGATCCGTCACGCGCTCGGCGAGACCGACGAAATTGTGGTTGTAGTAGCCGAAGGCGGTGGTGCGGACCAGCACTTCGACGTTGTCCATCGCCTTCAGCCGCGCCACAGCCTTCTGCGCCCAGGCATAACCCTCCTGGCCGTCGATCGTCACGCCGGCATCGTAGCGCAATGCGCCGCCGACTTCCGCCTGCTCGTCGCAGAGGATCACCTTGGCACCGGTTCCGGCCGCGGCCAGGGCCGCCGAAAGTCCGGCAACGCCGGCGCCGACCACCAGCACGTCGCAATGAGCATAACGGCTGGCATAATGATCCGGATCTTCCTCCGTCGGCGCGACACCGAGGCCGGCGGCACGACGGATGAGCGGTTCGTAGACGCTTTTCCAGGCCGCGCGCGGCCACATGAACGTCTTGTAGTAGAAGCCGGCGGCGAAGAACGGCGACATCAGATTGTTGACCGCACCGACATCGAAGGCAAGCGAGGGCCAGCGATTCTGCGAGTTGACGATCATGCCGTCGAAGACTTCCTGCACCGTCGCGCGCACGTTCGGCTGCTTGCGCGCCTTATCACGGGCGACGTCGATCAGCGCGTTCGGTTCTTCGGCGCCGGCCGACAGAATACCGCGAGCGCGGTGATATTTGAACGAACGTCCCAAAAGATGCACGCCGTGGGCGATCAGCGCCGAGGCGACGGTATCGCCTTCCAGCGCGGTATAGGTCTCGCCGTCGAAGCTGAAGCGCGCGGTTTTGGCCGGCGTCAGGCGCCCCTTGCCGACGATACGGTTCACGCCGCTCATTGCGCCTCTCCTTCCACGGCTTCATATGTCTCGACAGGCGCGTGCTTTTCGGCCTTAGCGCCGATCTCAGGCTTCGGCTCGCCCGCCTTGTAGGTCACGATGAACTTGTCGCTCACCGTATCGCGCGCCGCGTTGAAGAAGCGCCCGCAGCCATGGATGTGCCGCCAGCGTTCGAAGATCAGGCCTTTCGGATTGTCGCGCAGAAAGAAATAGGCCTCGAATTCCTCGTCCGAAACCGAGGCGATATCGGCGGGCCGCACGATGTGCGCGTCACCCGCGCCGCGGAATTCAAGCTCCGAGCGCTCTTCCTGACAGTAAGGGCAATGGATCAGCAGCATGTATGATTTCCTTCTCCTCCCCTTCTCTCCAGCGGAGAGAAGGTGCCTGCAAGGCGGATGAGGGGGTGAGCAACGAAAGGAGCGAGCATCTGAGCGACAACACGCATCATCAGTGCGCCACCGCCGCCGCCGCCGCCTCGTCGATCAGCCGACCGCTGCGGAAGCGCTCCAGCGTCAGCCCGGCATTGAACTTGTGCGGCTCGTCGCGGGCAATCAGATGCGCGAAGAGATTGGCCGAGCCAGGCGTCGCCTTGAAGCCGCCGGTGCCCCAGCCGCAATTGACGTAGAGCCCGGGAACCGGCGTCTTCGACTGGATCGCCGAACGATCCGGCGTATTATCGACGATGCCGCCCCATTGCCGCATCATCTTGACGCGCCGGAACATCGGGAAGAGTTCGCAGATGGCGTCGAGCGTATGGGTGATGATCTGCAGCCCGCCGGTCTGCGAATAGGAATTATACTGGTCGGTGCCGGCGCCGATGACGAGCTCTCCCTTGTCGGACTGGGAGATATAGGCATGCACCGTGTTCGACATGACGACGCATGGAAAGATCGGCTTCAGCGGCTCGGAGACCAGCGCCTGCAGCGGGCTCGATTGCAGCGGCACGCGCACATCGGCCATCTTCATGATCGTCGACGTATGGCCGGCGGCCGACACGGCAACTTTCTTGGCGCCGATGAAACCGCGCGAGGTCTCGACCCCGGTCACGCGTCCATCGGGGCCGCGGCGGATGCCGGTGACTTCGCAATTCTGGATGATGTGCACCCCGCGGTCCGAGGCTGCGCGGGCATAACCCCAGGCGACCGCGTCGTGCCGCGCCGTGCCGCCGCGCCGCTGCAGCGCCGCGCCGTTGATCGGATAGCGGGCGCTCGCCGAGATATCAAGCGGCGGGCAATAGGCCTTGGCCTGCTCCGGCGTTAGCCATTCATTGTCGATGCCGTAGAGCCGGTTGGCATGGATATGCCGCTTGAACGACTGCTGGTCGTGAATATTGTGCGAGAGCATCATCACGCCGCGCGGCGAATACATCACATTGTAGTTGAGCTCCTGAGAAAGCCCTTCCCAGAGCTTCATCGAATGCTCGTAGATCTGCATGCTCTCTTCATAGAGATAGTTCGAGCGGATGATGGTGGTGTTGCGCCCGGTATTGCCGCCGCCGAGCCAACCCTTTTCGATCACCGCTACATTGGTGATGCCGTGCTCCTTGGCGAGGTAATAGGCCGCACCCAGCCCGTGACCGCCGGCGCCGATGATGACGACGTCGTATTCGGCGCGCGGCTCAGGCGAAGTCCACTGCTTCTCCCAGCCCTTGTGGCCACGAAGGGCCTCCCGCGCCACGGCAAAAACCGAATATTTCCGCATCCGCCTTCTTCTCCTATAGGGCAAGGGCTGTTCTCCGCGCCCATACAAATCGCAAATCCAAAAGCGGCACAACGGTTCTTTTGCGACAGCCAAATGCTTTGCTTTTGACACTGAGCGACATGATGCCGAAAACTGCGCGGTTTTCGCAGACAGCGCGCGGCTTCCGAGGCTGTTCGGCGGGATGAGGCAAAACCGGCCTTCCCTGGAGCCGCCGCACGGCGCTAATCCAAGTGGGCGAGAAGACAAGCAGTTACTAAAATGTTAATTCACCCCATGTTCCCGGGGTTCCTGTATCATGTGGGGTCGGCGTTCACTACTCCAGGCGCTTTGCATTGTGGTTGCCGTCGCGCAACCGGCACTCGCCGCCGAGCCGGTCGGCCAGGCTGTCGTCATCAAGACGGAGGTGACGGGACAGAGCGGCCCCATCGAAGTCGACACCAGCGTCCATCGCAACGAACGCATCAAGACCTCCCCGTCAGGGCTTGGCCAGTTCCTGTTTCGTGACGGCACGAAGCTCGCGGTCGGCTGGGGCTCGTCGGTCGTGATCGATAAATATGTCTTCGATGATTCCCAATCGGTCAAGAAACTCACCATCAGAGCGGCAAAGGGCACGTTTCGCTGGGTGAGCGGCAGTTCCAATTCCTCCGCCTACCAGATCCTCACACCCGCCGGCACGATCGGCGTGCGCGGCACCGCTTTCGATTTCTATGTCGGCCCCGATGGCACGACCGCCGTCGTCCTGTTGAACGGCGCCGCCCGGTTTTGCGGCCCGGGCGGCTGCCGGCAATTGCAGCAACGCTGCGATTGCGTGGTGGCCAAGCCGAACGGCAACATGTCGGCGGCACGCCGGGTGGATCCCAGCATTCTCGATACGCTCGGAAATCCCCGCGCGCTCCCCTTCCTCTCCGGCAATCAGCGGCTTTCAGGCGGCATCGGCATGCTCGGCGGCTGCAATATGGCCTCTGTCGCGCCGGAAAGAAAAGATCGGACACGGCCTCCGCCGGCAATAGCGCCTGCGCCGCAAAAGCAGGATCCGCCGCAGAGACAGGCCGAGCCGCAAAAGGAGCGGCCGAACAAGCCCGACAAACCGCATCATGACAAACCGGATCATGACAGACCGCATCACGACAAGCCGGATAAGCCCGACAAGCATGATGGCCATGGCCGGCATGACAACGACGGCAAGCCGGGAAATCATGGCGAGGATCATCGAGACCATGACCGCCATCATGACGGAGACCGCGATCGCGATCGTGATCATCGTGATCGCGATCGTGATCATAACAGAGACCGGGCCAACGACAGGGGCCGGAACTTCAATCGCGGCCGCTGAAGTCCCTCAGTCGGCAGCGCTCTTTTCGCTCCCCTCCGGCGCCTCGCGAAAATGATCGGCCCTGCCGGATATGCGCTGGTAGAATTCCGCCAGAGCGCCGGTCACCTGCACCGCCCTGAGCTTGACGGCACCGATCAGCTTCCGGCTGTTCCGCGAATGTGATTGCAAGGCCTCCATCAACTGCCTGTGAACGACCTCTAGCGCCGCGAATTGCTGAGATGCCGCGACCCGCTCATCACCGACGACGGCAAGGATCTGCGTCCGGCTGCTCTTTCCCTTGAGCGGTAGGGCGCCGGCCTCGATCAGCGCCATCCCCTGCACCGACCTCGCCGTGCTGTCGGAGATGAGTATATCGAAGCCGACCTCCTTGCAGCATGACTCGATGCGGGCCGCGACGTTGACGGCATCGCCGACCGCCGAATAGTTGAAGCGTGTCTTGGCCCCCATATTGCCGACGCAGGCAAGGCCGGTATGGATGCCGATGCCGATCCCGACCTGTTGTCCGGGTCCGAAGCCGAAGGCGTCGCCGGCGTTCAATTCGGCGAGCGTCTCGCGCATGGCAAGCGCTGCGCGGACAGCCTTGGTTTCATGATCGATCACATCGACGGGCGCATTCCAGAACGCCATGATCGAATCGCCGATGAACTTGTCGAGTGTGCCCTCATTGGCCACCACATGGCGGCTCAGCGCATCGAGCAGCGTATTCAGGAAGGCAACGACGTCGGTCGGCGCCAGCCGCTCGCTGATCTCGGTGAAATTCCGGACATCGACGAACATGACCGTCAGTTCGCGGTCATCGCCGCCGAGGCGCAGGGCATCGCGGGTGTGCTCGATACGATGGAGCAGCGATGGCGAAAGATAATGCCCGAAGGCGCGCCGCACCGCCCGCCGCTCCCGGTCGATCACCAGGATCCGGAAGGACGTCGCGGCAAAATGAATGATCGATCCGCTGACGATCGGCGCCAGCGGATCGAAAAGAAGCCCGGCATAGAGAAAGGAGAGCCAGGAGGCGACGAGTGCCATGGCCGTAATCAGCAGGCCGCAGATCAGCGCGACGGCGGGGCTGACGAAGGTCGTCACCACGACGAGCAGGCAGCCGAGCACGGCGATCGTCAGGATTTCCAGTCCATCCGCCCAGTCCGGCCGCGACAGGAACTGGCCGGAAAGCATCTGCTCGACCGCCTGGGCATGCAGCGAAACCCCGGGAACGTTCTCGCCGAGCGCCGTGACGCGGATGTCCTGCAGGCCGGCCGCCGAAGTGCCGACAAAGACGATGCTGCCGTCGATGGCGGCCGCGACTTCGGGAGAGGCTCCTTCGGCCGCAAGCACCTGCCGGGCGGATATGTACCGCTCGGCCCGGTCGGGGCTGACATAGAGCCAGAGTTCGCCCGCCGCCGTCAGCGGCACGACGAAATCGCCGATCTTCGCCGATGTCATGATGCCGGCGCGATCGGGCGCGCCCGACAGAACATAGGTCGACGCCCCCTGCGCGACGCGCAGCGCCTCGATGGCGAGATTGGGATAGAGCTGTTGGCTGTCGGTCAAAAACAGCGGAACCGCCCGCACCACCGGCGAGGGATTGCCGGGATTGAGGCTGATATGGCCGAGCCCGGCCGCATTCGCCTCCAATTGCGGCCTGAGCGGCGTCGAGGCGCCGAGATAGGGGGGAGCCGAGACAGGGCTTTCGCCCGTGAAGGCGAAACCCGCTTTGACAGGCGGCCGATAACTGCCCTCATTGGAAAGGCCAAAGCCGAGCACGACGGGCTTCTCGGCAATCGACCGGGCGAATATCTCGTCATTGTCAGGCAGCTTCTCGGCAAGCGACGGATCGACGCCTGCGGCCTCGCGCACGACGTTGCGCGGCGACAGCCGGTCCGGCTCCGAGAACAGGATATCGAAGGCGATGGCGGAAGCGCCCATTTGAGAAAGCCGGTCCACCAACAGGGCGAGCCGGTCCCGCGGCCAGGGCCATTGTCCGAATTCGCGCAACGAGGCCTCGTCGATATCGATGACTCGGACCGGCATCGGCTCGAAGGTCCTTGGAACCAACCGCTGATATTCGTCGAAGGTCACACCGCGGATCAGCTTGAAAATCCCGGGATCTTCCGCCCGCAGGATCGTGAGCAGCGCCACGATCGCCAGGCCGATAACGACACCGAATTGCTGGACTCGCGTCATGATCTCACCGGGTGTCCCCTCCACGGCCCGCAGAGTGGCCCGCACCTGCCGGCAGGCTACGCCGCTTTCGCTCCAAACGCCATTCGGACATGCCGTGGCGGTCCTCTCTTTCAATGGGCCGCGCTACACATCCGGGTTAGGCCGGCTTTTGGCTATATGGCAGGGCTTCGATCTTGCCGGGCAGCCGGCGAAATGTTCTTGTAGCAGTCGAAAATCGAATGCCTTCCAGAGAAGAACGAGGGGTCGCCGTGATTTCCGAAACCGCCGCGCGCCGGAGCGGCTATTGGCTGATTGTCGTCGTGCTGGCAATGCTCGCGGGATTGCCGCTGGCCGTTTGGCTCGATATCAGCGATCTCTCGGGAAATACCTTGCGGCGTCAGGCGCGCGATATGAGTTCGCTGATATCCAGCATCCGCGCCTATTATTCCGCCAACGTCGTGGGCCGTGTTCTCGCTGCCCACGCCAGCGGTGCGACCGACGGCACGACCGTCTCGCACAATTACGCCAATGTACCAGGCGCCATTCCGCTGCCGGCCACCCTTTCCCTGGAACTCGGCGACGTCATCAAGGAGCAACAGGCCAACATCACCTACCGTTTCGTCTCCGACCTGCCGTTCAAGAGCCGCGCCTCCCACGAACTCGACGAATTCGAGAACAAGGCTCTCGCCGCGCTGCGGGCCAATCCGCAGCAGACCCTGAACGATCTCACCCGTGTCGGGTTGACCGACACCTTGCGGTTCATCACCCCCGTCGTCATGGGCCAGGCCTGCGTTGCCTGCCACAATAGCCATCCGGAAAGCCCGAAGACCGATTGGAAAGTCGGCGATGTGCGCGGCATCCAGGAGGTCATCATCCGGCAGCCCTATGTCAGCAACGTCTTCGCCTTCAAATACCTGCTCTGCTATTTTCTGTTCGTCGCCCTCATCGGCATCAGCTTCATCCTGCTCCAGCGGCAGCAGACACGGGCGATCCATAGTGCCAACCAGGATCTGGAAGCGGCGAACGAGTTCCTCGCCAGCGTTTCCCTGAAGATTTCGCGTTATCTCTCACCGCAGATCTACAAGAGCATCTTCTCCGGGCAGAAGGATGTGGTGGTCCATACCGAGCGCAAGCGCCTGACAATCTTCTTCTCCGACATCAAGGATTTCACCGCCACCACCGAGCGGCTGCAGCCGGAAGCGCTGACGGAGATGCTCAACGAATATCTGACGGAGATGTCGAACATCGCCCTGGAACATGGCGGCACGGTGGACAAGTTCATCGGCGACGCGATGCTGGTGTTTTTCGGCGACCCGGAAACCAAGGGTCCGGAAGAGGATGCCAAAGCCTGTCTGCGCATGGCCGTCGACATGCAGCGCCGTCTCGGCGAACTCAAGGACAGATGGCGCAGAAACGGCACCGAAGAGCCTTTCGTTGTCCGCATGGGAATCAACAGCGGTTATTGCAACGTCGGCAATTTCGGCAGCAGCGACCGCATGGACTATACGATCATCGGGGCTGAGGCCAATCTCGCAGCCCGGCTGCAATCGATCGCCCAGGGAGGCGAGATCGTCATCAGCTACGAAACCTATGCGCTGGTGACGGACATCGTCGACGCCCACCCACTGCCGCCGATCACGATGAAAGGCATACAGCGCGAGATCGTGCCCTATGCGGTGGATGGGCTGACGCTCGGCGCCGACCATAAGAGCCGCGTGCTCAGTGAACACCTATCGGGCCTTGACCTGCATCTCGATATGAGCCGGCTGGAGCCGGCCGATCGCCTCCGGGTCAGAACGGCTCTCAAGGAGGCCATCGCAGCGCTGGACGAAACCGCGGCCGAGACAGCCGGATCGTGACCGGATAGGGTCAAGCGCGATTTTTCCACCCGCTTCCCATATCCATCTGGACTTCCTATAGCCGATCTGCTATCTCGCATCACCAATCGCAAGGCTGCGGCCGCGCGAACGTTATATTTTTGCCCACTGGCGCTGCGCCGCCGCAGGCATCACCAACCAAAGGAACGTGATTCTCGTGCAGGTACTTGTCCGCGATAACAATGTCGATCAGGCTCTCCGCGCTCTCAAGAAGAAGATGCAGCGCGAAGGCATTTTCCGCGAAATGAAGATGCGCGACTACTACGAGAAGCCGTCGCAGAAGCGTGCACGCGAAAAGGCCGAGGCTGTTCGCCGCGTTCGCAAGCTGGCCCGCAAGCGCGCCCAGCGCGAAGGTCTGGTCGCACGCTGAGCGTTGCCGTCGTTTTTTCGACGTTTTCAGATGCATTGTGGCGGGGGCGATGGGTTCGCCACCGCCTTTTTTAGTTTGCCGCTGAAGATCGCATATCCCGGTATCGGATATGCCGCATGGGGAAAGCGAGCCCGAATGGCTGTCAACACCTTCAATCCGTCCCGCGCCTGGCGCCTGCAGAAAACCGCATTCCTGCCCGCTTTGGCGATGGCCGCAATGTTTGGCCTTGCCGGCTGTGAGACGACAAACACCACGGATGCCGTGATCCGCATCGACAAGGCGCAGGGTTCGGAAGAAAATATCGCCTCGCTAACGGCTGTCATCAACGCCAATCCCAAGGATCCCGAAGGCTACAACGTCCGCGGTTCCGCCTATGGCCGCGGCGGCCAGTTCCGCCAGGCGCTGAACGATTTCAACACTGCATTGCAGATCAATCCGCGGTTCTTCCAGGCCTATGCCAACCGCGCCTTGGTCTATCGCAATATGGGCCAGCAGGCCCAGGCGATCAGCGATTACAATGCCGCTCTGCAAATCAATCCGAGCTACGACGTCGCCTATATCGGCCGCGGCAACGTCTATCGCATGGCCGGCCAGGACGACCAGGCCTTCAACGATTTCGACAAGGCGATACAGCTCGGCACCACCGATGGCCGCGCCTATCACAATCGTGGCCTGATCTACCAGAAGCGCAATCAGCAGGACAAGGCGATCGACGATTTCTCGAAGGCGATCTCGCTCGCGCCGAATTCGCCCGAGCCCTATAATGGCCGCGGCATTTCCTATATCGCGCTGAACGACAACGACAACGCCTTTGCCGACTTCAACCATGCGATCGAACTCAACGGCAACGTCGCCGAATCCTGGGCCAACCAGGCGCTGGTTTACGAGCGGCGCGGCGACAAGGCGAAGGCCGCCCGGTCCTATCGCCATGCCGTCGGCCTTGATCCCAAGTACCAGCCGGCCCGCGATGGCCTCACCCGCGTCGGCGCCTCAGCCGGCTAAGGACGCGAGACGGGCGGCCGAAATATCGGCCGCCGCACGGGCCTCGAAACGACAAGCCGAAAACCTGCCTTCGGCCTCGATGACATATCATAGTATGTTGCAACCTGCTCCTGCTCCACCTAACATGGCGCTGCTTCGATAGCCTGCTATCGGGCGTTCGAACCATGTTGAGGGCGGCTTGCGAGAGATGCGGATCTTTGCTTTCCTGACCGCTCGCGAAAACCGTTGCCCGCTGCTGCATGCGATGTGGCGCAATAAATGAAAATCGTCGCACTGTTCTTTCCCAAGGCCTCGATCGGCACCTATCTCGTCGCCATGGCGGTGGCGATCGCACTGCCGATCTTCGCTTTCGTAACCCTGCTGCTGCTGCAGCTTGAGGACAATCAGCGCTCGACGCTGAGGCGCGAGACGGCCCAGGATGCGGTCGCCCTGTCGCGCATCATCGACCGCCAGCTTCAGGACATGGCAACGACGCTGCGGCTGCTTTCGAGTTCGCCGGAACTCGAAGACGGCAATCTCGCCGCCTTTCACCAGCGCACGGAAACCGCCCTCAGAGACAATTCGCTGTTCGTCATCGCCGTCGACCGCACGGGTCAGCAACTCTTGAATACGCGCCGGGCGTTCGGCACCCCGCTCGGCGAGATAGCGAATATCCCGGCCCTCCAGGAAGTCATGACCACCGGTCGCATCGAGGCCTCCGACGTCTTTCGCGGCCGCACCAGCGGCGACTGGGTCTATAACGTCACCCTGCCGCGGAAGAACGATCCGGTCGCAGCCCTGATCATTACGCAGGACGCCAAGGATCTCGGCAAGCTGGTGACCACCGAGGGCCTTGCTCCTGGCTGGTCGGCCGCCGTCATCGATCAGAGCGGCCATGTAGTCGCCGCCACCGGCCCCGCCAATCTGGAACCCGGCACGCCCTTCGATCCACGCATCCTGCCGGCGTTCACCGCTTCGCGCGGTGTCTTCCAGGACGAGACGATCCTGCCGCACATGCTGCTCGGTTATTCCAGAATTCCCGGTTGGTCGTGGAAAACAGTGATCTGGGGACCGATCGCCCAGGCATCGATCCTCAGCACCTGGCGTTTCCTCATCATCGGCGGCGTCGCCCTGGTGCTCGTCGCCGTGCTCGGCGCCTATGCCGTGGCGAGGCAGGTTCGCACCACCATCCGCGATATCGCCGAAATGGCCAACCGCATGGGCGAAGGCCATATCGTCTCGCCGGTCGAGACCAGCGTCATCGAGGCAAACCAGGTGGCGATCGCCCTTTCGAATGCCTCCTTCGATCGCAGCCAGACCGAAGACCGGCTGCGCTTCGTCATGCACGAACTCGTCCACCGCACCAAAAACCTTCTGACGCTGGCCCAGGCCATGATGCGCCAGCTCGCCAAACAGGCCGATAGCGTCGAGACCTTCCAGGCCGCCGTCGCCGACCGCCTCGAAGGGCTGGTGCGGTCGATCGAACTTCTGACCAGCGAGCAATGGGGAGGCGTATCGCTGCGGCGGGTTGTCGACATCCACCTGCAGGCCTTCCCGCAATCGCGTGAACAGATTGAAATCACAGGCAAAGATTTCGTTCTGAAGCCGGATGCGGTGCAGAATCTCGGCCTTGCCTTGCATGAACTCGCCACCAATTCGGTGAAATATGGTGCGCTCTCCGTCCCGCAAGGCCGTGTCCGCTTCGAATGGCACGATGTCAGGGAGGAGGACAAGCCGGATGCCCTGCTCCGCTTCACCTGGGAGGAGCGCGGCGGCCCGCCTGTGGTAGAACCGACCCGCTCCGGCTTCGGCACAACCGTCATCAAGGCCCATGCCGCCTCCGCCTTCCGCGGCACGGTGCAGGTCGATTTCCGGCCCGAGGGACTGTTGTGGGTGCTCACGGCCCAGCGCGCCACGCTACAGCGGGACTAGCTCCCGGAACAATCGCCACCTCTACCCGTTTCGAACAGGTCGTTCCCAAGGAGAAAGACCATGTTCAAGCAAACGATGATCGCAGCCGCGGCTCTGGCAGCCGCTGCCTGGGCAAATCCGGCCGGCGCGGAAAGCTATGTCACGCTTGGCCGCCTGGTCTGCGGATCGGATGGCGGCCAGGGTCTGATCATCACTTCGCAGAAGAACCTGATCTGCACCTATACGCCGGCATCAGGCGGCGCCAAGGCCGTGTATGCCGGTAAAATCGAGAAGTTCGGCCTCGACATCGGCCAGACCGGCAAGAGCGTTATGATCTGGCAGGTGCTGGCAAAAACCGGCACGGATATGCCGCAATTCGCGCTGGCCGGCGAATATTACGGCGTCGGGGCGGATGCGAGCATCGGTGCAGGCGCCGGTGCCAAGGTGATCGCCGGCGGCACCAACAAAGCATTCATGCTGCAGCCGCTCAATGTCCAGGCCCAGGAGGGGTTGAACCTCGCCATCGGGGTCGAGAAGATGACGCTCGTGCCGGGCGAGGTATGACGGCACAGGCCATCCCCCCTCAATCGAACAGCCGCCCGAGGGGCGGCTGTATTGGCGTCATCCATGCGCGATTGCCTTGTTGATATCCTCGGTCATTTTCTTCGCGTCGCCGAGCAGCATCATCGTGCCGTCCTTGTAGAACAGCGTGTTATCAATGCCGGCATAACCCGAGCCGAGCGAGCGTTTGACGAACAGGCAGGTCTTTGCCCGATCGACGTCGAGGATCGGCATGCCGTAGATCGGCGAGGTCTTGTCGTCGCGCGCCGCCGGATTGGTGACGTCGTTTGCGCCGATGACATAGGCGACGTCGGCCTGGGCGAATTCGGAATTGATATCCTCGAGTTCGAAGACCTCGTCATAGGGAACATTGGCTTCGGCGAGCAGCACGTTCATGTGGCCGGGCATGCGGCCGGCGACAGGGTGGATCGCATATTTCACTTCGACGCCGTTCTTTTTCAGATTGTCGGCGAGTTCGCGCAGCGCATGCTGGGCCTGGGCGACCGCCATGCCGTATCCCGGCACGATGATGACCTTCGATGCATTGGCCATCAGATAGGCCGCATCCTCGGCCGAACCGAGCTTGACGGTCTTGTCTGAAGTGTCCGGCCCGCCCGATGCCGTCTCGCCGCCGAAACCGCCGAGGATGACGGAGACGAAGGAACGGTTCATGCCCTTGCACATGATGTAGGAAAGAATGGCGCCGGAAGAACCGACAAGCGCGCCGGTGATGATCAGCGCCAGATTGCCGAGTGTGAAGCCGATGCCGGCCGCAGCCCATCCGGAATAGGAATTCAGCATCGAGACGACGACCGGCATATCGGCGCCGCCGATCGGCACGATCAAGAGAACGCCGAGCGCCAGCGACAGCGCCACGACGGCCCAGAAGTCGAAATGGCTTTCGGTGGCGGCAAGCCCGATGATGAACAGCACGATCAGCACCAGCAGGGTCGCATTGATCATATGCCGGTAAGGCAGCAGGATCGGCTTGCCGGACATGCGTCCGTCAAGCTTCAGGAAGGCGATGATCGAGCCGGTGAAGGTCAGCGCGCCGATCGCCACGCCGAGGGCCATTTCGACGCGCGCCTCCGTGTGGATCTGGCCGATCTCGCCGATGCCGAAGGAGGCGGGAGTATAGAGCGCCGAGGCCGCCACCAAGACGGCGGCAAGGCCGACCAGCGAATGGAAACCGGCGACGAGCTGCGGCATCGAGGTCATGGCGATGGTGCGGGCGACATAGGCACCGACGCTGCCGCCGATGGCAAGGCCGAGGATGATCAGCACGAAGCCGCCGAAATTCGGCGTCGCCAGCACCAGCGTCGTCAGGATGGCGATCCCCATCCCGATCATGCCGTAGAGATTGCCCCTACGGCTGGTGGCCGGATGCGAGAGACCCCGCAGTGCCAGGATGAAGAGAACGCCGGAGACGAGGTAGAGGAAGGCTGCGATATTGGTCATCGGTTCCTCACCGGTCTTTCTTGCGGTACATCGAGAGCATTCGCTGCGTCACCAGGAATCCGCCGAAAATGTTCACCGAGACGAGTACGAGCGCCACGAAACCGAAGCCGGTCGCAAGCCCGCTTGTCGAGATGCCGACCGCCAGAAGGGCGCCGACGACGATGACGGAGGAGATCGCATTGGTGACGGCCATCAGCGGCGTATGCAACGCCGGGGTCACCGACCAGACGACGTAATAACCGACGAAGATCGACAAGACGAAGATCGCCAGCTGGAAGACGAAGGGATCGATCGCCCCGCCGGTCGCAGCACTGGCCGCTTCCGGCGCGTGGGCCGCTGCGGTGGCAACGGCGCTAACCGCTTGGTCGAGCTGTTCCAGCGCTCTGTCCATTGCTTCACTGGCCATCACAGATCTCCCTTCTTCGCGCCGCCGAAGGCGGGATTCACCACGTCGCCGGCATAGGTCAGCATCGTCGCCTTGACGAGCTCGTCGTCGAGGTTGACGACGACGCTCCGGCTTTCCTTGTTGACCATCGTCTCCAGGAAGGTGACGAGGTTCTTGGCGTAGAGCGCCGAAGCGCTGGCCGCGACCCGGCCCGGCATATTGGAGAAACCGATCACCTTGACGCCGTCAACATCGGCGATCTCGCCGGCGACGACGCCCTCGATATTGCCGCCGCGCTCGACGGCGAGGTCGACGGCGACCGCGCCGGGCTTCATCGCCGCGAGCATGGTGCGCGAAACAAGCCGCGGCGCCGCGCGGCCGGGGATCAGCGCTGTGGTGATGACAATATCCTGCTTGGCGATATGCTCGGCCACGAGTGCGGCCTGCTTTGCCTGATAGTCGGCGGACATTTCCTTGGCATAGCCGCCAGCCGTTTCCGCCGCCTTGAACTCCTCGTCCTCGACGGCGATGAACTTGGCGCCGAGCGAGGCGACCTGCTCCTTGGCGGCCGGGCGCACGTCGGTGGCCGAGACCGCAGCACCCAGGCGCCGCGCGGTGGCGATCGCCTGAAGACCGGCGACGCCAGCGCCCATGACGAAGACCTTGGCGGCCGGCACGGTGCCGGCAGCCGTCATCATCATCGGCATGGCGCGATCATAGACCGCCGCCGCCTCGATGACGGCCTGGTAGCCGGCGAGATTGGCCTGGGACGACAGCACGTCCATCGATTGTGCACGGGTAATGCGCGGCATCAGTTCCATGGCGAAAGCCGAAAGGCCGGCGCTTGCCAGAGCCGCGATCGCTTCGTCATTGCCGTAGGGATCCATGATGGCGATGACGACGGCGCCGCTTTTATAGCCTGAAATTTCCTGTTCGCTCGGGCGGCGCACCTTCAGCACCACATCGGCGGAGCCGGCATCGGCAAAACTGCCGATCCTGGCGCCCGCCGCCTCGAACTCTGCGTCCGGAACGCGCGACGCAGCACCGGCACCGGCTTCGACGACGACATCGAAGCCGAAGCTTTTCATCTTTTTCACGGTCTCGGCGGAGGCCGCGACACGCGTCTCCTCGCCCGCAATTTCCCTTGCAACGAAAACGATATTGCCCAACTGCCCCCTCCTCCGGGTCAGCCAGACCGCCGCAGGCTTCCCTGCGCAGGCCAAGCACCTAAAGCATGTCGCGCAAAACTGTCCGGCGGTTCTGCGATAACGATATGCGAGAAAATAAAGACCTGAAGCGCAAGCAGCGAATCGGAACGATCGCGACGCGCTTCAGTCACAAGCTTCGGCGAAGCCTTCCCTTTGCCGCGATCAGCGGACCAGGAAGACGCCGGCAGCGAGAAGAATGATGAAGACGAAGAGGCCGCCGAGAAGGCCGGCGCCGCCGAAGAAACCTGCGGTCATCGCAAGCAGCAGGACGATGAGAAGCATCGAGCCGTATTTCGTGGCGGTAATGAACATGTCGTAGGTCTTTTCATGTTCCTTGTAATCCATCGGCGCGCCGGTCTCGACCGGTCCGGTATGATGTTCGGCCATAAATATCGTCTCCCTGAAATGCCTCTGCGCTGCCTGATTCCCTCGGCTGGCGAGGGAAGTCCCTGCCTGCAGGAATTACACAATGACAGGCGAAAGCGCAATGCATGAGAATGCCGCGGCAACGCGCGGAAATGTGCAGCGATTCCTCGCAACGACATGCTATCTATCCGGGCGAAAACACGAGGGGCGACGACTGTGATTGTCATCGCCCCTCATTGTTTTCACTCAAATCTCTCCGCGAGAGAACAGAAATCAGAGCGGCAGGTCGGTGCCGAGTTCGCCCTGCGGCACGAAGCGCGCCGTCGGAATGATGGTGAGCGGCGGCAAGGTGTCGTTGGGATTGCGCGAAAACATCATGCGCTGCTCGCTGGCGCTGGAGATGAAGAAGGGATAACGCGTCAACAGCTTGCGCCCGACCTCGATCACGTTCGTCGCCATCAGCGTCATGTCGATCCCGTAATTCTTCGCCAGCCGGCCGGGCACGACCGTGTCGGCATAGAAGACCCGCTTGTAGAAGGCCGCATGCGGCGGCCGAACGAACTGCAGAACCCGGTCCGCACGGAAATACGCCGCCGCGACGATGGTCGGCCGCAGCGTCAGATAGGGAACCCAGGGCAGATCGGCGGTGAGTTCGGGGTCGGCCGCGAAACGCGCCGGATCGATCAGCGTCAGCCCCGCATCCAGAAGCTCATCCATCGCCTCGGGAAAGGCGCCGCCTGATTGGCTGAGGCGATGCTCCGGTGTCACATAATGAACCCGGATGGTGCTGACCAATTCCCCATAATAATACAGGCCGAAAATATAGGCGTGGCTGTCGAAATCACTGTCGTCAAGCAGCCCCTTCGGAGCGAGCGCAAGCACGTCGTGGGCCTTGTAGGCCTTGTAGCGCAGGCGTTCTACCTGCTCCATGTCTTCGCTGCTTTCGACGCGGCGATACTCGACATGGTCCAAAACTTCCAAAATTTTCGCGCTGAAATCGCTACGCTTGAACAGTGTCTCTGACATTTTCCCGATCCGCTCGTTAACGGATCATTAATCATATGCCGACGAGATTTAGGCAAGGAAATCCGATAATTCGGGCCGTTTATAAAGTATTAAGGTTAACGGTGCGGAGAATTGTCAGTGCAAGAGCGGCCGATGCGGATGGCTTAGGCGACCTTGCTGCGCCGACGCTGAACGGGGCGGCGGCCGATACCCTGCTGCAACAGCGGAATATTCTGGGAAGGCACGGGCTGCGAGAAAACATAGCCCTGTACGAGGTCGGTGCTGCGATGTTTGTTGAGCAGGGCGAGCTGCTCTTCGGTCTCGACGCCCTCGATGACGATCTTCAGCCCCAGTTCGCGGGCGAGATGGACCGTGCCGCGCAGGAGTTTGAGGCGGCGGGTATCCTCGACGATATTGCGGACGAAGGAGCGATCGATCTTGACGATATCGAGCGGCAGGGTATCGAGATAGCTGAGGCTGGAGAAGCCGGTCCCGAAATCGTCGATGGCGATGGTGATGCCGCGGGCCCGGAGTTCAGCCAGGATGGCGCGCACGGCCGCCGGCTCGTCGATCAGGCAGCTTTCCGTGACTTCGAGATGCAGCCGCGCCGCGTCGAGGCCGGAATGGGCAAGCGCATCGGCGACCACCTGAAGAATGTCGGCATCCCTGAGATCGCGCGCCGAGAGGTTGACCGAGACGGCGATATGATCCGGCCAGTTCATGCATTCGCTGCAGGCCTTGAACAGGACGAAGCGGGTGATGTCGGAGATGATGCCCATATCCTCGGCGAGCCGGATGAAGACATCGGGCGGGATCGAGCCCTTCTCCGGATGCACCCAGCGCGCCAAGGCCTCGGCGCATTCGATCCGCGAACCGTCGGCCCGGAACATCGGCTGGAAAACCAGATGCAGCGCCTGCGCCGAAACCGCCTCGCGCAGATCCGCCTTCAGCTTCTGCTGCTCGATGTAGCGGCCGTCCATTTCCCGTTCAAAGCCGGAGATGCCGCCCTTGAAGCGGGACTTGCTTTCGAACAGCGCCAGATCCGCCTTGACGCTCCATTCGTCCATGGCGAAGGCGGTGCTTTCGAGGATGGCATAACCGGCACTGAGCGAAACGAGGAAGGTCAGCTCATCGACCTCGTAGTGGCCCTGGATCGCCGCATGCACGCGGCGGATCTCGATGTCGAGCAAGCCCGGCTCTTTCGCATGCGGGAAGAACAGGATGAACTGGTCGCCCATCAGCCGGCCGAGAATGGCGTTGCCGGAGGCCTGCTTGATGCGGGCGGCGATAGCACAGAGCAGATGATCGCCGGTGACATGGCCGCGCATGTCGTTGACATGTTTGAATTCATCGATATCGAGAACCATGAAGCCGAGCGGCCCGGACTTTCTCGGATGTTTGGCGAGATACTCCTGCACCAGTTGCCCGAAATATTGCCGGTTCGGCAGGCCGGTGAGCGCATCGAAGCGGACCATGTGCATGATCTTCTGCTCCGCCTTCACCCGGCTCGACACGTCCTCAAAGATCAGCACGGCGCCGCCGTCGGCCCTTCGGCTGGCGGAGAATTCCAGCGACAGCCCTTCGGGAAAATGAATGAGCGTGCGCGACAGATTGCCTTCGGCGACCTGTGTGAGCTGGCGCAGGATGAGCTCCGGCTGCGAAGCGTCCATGAAGCTGTAGCGCGCGCCGTAGCGCAGCACGGCGCCGAGATCGCGGTCCTTCAGCCGCTCCGGCGCGCCGATCTTCAGAAGCTCGCAGGCCTTGCGATTGACGACCTGGATCCGGTTTTCGGCATCGACCATGACCAGGCCATGCGGCATGTTGTTGAGCGCCGTATCGAAGCGGTCGGCGATAATGGTGATTTCCCGGCGCGCGATGACATTCTCATAAAGGAACTCGCGCACGCCGTTCGCCATGGCCCGCGTCGTCAGCCAGAAGGGAATGAGGAAGATCGACAGCAGACCACGATAGAAATCCAGTGCCATCAGGCTGCAGACGATCATCGGCAGACAGCAGGAGAAGGTCTGCAGGTCGACCGCAAGCCGCGAACCGTAATTGCGGCCGACGACGGAAACCATGGTCGCCATGGTCACGGCAATGCAGGCAAGTTCGGCAAAGGAATCGTGTACGACGAAGATGGCGTAGCCGCTGGCAAGGCCAAGCAGGGCGGTGGTGCAGGCCGCACCGGCGACCAGTATCCGCTCCCAGCGCTCGATTCCGTCGTGCGACAGGCTCTCCTTGTCGACACCATCGAACTGCCGGAAGATGACCATGCGAATGCAGAAGACCAGGAGGAAAGCGGCGGCCAGCAGGATGTAGACGAAGGACTGGGTCTTGGCGGCGACGGCAAGGCAGGTTGCGACATGCACGATCACGCCGGCAAGAAGCGTCATGCGGTTCCCGGAAAGGGAGCTCACAAACGACAGATACACATCTAAAGGGACCCTGTTCGGGTTATCTGGCTTCATCCACACTTTCCCTGTGCGCGGGAATTCTAAGCCGAACCCTTTAAAAATTGATTTCAATGGAATCAAACATTTGGTCAAATTTTCTAAAACCAGAGGATGAACCGCACAGCTTACACGCGTTAATGCAGCCTCTTGGCGAGATTATTGAAATTTTTTATCCACGCCAGGGTTGTCGAATTATTACATGGTCACACGGCCCGGTCGGCGCCTCTAAGACTATACTCCAAGCCGAGGCATTTATCCTTCCAATTTCGAAGGCCGTGGTCTACATCGATTGCAAGAGGGAAAGCTGCCGGAAAAACGGCAGGGCAAGAACAAGGGAAACGAATGTCGGGACTTCTGGCGGCAAGCCGGCTGATCGATTCGGTCAGTCGGATCATGGGCAAACTTTCCGAATATATGGTGCTGTTCTGCTGTCTGATCAGCGCCGGAAACGCCATCGTCCGCTACGCCTTCAATTACAGTTCGAACGGCTGGCTCGAGATCCAATGGTATCTCTTCGCCTTCGTCGTCATGCTCGGCGCCTCGCATGCGCTGCGCAACAACGAGCATGTCCGCGTCGACCTGATCTATGGTGCGGTGTCCGACAAGGCGAAGATCTGGATCGACATCGTCGGCCTCATCCTGTTCCTCATCCCGGTCTGCGTCTTCCTCACCTGGCTCTGCTGGCCCTTCTTCACGCTGTCCTACCAGCAGGGGGAAATATCGGGCAATGCCGGCGGGCTGATTCGCTGGCCCGTCAAGCTGGTCCTCGTCGCCGGCTTCGGACTGTTGTCTCTCCAGGGGCTTTCCGAGCTGATCAAGCGGATTGCCGCCCTCACCGGCCATATCAGCATCGACACGACATACGAAAAGCCGCTGCAATAGCGCCTCGGGAGGAACGGATTTGTTTGATTTCGGTATCATTCCGCCGGCGATGTTCCTGGGCATGGTTATCTTCATGCTCTACGGCTTTCCGGTCGCCTTTTCGCTCGCCGCCGTCGGCCTGTTTTTCGGCATTATCGGCATCGTCACCGGCCATTTCGGCGAAGTCTTCCTGCAGGCGCTGCCGCTGCGTTTCTTCGGCATCCTTTCCAACGACCTGCTGCTCGCCATCCCCTTCTTCACCTTCATGGGCGCGGTGCTGGAGCGCTGCGGGCTGGCCGAGGATCTGCTCGAAGGCACCGGCAAACTCTTCGGCGGCATACCGGGCGGCCTTGCCTATGCCGTCATCCTCGTCGGTGCGGTGCTCGGCGCCATCACCGGCACGGTCGCCGCCTCCGTCATCACCATGGGCGTGATCTCGCTGCCGATCATGCTGCGCTACGGTTACAACCCGCGCCTTGCGACCGGCGTCATCGCCGCCTCGGGCACCATCACCCAGGTGATCCCGCCCTCGCTCGTGCTCGTCGTTCTCGCCGACCAGCTCGGCCGGTCGGTCGGCGACATGTATCTCGGCGCGATCGGCCCCTCGATCCTGCAGGTGTCGATCTTCGTGCTCTTCATCCTGGTGATGTCGATCATCCGGCCGAAATCGATGCCGCCGCTGCCGAAGGAAGTGCGCGGCGACTTCAACTGGGCGCTGCTCGCCAAAGTGCTGATGGGCATGGTGCCCTCGATCGTGCTGATCTTCCTGGTGCTCGGCACGATCTTCATGGGCCTTGCGACGCCGACGGAAGCCGGGGCGCTGGGCGTCGTCGGCGCCATGGGCCTCGCTGCCATGAATCGCCGCCTCACCTGGCCGCTGATCCGCCAGGCAATGACATCGACCACCCACATCACCTCCATGGTGGTGATGATCCTGATCGGCTCCACCTGTTTCAGCCTGGTCTTCCAGGGCATGGACGGCTCGCGCTGGATCGAGCACATGCTGTCGGGCCTTCCCGGCGGCCCGGTCGGCTTCCTGATCTTCGTCAACCTCTTCATCTTCGTGCTCGCCTTCTTCCTCGATTTCTTCGAGATCGCTTTCATCGTCATCCCGATGCTTGCCCCCGTCGCCTCCCATCTCGGCATCGACCTGATCTGGTTCGGGGTGCTGATCTGCGTCAACATGCAGACGAGCTTCATGCATCCGCCCTTCGGCTTCGCGCTGTTCTACCTGCGCTCGATCGCCGGCAAGGACGTCAAGACCTCGGATATCTACATGGGCGCCCTGCCCTGGGTCGGCATGCAGTTGATCCTGGTGGCGATCGTGATCTTCTGGCCGCAATCGGTGACCTATTGGCTGGATCACGGCCCGAAGGTCGATCCGAACTCGATCAAGATCGAGGTCCCGGGCTTCGGCGGCCAGCTCGGCCTTCCGCCGCTGGGCGGCGGCGGCAATGGCGCGCCGCAGATCCCCGGCCTGACCCTGCCGCCACTCGGCCTGCCCGGAGCGCCGCCGCCGCCCGCCAAATAACTCGCCAAATAACCGGCCAAAACAAAACCCCGGATCAAGCGATCCGGGGTTTTTTCATGCGTTAATGTCATGCACCGATGGAAGCCCTCAGAGCTTTCCGGCCCGCTGCTGGATCATCATGAACGTATCGAAAGTGTATTCCGAAAGCTGCATCCAGAGATAGGCGTCCCGCTTGAAGGCGGTCTGGTCGTCGTAGATCTTCTTGAAATACTGGTTGGTGCCCGAGATTTCGCTGTAGATGCCGGTCGCTGCCTGGAAGCAGGCTTCCATGATCTCCTGGCTGAACGGGCGCAGCGTCGCACCTTCCGCAACGAGCTGCTTCAGCGCCGTCGGGTTTTTCGAGTCGTACTTTGCCAACATGTTGGTGTTGGCGAAGGCGCAGGCATCGGTCAGCGCTGCCTGATAGTGCTTCGGCAGGTTGCTCCATTTCTCAAGGTTGAAGAAACCATGCACCGTCGGGCCGCCCTCCCACCAGCCGGGATAGTAGTAGTACTTCGCCACCTTGTGGAAGCCGAGCTTCAGGTCGTCATAGGGGCCGACGAACTCAGCCGCATCGATCGTGCCTTTCTCCAGCGCCGGATAGATGTCGCCGCCGGCGATCTGCTGCGGGATGACGCCGACCTTCTCCATGACACGACCGGCAAGGCCGGCAATGCGCATCTTGACGCCCTTGAGGTCGTCGAGCGTATTGATTTCCTTGCGGAACCAGCCGCCCATCTGCGCGCCGGTATTGCCGGCAGGCAGAGCATACATGCCCTGTGTGGCATAAAATTCATTCATCAGCTTGTTGCCGTTGCCCTCGTAGTACCAGGCATTGGTCAGGCGGCTGTTCAGGCCGAACGGAATGGCCGTTCCGATGGCATAGGTCGGGTCCTTGCCGACGAAATAATAGGAGGTGGTATGGGCTGCCTCGACCGTGCCGGCGGCGACCGCATCGACGGCCTGCAGGCCGGGCACGATTTCACCGGCCGCAAAAGGCTGGATCGTGAAATTGCCGTCTGTCGCCGCGGCGACATGCTTGGCGATATCCTCGGCACCGCCATAGATCGTATCCAAGCTCTTCGGAAACGACGACGTCATGCGCCACGCGATCTTCGGATTCTCCTGCGCGATCGCAGGCGCTGCCAATGCCGTTGCGGCGACCGCGCCGGCGCTGGCGGTTCCCGCCTTCTTGAAAAACGAACGACGATCCATCAAAAACCTCCCGTATGGATGGCACTGCGCGGCCAATCTTCACCCCACCCGCAGCCGGCGCAAACCTAAGCATGGCGGGGGCCGCGATTCAAGCTTTAGTCTATTAGCCTTTGGCATCAGGACGGTAATAAGGCAATGCGGGTGCGCCTATCAAAATCAGCGGCTTAGCGGCGATCCCGGAGCCACCGGGCCGCGTCCGTCGTATTTTGGCCACCCGGCGCAGCCAAGCGTTGACTTCAAGACCGTTCTGGCGCCAAAAACAGCAAGCACGAAGATTTTTACCGGGGTTGATATGACAAAACCGATCGTTGCCATTCCTGCCGATATCCGCAGCTTCGACGGCGCGACCTGGCATGCCGTGCAGCATCAATATTTGAGTGCCGCCTTGAATGCGGCCGGTGTCATGGCCTTCATCATCCCCACTTTCGAGGCAGGCTACGATACCGACGCGATCCTCGACCGCGTCGACGGCCTCCTGGTTTCCGGCTCGGCCAGCAATGTGCATCCCTCGCTTTACGGTGCCGAGGTCAATGACCGGGACGGTCCCTTCGACCCTGCCCGCGATGCCACCAGCCTGCCGCTCATCCGCCGCGCCATCGATCGCGCCATCCCGCTGCTCGCCATCTGCCGCGGCATCCAGGAATTGAACGTCGCGCTCGGCGGCTCACTGGCAAGCGAGATCCAGGAACAGCCCGGCATCTCGGACCACCGCCGGCCGGAAGGCGTCGACCGCGACGGCATGTACGCCATCCGCCAGAGCGTTCACGTCAAGGAAGGCTCGTGCATCGCAGGCATCCTCGGCCCCGGTGAGGTTCGGGTGAATTCCCTGCATCGGCAGGCGATCGCCAGGACCGCGCCGCGCCTGCAGGTGGAAGCGATCGCCGAAGACGGCACGGTGGAGGCGGTCTCCGTCATCGACGCCAAGGCCTTCGCCGTCGGCGTGCAGTGGCATCCGGAATATTGGGCCGAAACCGACAAGCCTTCGAACCAGCTGTTTCAAGCTTTCGGCGACGCGGTCCGCGCCTACGCCGCCGGCAAGCTGCCGGTCACCCCCGTGCAGGCGATCGCCTGACGGTGCGACACCGGCGAAGCTGAAATCAGGCCTATTTTAACGCTTTTGCGGCGTCTCCGGCACCGGCGTCAGCGCAGCACCTTTCTCGAACCAGGCGATGAGATTGTCGGCAACGAGATCGGCCATCGCGTTGCGGGTCGGCACCGAAGCCGAGGCGACATGCGGCAAGAGCACCGCATTGGCCGGTTCCAGCAGACCGGCCGGCACGGTCGGCTCGTCATAGAAGACATCGAGGCCGGCCGCTCCGAGCGCGCCGGAGGCAAGCGCTGCGCTCAGCGCCTCCTCGTCCACCGTCCAGCCGCGGCCGACATTTACGAGAATGCCGTTCGGGCCGAGGGCTGCCAGAATATCGGCATCGATCGTCTTGTGCGTCTGCGGCGTCTTCGGAACGATGGCGACCAGCGTATCCACCGCTTCCGCCAACCCCTTCAGCGTCGGGTGATAATCATAAGGTGCATCGGCATGGCGCGACCGCGTGTGATAGCTGATCTTCACCTTGAACGGCTCCAGCCGCCTGGCGATCTCAAGCCCGATACGGCCAAGGCCATAGAGCCCGACATGGCGGCCCTTGAGCGAGAAGCGCGACAACGGATAGGCCGTGCCCGGCTTCCATTTGCCCGCCCGCAGCCAGACTTCGGCCCGCGGCAATTCGCGGACGGTGTTCAGCAGCAGACCGATCGCCGTATCGGCAACTTCGTCGTTCAGCACATCGGGCGTATTGGTGACGACGATGCCCTTTTCGGCGGCACGCTTCACGTCCATGCCGTCATAGCCGACGCCGAAACTGGCAATCACCTCGACGCCAGGCAGCTGGTCCATCCACGCACCCGGGAAAGCACCGGAGACCGCAACGCCGCGGATGCGGCCGACGGTCTCGGCGTCGAGCGCAAGTTTATGCTCGCGCGCAACGGCGATAATGTCAAAACGATCCTTCAGCCTTTCGAGAACGCGCTCGTGTATCTTCCCGGGAACGAGAATGGCGATGCGGGACATGGCTTTTCCTCTTGGATGCGGTCTTGGTTCAGGCGCGGGGCCGATGGGGGCTGGTGGACTGGCGGATGCGCATTTCCGGTTTGATCAGATGCATGCCGTCAGGCTCGTGGCTGCCGGCAAGCCGGTCGAGCAGCGCCCGCGCCGCCAGGCGACCGACCTCGGTCTGGCCGTTCCAGACGGTCGTCAGCGCCGGCGTCGCGATCGACGCCTCCTCGAGATCGTCATAACCGGTGACGGAAATGTCGCGTCCGGGCACCAGGCCAGCACGGGCAATACCGTTCATCAATCCGATTGCCACGAGATCGTTCCAGCAGACGGCCGCCGTCGGCTTCTGCGGCAGCGACAGGAAATGCACCGCCGCCTCGAAGCCGCCCTGTTTCGAGCGCGGGCCGGGAATGCGCAGGTTCGGGTCGACCTCGATGCCGGCCTTACGCAGCGCGTTGACATAACCCTGGTAGCGGTCGCGGCCGGTGGAGGTCTGGTCGGTGCCGCCGATCATCGCGATCGAGCGGTGGCCGAGGCCGATCAGATGGTTGGTGGCGAGCGAAATGCCGTAGCTGTCGTCGCCGCGATAGGTCGGCAGGTCCTGGCCTTCCATCGAACGGGCGACCAGGATCGCCGGCATGCCGTTTTCTTCCGCCAGCTGCACGTCCTCAGGCGGCGTGCCGATCGCCGGCGACATGATGACGCCGTCGCCGCCGAGCTGCAGGAGCGTCTCGATGAAGGTGCGCTGCTTCTCGACATTGTCGTAGTGGTTGGAAAGGATGAAAGTGTGGCGGCTGCGATCGAGTTCGCTTTCGATCGCCTTCAGGATTTCCCCATAGAAGGGGTTCATGATGTCGTGCACGACGACGCCGATGATACCGGAGCGCGAGGTGCGAAGGCTGGCGGCGCGGCGATTGTAGATATAGCCGAGCGCGCGCGCCTGTTCCTTGATCTTTTCCCGGGTATTGCCGGCGACGAGCGGACTGTCGCGTAAGGCAAGCGATACGGTCGCCGTTGAAATGCCGAGCGTTTCGGCGATCGTCGAAAGCTTGATCTTCTGGACCACGTGTCCTCCTCCAGGCAGCACGCAAGACAGCAAGCCCCCGCCGGAAAACCGGCTCGGCCCCTTAAAATGTTTAATTAAAAGATTTAACCGGCGGAGGCAATTCGTCTTTCAGGGAAATTTCACTCTTCGTCCGGTTCTTCGACATGGAGGGCTTCGGCCTGGAGATTGCCGTCGATCGCCTTCAGCAGCCGGACGAGATTGCGGATTTCCTTTTCGGAGAATTCCTGCGTCGCCAACCTGTCGCAGGCGGACGCCGCCATCTCGATCGCCTGCACGCTGCCGCGGCCAAGCTCGGTGAGATAGACCTTGGTGAGACGCGCATCCTCGGCATCGGGCTTACGCTCGAGGAAACCCTGCGCCTCCATGCGGCCGATCGTGCGCGTCATCGTCGGCGCCTTGACGCCGAGCTTCTGGGCAAGGCCGCCGGCCGTCATGCCGTCGCTCTCGGCCAGCGAGAGAATGACGCCGTCCTGGCCGGCATAGAGACCGCTTTCGAGCAGGTTGCGCGACAGCACCGTGCGCATGGAACGAGCCGCCTGGGTGAGTGCCGGGGAGAGGTCGACGAGCGTATACTCCGTCTGGTCCTTCTTCTTGGACTTGTTCTTCTTGCCGTCCTTATGCTTCTTTCCCATAGCCATCCCTTTGATCTTTAAGCGCCGGCGCCGCTGCGTTATGACATTGCCCAGGATCTCGTCATAAACAAGAGGCAACGACCGGATGATGACGCCTTCGCCCCGCTTCGACGACAGCGGCCCGGCCTCTGCCCGCGGCGGCCGCCCGATCGCCGTGCTGCCGCTCGGCGCTCACGAACAGCACGGACCGCACCTGCCCTTCGAAACCGACACGCTGATTGCCGAAGGCATTGCCGGACGATTGCAGGTGGCCTTGCCGGCCGGCCTGCCGGTCACCTTCCTGCCCGCCGAATCCGTCGGCTATTCCATAGAGCATATGGATGTTGAAGGAACGAAGACACTCGCCTTCGACGAAGCGGTCAACCGCTGGCTCGGCATCGCCGAAAGTTTGGCGAAGCAGGGAATCCGCAAATTGGTGATGCTGAACGCCCATGGCGGCAATTCGCCTCTAATGACGATCGTCGCCACCGAGGCGCGGATCCGCTTCGCCATGCTGGCGGTGGCGACGAGCTGGACCCGCTTCGGCCTGCCGGATGGCGTGATATCGCCGGAGGAAAAGGCGATCGGCATCCATGGCGGCGATATCGAGACGTCGGTGATGCTGGCGCTTCATCCCGGCAAGGTCGATATGGCGAAGGCGGCGGATTTCCCCTCGCGACAGAGCGAATTTGCCGGGCGCTTCAAACATCTGCGCGCCTACGGGCCGCACGCCTTCGGCTGGAAGATGTCGGATCTTAACCCGCAAGGCGCGGCGGGCAACGCCGCAGCTGCGACGGCTGAAAAGGGCGAAGCGCTGATTGCGCATGCGGTGAAGGGGCTGGTGGAACTGCTGGAGGATGTCGATGCCTTCGACGTCACGCAACTGAAATGAAAGGGTGATCTGCACCGGGCCAATGGTGTGATCTTATAACATTATAAAACCCTTTGAACTGCCGCGCCCATGCCATTATATGAGACCAACCGTTTGAAGCAGCCGATCTGAAACCGCTCGGCCGCACGCCTAATCCTAGAGGTTCTCATGACCGACGCGATCTCCACCCAGAAGCCCATTCCCGTCACCGTGCTCACCGGTTATCTCGGCGCCGGCAAGACGACGTTGCTCAACCGCATCCTGTCCGAAAATCACGGCAAGAAATATGCGGTCATCGTCAACGAGTTCGGCGAAATCGGCATCGACAACGACCTGATCGTCGAGTCTGACGAAGAAATCTACGAGATGAACAATGGCTGCGTCTGTTGCACGGTGCGCGGCGACCTGATCCGCGTCGTCGAAGGCCTGATGCGCCGTCCCGGCCGCTTTGACGGCATCATCGTCGAAACCACCGGCCTTGCCGATCCGGTGCCTGTCGCCCAGACCTTCTTCATGGACGATGACGTGCGCGCCAAAACCGAGCTCGACGCCGTCATCGCCCTCGTCGACGCCAAGCACCTGCCGCTGCGGCTGAAGGACAGCCGCGAGGCCGAAGACCAGATCGCCTTCGCCGACGTCGTCGTCATCAACAAGAGCGACCTGGTGACCCCGGAAGAACTCGATGTGATCGAGGACATCGTCCGCGCCATCAACCCGGCCGCCCGCGTCTACAAGACCAGCCGCTCCGGCGTCGACCTCGCCCGCGTGCTCGATCAGGGCGCCTTCAACCTGGAGCGCGCGCTCGAAAACGACCCGCATTTCCTCGAGCAGGGTCATGACGACCATGTCTGCGGCCCGGACTGCGATCACGACCACCACCATCACGACCATGACCACCACGGGCACGAGCATCATCACCATGGTGCCCATCAACATGGTGCCATGTCGGCGATCCACGATGTGACGGTGCAGTCGGTATCGCTGCGCGGCGGCCAGATGAACGCCGAGCGCTTCTTCCCCTGGATCCAAAAGGTCACCCAGACGCAGGGACCGAACATTCTCCGCCTCAAGGGCATCATCGCCTTCAAGGACGATCCCGAGCGTTATGTCGTCCAAGGCGTGCACATGATCATCGAGGGCGATCACCAGCGGCCGTGGAAGGAAGGCGAAAAGCATGAGAGCCGTCTCGTCTTCATCGGCCGCGATCTCGACCGCGAGAAGCTCGAAGCTTCCTTCAAGGCCTGCGAGGCAGCCGCCTGATGCCGACAGTTGCACCGCTTGATCTCGACGGCCACGTTCTGGCCGTCGAATTTTTAGGTGATGTCCCCTTCTTCGCCAGCGCCAACGGCACGTTTCACCGGCTGGATGGCGGCGACAGGGTTTGCGAAGCCCACCAGGGCATGCTCACCGCCATCCGCGATCCCTATAGCGAGAGCCTGATTTCGGGCGGCGAGGATGGTAAGGTGCTGCGCATTACTGCCGATGGCAGCGTCAGCGAGCTCGCCACTGCGCCGCGCAAGTGGATCTCGCAGGTCGCGGCCGGCCCGCAAGGCGCCATTGCCTACTCCTACGGCAAGAGTTTCCTCGTGCGCCTTGCCGACGGGACGACCAAGGAATTTGCCGAGGAGCGCACGGTCGAGGGCCTTGCCTTCGCGCCGAAGGGCCTGCGCATCGCGGCCGCGCGCTATAACGGCGTGTCGCTGCACTGGATCGGCATGACCGCCAAGCCGGTCGACCTCGAATGGAAGGGTGCGCACACCGGCGTCACTTTCTCGCCCGATGGCAATTTCCTCGTCACCTCGATGCAGGAAAACGCGCTGCACGGCTGGAAGCTAGACAGCAAGCCCGGCTCCGAAGCCCGCCACATGCGCATGACCGGTTATCCCGCCAAGGTGAAATCGCTCTCCTGGTCGATCAAGGGCAAATGGCTCGCTTCGTCAGGCGCGCCGGCGGCGATCGTCTGGCCCTTCCAGGGCAAGGACGGGCCGATGGGCAAGGCGCCGCTCGAGCTCGGCACCCGCGCCAACATCATGGCAACCGCGGTGAAATTCCATCCGCTCGAAGATATCCTCGCCATCGGCTTCATCGACGGCATGATTCTCGCCGTACGCATCGCCGACAGCAAGGAGGCGCTGCTGCGCCGCCCCGGCAAGGGCGCGATCACGGCGATGAGCTGGAGCAAGAACGGCAAGCTGCTCGCCTTCGCCTCCGAAGCCGGCGATTGCGGCGTCATCGATATTTCGGCTTGAGCCCTATTGCCGGCTAGAACAGGACGATTTTAGGCCCGTTTGGCCTAAAATCTGAATCCTGTTCTCAATTAAAGAGTTAGAGCATGATGTCGTCCGAAAACCGCTCACACTTTTCGGCATCATGCTCTAGGACGACATCGTGACGGAAGCGGAAATCGTGGCACTCGGCGCCGACCACATGCAGGCAGCCGCAAAGATCAGACGCGTGGCGCTGTGGCAGCGGCTGCCCTGGCTGCCGGATCTGCATACGCCTGGTGAAGAAGAGCATTACTGGCGCAGGCATCTGTTGCCGAATTGCACGATCCTCGGCGCCGCCACGAGAAACCGTTTGATCGGCGTCATCGCCTATGGCGACGACTGGGTAGAGCAGCTTTACGTTCTGCCCGACTTCCAGGGCATGGGCATCGGCTCCCTGCTTCTCGGCTGCGCCAAGGAGGAGATGGATGAAATCAGGCTCTGGACGTTCCAACGCAATATCGGCGCCCGCGCTTTCTACGAGCGGCACGGTTTTTCCATCGAGGAAGAGACCGACGGCGCCGACAATGAGGAAAAAGAACCTGATGTGCGCTATCATTGGCGTCGGCTCCCGGAGCTGACGCCTGGCCTGCGACCGTCCGGCGGCTAAAATCAGGGCTTGCCAAACGCCTTGCCCGGGCAAAACATCAGTCCACGCAGGCTTGGTCTGCGCAGTCGCAGGCAGAGGAAACGGGAATGCCGAAATCGACCGGCCTTGGTCTGGCCGCGCAACAGCCGCAGCCCTTGGACAATGCATTCGTCTGGGCGGTGATCCGCGCCGAGGCACTCGAGCTTGCCGCGCGCGAACCGATCCTGCAGCGGCTGCTCGCCGCGCAGGTCACGGCCACCTCCAGCAGCAACGAGATCATCGCCGGCGTGCTCGCCGCCCGCCTTGCTGCGGCGCAGGTTGAAACCGGCGATTTGTTGGATCTGATCCTGTCCACCCTCAACGACGATATCATGCGCAAGATCGAGGCCGATCTCGTCGCCGTGCGCCAACGCGACCCGGCCTGCACGACATTCCTGCACGCCCTCCTCAACCTGAAGGGGTTTCATGCGCTGCTGACGCACCGCATTGCGCATGCGCTTTGGAACGCCGGCCGGCCGGAAATCGCCACCTGGCTCGCCAATCTCGCCTCGCTGGTCTTCGGCCCGGATATCCATCCGGCCGCGCGGATCGGCGCTTCCATCATGCTCGACCACGGCTCGGGCATCGTCATCGGCGAAACGGCCGTCATCGAGGATGAAGTATCGATCCTGCAGAATGTCACGCTTGGCGGTACCGGCAAGGAAACCGGCGACCGCCACCCGAAGATCCGTCATGGCGTGATGATCGGCGCCGGCGCCAAGGTTCTCGGCAATATCGAAATCGGCGCCTTCAGCAAGATTGCCGCCGGCAGCGTCGTGCTGAAGCCGGTTCCCGAACATTGCACGGTCGCCGGCGTGCCGGCAACGCTTGTGCGCGTCCACCGCGCCGACGAAATCCCGGCCGAGACCATGGATCAGAACATCTAGAACCTTTCCGAGATAGGTTTCGCCCGGTCGTTACGCGGCCTGCCGATTTCCGTGATGCACCGGCGCCGTAATCAGGCGGCCCGCACTGCGCCGATAATGTCCGCCAGCAGGCCGTGCAGCAAATCCCGGTATCCGTTTCTCGCGGAGGGACCGTTTTCCTCCGAGGTCATGACGACAGTCAGATCGAGCGACGGCACGATATAGAGCATCTGCCCGCCATAACCCCAGGCGAAATGCACCTGCTCGCCGGCGATCTGCCGAGTGAACCAGCCATAGCCATATTCGTCGCCCGAGAAACGCGACTTGGTGCGATGCTGCCACGACTGCGAGATCCAGTCGGCAGGCACCACCTGCGCGCCTTCCCGCGTGCGCCCTCCATTACGATAGAGTTCGCCGAAGGCAAGCAGGGACCGGGCGCTCATCGCCATCTGATTGCCGCCGAGATAGATGCCCTGCGGATCGCGCTCCCATGCGCCGATGCGGAAACCGTCGACAGGGCCGAGCCATTCCTGTGCCAAGGCCAGTGTCGACCGCCGGCCGACCTTGGTCAGAATAGCCGACAGCAGATGCGTGGACGCGGTCGAATAGAGCATCTCCCCGCCGGGCTGATCGACGAAAGGCTGCGAGAGCGCAAAACGCACCCAGTTGCGCGAGGAGACCCAGCGGCCGTAATTCGGCCCCGACATGCGGTCGAGCCCAGCCTGCATGGAGAGCAGGTGACCGATGGTGACATCGTTGATGCGCGGGTCCGGCGTCGCTGGGAGATCGGCCGTCAGGATCGCGGCGATCTTCTGATCCGGCCCTTTCAACAGGCCTTTGCCGATGGCGATGCCGACCAATGCCGAAATGATCGACTTCGAGGCGGATTTGATATTGGTCGGTTCCGACGGCGAATGACCGTGGAAACCGCGTTCGGCAAGCACCCGTCCGCCGCGCGCGACGATCACCACTTTGAGTGGCCGCATCGCCGGGTCAGCAGCGGCCTGATCGAGACGCGGATCAAGCCCGATGCCGGCGCGGGCCACGCTCTGGGCAGCGGCCGGCGTCGTTGCGGCAAGCGGCAGACAAAAGAGAAGCAGCAGGGAGACAACGCGGATCATGCAGCGCAAGATAGGATATCGCGGCGCCATGTTCGCGGGGCGGCGGCGCTTTTCACGCGATTGTGTTGCCAGGGTTGCCGAGCATCCCGGTTACCGCGCACCGTGGCATCCGAAGAACAATCCGCGCCGCAACCATGGCAGGCCCGCCTGCCCCCATGGTCAAGCGGCGCGGATATTGCCGGCCGGGGTAAGGACGTTCAACCCCGGCCAGCCGATCGGCATAGCCTCAGGCGGCGCGGCGCACCGGCGCGCCGGCCAGGATGCGCCCCGAGGGGACGATCATGCCCGCCGCACCGTCAAGCCAGCCTTCCGTGAGCTCAAGCGCCAGAAAGCGCGAGCGTTCGAACGGACCCGGCATGACAAGATGCCGAGCTTTCTCGGCAAAAAAGCCGAAACGCTCGTAATAGGCGGCATCGCCGACAAGCAGGACGGCGCCATGCCCGCGCTTCTTGGCTTCGAGGATCGCCGCGCGCATCAGCGCCGAGCCGATGCCCTTGCCGCCGTGACGGGAATCGACGGCGAGCGGGCCAAGCAGCAGCCCATTGATCGGCGTGCCCTCGTCGTTGACGCCGGCTTCGATGTTCCAGAGCCGCACCGAGCCGATGACATGGCCGTCGCGATCGCGCGCGACCAGCGCCAGGCCCTCGGCCGGAACACGGTTGCGGCGGATCTTCTCCGACGACTTCTTGCGGCGGTCGGCGCCCATGACCCGGTCGAGCAGGTTTTCACGGGCGACGACATCCGACGGATTTTCGGCGTCGATGGCGAAAGTGGTGGGCGCAAAGAATGCGCGGACAGAATCAAGAACAGCGGCCATCTTGGCCTCCCGTACCCAATACCGTTATCAGCGGCGATGAAGGAAAATTGTGAAGTTGCCGCCCCGGTTGGTTACGGGGCCGGCGGAAACGGCCCTAGATGACGTAGGCCTTCAGCGGCTCGAAGCCGTTGAAAGCGACCGCCGAATAGGTCGTCGTATAGGCACCGGTGCCTTCGATCAGGACCTCGTCGCCGATCGAAAGGGAGATCGGCAGCGGATAGAGGTTCTTTTCGTAGAGCACGTCGGCCGAATCGCAGGTCGGGCCGGCGATGACGCAGGGCTCCATCTCGTCGCCGTCGTGCTCCGTGCGGATCGGATAACGAATGGCTTCGTCCATCGTCTCGGCGAGACCGCCGAACTTGCCGATGTCGAGAAAGACCCAGCGCGCATCGTCATTGTCCGACTTTTTCGAAATCAGCACGACCTCAGCCTTGATGACACCGGCATTGCCGACCATGCCGCGGCCCGGCTCGATGATCGTCTGCGGGATCTGGTTGCCGAAATGCGTGCGCAGCGCCTGGTAGATCGACTTGCCGTAAGCTTCTGCGGACGGAACGTCGCGCAGATACTTGGTCGGGAAGCCGCCGCCCATGTTGACCATCTGCAGGTGGATGCCCTGCTTGGCAAGCGAGACGAAGACGCGCTTAGCATCGGCGAGTGCGGAATCCCAGGCATCGACCTTGGTCATCTGCGAGCCGACATGGAACGAGACGCCGTAGGAGTGCAGGCCGAGCTGATGGGCATAGACGAGAACGTCGACAGCCATCTGCGGAACGCAGCCGAACTTGCGCGACAGCGGCCATTCGGCGCCTTCGCCATCCGTCAACACGCGGCAGAAGACACGGGCGCCGGGAGCGGCGCGCGAGATCTTCTCGACTTCCTCGTGGCTGTCGACCGCAAAGAGGCTGACGCCGAGCGCATGGGCGCGGGCCACGTCACGTTCCTTCTTGATCGTGTTGCCGTAGGAGATGCGGGCGGCGGTCGCACCGGCTTCGAGCGCCATTTCGATTTCGGCAACGGATGCGCAATCGAAATTGGAGCCGAGGCCTGCGAGCAGCTTCAGCACTTCAGGGGCCGGGTTGGCCTTGACGGCGTAGTAGATGGCGCTGTCCGGCATGGCGTGACGAAAGGCGTGGAAATTGTCGCTGATGACATCGAGGTCAACCACAAGGCAGGGACCGTCGGGACGTCGGGTTGCGAGAAAGTCGCGGATGCGCTGGGTGGTCATATCGTTCCCTCTTCCAGTTCCAGAGCTCCGGCATCAGCCGGAGGACAAAGGGCATACGAGAACTCGCATTGGAACCAGCCGGTGGAGACCCCGGAACCATAGCAAGCGCTCGATGCGCGGATAGTGAACCAACGCCGCGATGCGGTGTAAGTTCGGCTTTGTCTGCCATGGATTGGAGGGAGAATCCCAACCGCACTTCCGGCAATGATGGTGTGCCTCTTCAGTAACCCCCGCTGATGGAAAGCAGGGAGAGAACAAAAAGGCCCGCACCGTCGTTGCTTCAGGCGTCCTCGCATTTTCCGGTTGGCCGGAATAGCGACTGGAGGGGTTAATTCCAGGTACCTTACCGATTTCCTCACCAATTCGAGGGTTCGGCGGACACCCATGGGCACGTGCGACTTTGGGCTGAGGTGGAGATAAGAATATTCGCCTTCATAATCAAGCGTTTTTTTGATCTCGGGGTCAAAAAAATAATTGAACAGGAAGAGCCGATTTGTTCAACATTCCCAAACAGCTTGAGGGATATTCATGGATACCTTGACCCGCATACGCGCCTTCATCGATGTCGTGGAGGCCGAGGGCTTTTCCGCTGCCGCCAGGCGCACCGGCCGCTCGAAGGCGCTGCTCTCCAAATATGTGCGCGAGCTGGAAGACGAGCTCGGCGCCTTGCTGCTCAACCGCACCACCCGGCAGTTCTCCATGACCGAGGCCGGCCACACCTATTACCGCAGCGCCTCGGATATCCTCAAGGAGATCGACAACCTCGCCGACCTCGTGCGCGAAAACAATGCGCAGCTGAAGGGACGGCTGCGCATATCCGTGCCCCGCACCTTCGTCGATGCCGATGTCGGCCAGTCGCTGATCGATTTCTCCAGGGAGAACCCGGATCTTTCGCTGGAGATCGCCGCCGACGACCGGTTTGTCGACCTGATCGAAGAGGGCTTCGACGTGGCGATCCGCATCAGCAAGCTCGAAGATTCCGGCATGATCGCCCGCAAGATCTCCGATTTCCGCGTCCATCTCTGCGCCACCCCCGATTTCCTCGAGCGCCATCCCGATCTGGCCCATCCGAGCGACATTTCCAACGTTCCCTTCATCGTCGATACCAATTCGCGCACCCAGGCGAGCATCCGCTTCCACAATCCCGACAACACCTTCTTCGCCGTCGCCGTCTCCGGCCCGATGGAGGTCAACAGCCCGCATGCGACATTACGCGCCGCCCTTGCCGGCATCGGCATCGCCCTCATCCCCGACTTCATCGCCCGCAAGCCGATCGAGAGCGGCGAACTGGTGACGCTGTTCAACGATTATCTCCCGACCGACCGCGGCATCTACGCCGTCTATCCGCACCGGCGCTACCTGCCGGCCAAGGTCAGGATCTTCGTCGATTACCTCAACAGCTGGTTCAAGAAACATCCGTAGCGCCGCCGCTGCGGCTGCGACATCGCGCCCCGGCCCAACCTGCGGCTATCTGAATCCGGCACGGAATCCGGTCCCAATTCCGTCCCAATTTCTGGCAAGAAGTCAGGATCACGAACAGGCAGCGGATTAGATGAGATATTCGACAATACTGATGGCCGCGCTTGTTTCACTGGCGCCGGCCGCCGCTCTTGCCCATCCGCATATTTTCGTGGAGGCCCGCCTCGAGGTCGTGGCCGGCAAGGATGGCAGCGTCGAGGAACTGCGCAATGTCTGGCGCTTCGACGAGGTTTTCTCCTCCTCGGTCGTTATGGATTTCGACAAGAACACCGATCTGAAGCTGGAGCCGAACGAGCTCGCCGAGGTCGGGAAAACGGTGAAGCAATCGCTTGCCGAATATGATTACTACATGAACCTGACGATCGACGGGAGGAACATCACCGTTCAGAAGCCCGACATCATCCATGTCGATTACAAGGACGGCCAGCTGCTGATGTTCTTCGCGGTCAAACCGGTGGAGAAGATGCCGCTGAAAGGCAGGCTCAGCTTCGGCGTCTACGATCCGACGCTCTATACCTCGATCGACTTTCCCAGCGACAACGAACTGGCGATCGTCGGCGACGGCTTCAAGGCCTGCAAGCATCAGGTGGTGCGGCCGGATGCCGACCAGGTGATCTCGCAGAACAAGCAGTCGCTGACCGACGCCTTCTTCAATGATCCCACCGGCACCAACATGTCCAAACTCTTCGCCACCCGGCTGGAGGTCACATGCTGACGAAACGCCTGCGGTTCATCCTTGCCGCCTCGGTCTTGGCGCTTCTGACGGCGGCAAGCCTCGCCCATGCGCAATCGCCGCTCGGCATCGGCACGGCGGAACCGAGCTTCCAGCCGACCGGCGGACCGCTCGCGCCGCTTTTGCTCTATGTGAATTACGAGCAGCAGGCCTTCTACCGGGCGCTGACCGATGCCCTGAAAGCCATGCGCCAGGACCCGTGGCAGTTGGCCTCGCTGATCGGCCTTTCCTTCGCCTATGGCGTCTTCCATGCCGCCGGTCCCGGTCACGGCAAGGCGGTCATCTCCTCCTACATGATCGCCAACGAGGTCGAGCTGAAACGCGGCGTGGTGATTTCCTTCATTTCCGCCTTCATCCAGGGCGTGGTGGCCGTGGCGCTGGTCGGCGGCGCCTGGCTGGTGCTGCGAGGCACCGGTATCACGCTGACGGCTGCGACCCATGCGATGGAGATCGCTAGCTTCGTCATGGTCATCCTCTTCGGCGGCTGGCTGCTGTTCCGCAAACTGCGCGCGATGGTGGGCAACATGCCGCGCCGCCGGCTGATGGCGACGTCAGCCGGTCCGGTCAGCATGATGCTCGACTGGAAGGACAATGCCGCCGAACGTCAGGCCTATGCCTTCAACGGCAAGGCGCAATCCGTCGAAGCCGGCCATACTTTCGTTCCCGGCATGGCCTGCGAGACCTGCGGCAATGCCCATGTGCCGGATCCCGCCTTGCTCGCCGGCGACAAGTTCAGCGCCCGCGAGGCATGGTCGGCGATCGTCGCCGTCGGCCTTCGCCCCTGCTCCGGCGCTTTGCTGGTCATGACCTTCTCGCTGCTGAACGGGCTCTATCTCGGCGGCGTGCTGTCGGTCGCCGCCATGTCGCTCGGCACGGCGATCACCGTTTCGCTGCTTGCCACCCTTGCCGTGACCGCCAAGAGTGCCGCCGTCCGTCTCTCCGGGCGCGGCTCAGCCGCCT
Source organism: Rhizobium sp. N122 (assembly GCF_002211295.1). Classification (NCBI taxonomy): domain Bacteria; kingdom Pseudomonadati; phylum Pseudomonadota; class Alphaproteobacteria; order Hyphomicrobiales; family Rhizobiaceae; genus Rhizobium; species Rhizobium sp. N122. The sequence goes on along the minus strand of NZ_LOKU01000012.1, from coordinate 95,205 downwards.
CGGTCTGGATCGGCAACGCCATCGAAATCCTCGGCGCCGTGCTGGTTATCATGATGGGCGCCCTGCTGCTCGGAGCGTCGCTGCAGGGATAGGTCTACTTCCCTTTGCTGCGCTGATAGCGCGCCCGCAGCCAGAAGACCGCGAAAAATGCCATGATCAGGCAGACGCCGACGGCGATACCCAGCGCCGGCGAGAAATTGCCGATCCACAGAACGATGGTCGGCAGGAAATAGAGGACGAGGCCGGCGCCCAGCAAGATGATGGCGGCGGCGGTTGCCTGCGAGCGGCTCTCGGGGCTCATACGAGCCTTTCCTTTTCCAGATCGGCGCGAATATCCTGCAGACGGCGGATCTGGTTGCCGGCGGCGTCGAAATTCTCCGGCGAAAGCCAGGCCTCGAAGGCATCGTTGAGCAGAGGCCATTCACTGTCGATCATCGAGAACCAGGCGGTGTCGCGGTTACGGTGTTTGGAAATCATGTGCTGGCGAAAGACGCCCTCGAAGCTGAAGCCGTAGCGTGCGGCTGTCGTCTTGCTCGCCTCGTTGTTATTGTCGCATTTCCATTCGTAGCGGCGGTAGCCGAGCTCCTCGAACACATGCTTGGCCATCAGATAATGCACTTCGGTCGACAGCGGCGATCGCTTCATCTCGGCGCCATGCGCCACCCCACCGATCTCGACGACGCCGTTTGCCGGATCGGCGCGCATATAGTTCGCCATGCCGACAATCTTGCCGGTGGCATTGTCGCGGAAGATATGGGTGAGCCAGCCGGACTTGGTGTAGACGGCCTCAAGCCAGTTGGCGAAATCGTCAATCCCGGAAAAATCGTCCTGCGCGAAATAGAGCAGCAGCGGGTTGATGGCCATGCCGCCAAGCCCGTCCCACAGCGCCTCGAGATGTTCGGCGCGCCGATAAGGTTCGACGGTGACGAAACGGCCCTTCAGCGTCACCGGCTTCGGCGCCGGGCAGCCCTTGAAATTTGCAAGATCGCGCATGTCACACCTCTTTCTGAGGAGTGGATAGGCCAGCCGCCCGACAAAGGCAACCGGCCCAGATGTTACTGTGACAAGGTCGTCTTGGCGGACGACACCGTCGCCTCGATATGGTCGACCAGCTGGTCGGCAAGGCCGAGCCTGCCGGCGAGCAGATCGAGATAGCCGCGCTCGGCGCGCGAATCCGGCTCGATGGTAAGCCGCGAGGCGGTATAGAGTTCGACGCGCTGTTCTTCCGTCACCGCCGCAGCGACGAGCGCATCGATATCCGTCGGCGAAGCGAGTTCGCGCTCGATGAAGGCCGCAGCTTCTCCGCTGACATCGGCAGCCTTGACCTTGTCCATGATCAGAGCCCGTTCGGCATCATCGATATGGCCATCGGCCTTGGCGGCGGCGATCATCGCGCGGATCAGCATCAGCACGAATTCATTGCTGCCGGCAGGCGATGCCGGCCCGAAACCGGATTCGACCGGCGGCGGAAGGAGAACCGGATTGTTTACCGAGGGTGCGTCCGAAGGGGCTGCGGGCGCTTGCCCCGCCTGGTAATTCTTGTAGGCCTGGTAGCCAAGGCCGGCGATGGCAGCCAGACCGCCGATCGCCAGGGCGTTGCCGGCAATACTCCGGCCGGTCTTGGTGCCGAGAAGCGCGGCTGCGATCGCACCGGTCTTCATCGGATTGTTCTTTGCCGTCTGCATGGCCTCGCCCGCCCTGTCGCGGACCGAACCGCCGAGACCCGGCACCTGCGAACCCAAGAACTGGTCGAGAAGCTTCTTCGCGTCGAACATTCCTTGTCATCTCCCTGTTTGAAGCTGGAGGAGTACATAGGTTTGCGACGGTTGGAATACAAACAGAGGAGAGGGAATTGTGCCGTGAGGCTCACCCCTCCCCCTGCCGAAACTCAGGCCTTCAGCGCCGCCGCTTCTGCCGCAAGCCGGGTAATTCCCGCCCAGTCGCCGGCTGCGACCAGTTCCTTCGGCGCCACCCAGGAGCCGCCGACGCAGATCACGTTCGGCAGCGACAGATAGTCATTGGCGTTCTTCAGCGAAATGCCGCCGGTCGGGCAGAACAGCGTACCGGCAAGCGGCGAGGAGAGCGCCTTGAGAAGAGCGGCGCCACCGGCCTGCTCTGCCGGAAAGAACTTCAGCACCTGGTAGCCTTCCTCGCGCAAAGCCATGACTTCGCTGGCGGTCGCAGCGCCGGGAAGCAGCGGCACATCGGAATCGGCGGCGGCATCGAGCAGTTCCTGCGTCGTACCTGGGCTGACGATGAACTTCGAACCGGCCTCGACGGCGGCTTCCCAATGGGCGGCATTGAGGATCGTGCCGGCGCCGACTTCGGCGCCCTCGACCTCGGCGGCGACGGCCCGCACGGCATCGAGTGCCGCCGGCGTGCGCATGGTGATCTCGATCGCCTTCAGGCCGCCGGCGACAAGCGCGCGGGCGAGCAGCACGGCCGACTTGGCATCCTCGACGATCAGCACCGGGACGACCGGCTGGAGTTTCAGGATGGAAAGGAGCTTCTCTGTTTTCTCGTCCATGGTCGCGCGACCTCCTTGAAACGATTGTTTGAAACGATTGAATTGGTCCCGAATAACGCCCCGGCGGAACCTTGTCGAGGCAAAACCAATTCACATGACAAGATGGGTAGGAAATCCATGGGAATTGGGCTACCGTGACCCGATCGTCACAAAAGGTTCACCGATATGGCGAAAGAGATCGAGCGGAAGTTTCTCGTACGCAGCGATGGATGGCGCTCCGCCGTCGAGACCAAGTCTGTCCTGAGACAGGGTTACATCGCCTCGATGGACGATCGTTCCGTCCGGGTACGCACCCTCGACGGCAGAAAAGCGAGACTGACGATCAAGATCGGCCGCAGCGCCATCACCCGCGACGAATTCGAATACGACATCCCTGTGGCCGATGCCGAGGAACTATTGCAGAACGCGATCGGCATCGTCATCGAGAAGACGCGCTACCGCGTTCCGCATGAAGGTTTCGTCTGGGAGGTCGACGTCTTTGCCGGCGAGCATCGCGGGTTGGTGATTGCCGAAGTCGAGATGATGGCGGAAACCGACAATCCAGCTCTGCCCGCCTGGCTCGGCCGCGAAGTGACCGGCGATTTCCGCTATTCCAACCAAGCCCTTGCCACCGAATACGGGCACGACAGGCATGGCCTATCGCATTCGGCCTGACGCCGATTTCACCAGGGAGTTCCGCAGCGTCGCGACCGAGCAACTGGAACGCGCCATCGCGGTTCTCGAGGAGCGGCCGGACGGCACGCACGAGGCGATCCATTCCTTCCGCAAGAATCTGAAGCGACTGCGCTCGCTTTACCGGCTCGTCGCCCGTGAGGTGCCGGATTTCCAGGACTGCGAAAATGCCAGGCTACGCGATGCCGCACGCTCCCTTTCGGCGATCCGCGACGCCAACGCCCTGATCGGCACCGCGCAATATCTGCAGCAATCGGCCCGCGACCCGGAGGAGAGCGAGGCGCTCGGCCGCATCGTCGCCATTCTCGAAGGACGCCGTGATTGGATGGTGGACGCCGAAAGCGGCCTGGAACAGCGGCTGGCGGAAACCTCGGACGTTTTGAAGGAGGCGATCGCCGCCGTGGATGCCGTCTCATTTAGCGGCGGCCACCGCAAGAATGCCCGCAAGCTCGCAAAGAGCTGGCGCCGCACCGCACGAAGGGCCAAGGCAGCGCTTGCGGCCTGCCACGGCGAGGCATCGGCCGACGATTTCCACAATCTGCGCAAACGCACCTACGACTACCGGCTTTATCACGGCCTTTTAGAAGATATCTGGCCGGGCGCGATGAAGGCCAAACGCGATGCGGCCAAGGAACTGGTCGAGGATCTCGGCCATATCCACGATCTTGCCGTGCTCTCCGAACTGGTCGAGGCCGAGCCGCAGCTCTTCACCCGCAACGACGACCTGGCCCACCTGCTCGACGCCATCATCTTCCGCCAGCAGGAGGATCGGCGGCAAGCGCTTGTCAACGCCGAAACCGTCTTTGCCGACGATCCCGACGAGGAAGCGCAGCGCATCGAGCTTCTCTGGCTGACAGCCGGCAGTTGAGATGTGGCCTAATCGCTCGCCCGTCCAGGCCGCCCACCGGTGAAGGCAATTGCGCGAACCGCCGATTTTCTGTATTTCCGCCGCATGACCGACAGCCTGACACACACCGGCCCGTTCCTCGTGGCCGCACTCTACCATTTCGCTTCGGTGCCGCGCTTTGCCAGCCTGCAAGGCCCGCTGCAGGCGCTGTGCGAGGAGAACGGCGTCAAGGGAACGCTGCTTCTGGCGCATGAAGGCATCAACGGCACGATCGCCGGCCCGGACGCCGGCATTGGTGCCGTGCTTTCCTTGCTGCGCGCCCAGCCGGAATTTGCGGGGCTCGAGCATAAGGAGAGCCGCGCCTCGAAAATGCCCTTCCTGCGCATGAAGGTGAAGCTGAAAAAGGAAATCGTCACCATGGGCGTCGAGGATATCGACCCCAACAAGGTGGTCGGCACCTATGTGGCGCCTCAGGACTGGAACGCGCTGATCTCGGATCCCGATACGATCGTCATCGACACCCGCAACGATTACGAAACGGCGATCGGCACTTTCCGCGGCGCGCTCGACCCGAAGACGAAGACCTTCCGCGAATTTCCCGATTGGGTGCGCCAGAATTCCGACCTGCACAACAAGCCCAGGATCGCCATGTACTGCACCGGCGGCATACGCTGCGAGAAGGCCACCGCTTTCATGAAGGCCGAGGGCTTCGACGAGGTCTATCATCTGAAGGGCGGCATCCTGAAATATCTCGAGGAAGTGCCGCAGGAGGAAAGTCTCTGGGACGGCGCCTGTTTCGTTTTCGACGAGCGCGTCTCCGTCGAGCACGGGCTGAAGGAAGGCGAACACAGGCTGTGCCATGCCTGCCGCAACCCGATCACTTCAGAGGAAATCACCTCGCCGCTCTACGAGGAAGGCGTTTCCTGCAGCCATTGCTACCACTCGCGCACGGAAGAGGATCGGCTGCGCTACCGTCAGCGGCAGCACCAGATCGCCCTCGCCCGGAAACGCGGCCAACGGCATATCGGCAGCTGAGAGATCCTTTCCGGATCAGACGTATTTGCAGGTATCTGCCCGTCAGGCTGCGCCGAGACGGCGCCGGCTTGGCTCGGCTGCATGCCGCTCGTGCAGCATCTCGGTAATCCGATCGGCCGTCATCGGCTTTCCGAACAGATAACCCTGCAGGCAATCGCAGCCGAAGAGGCGCATGGCGATAGCCTGCTCCTCTGTCTCGATGCCCTCGGCCGTCACCGGAATGTCGAGCGAGCGGGCGAGCGCCACGGTCGCCTGCAGCATCTCGCGTTGGCGCTTGTCCTCGCTGACCCCCATGACCAGCGAGCGGTCGATCTTGATCCGGTCGAAGCCGAACTGCCTGAGATACCCGATCGAGGAGAAGCCGGAGCCGAAATCGTCGAGCGCTACCTTGACCCCCAGCGCCTTCAGCCGTTCGATCGACTGACGGGTGCGCTGCGGATTCTGGATCATGTAACCTTCGGTGATCTCCAGCGTGATGCGGCCGGCTTCGATCTTCGTCTGCTTCAGCACGTAGCGGACATAATCGGCGAAGGCGGGATTGCGGAACTGGCCGGGCGAGACGTTGACCGAGACGTTGAGTTCCGGCCATTGCTTGGCTGTCTCACAGGCCTTGCGCAACACGAACAGCCCGAGCGATTCGATCAGGCCGCTGGTCTCGGCGATCGGGATGAACACCTCGGGTGAGACCGGTCCGTGACCCGGACGGTTCCAGCGTACGAGCGCCTCGACGCCGGTCGGCGCATAGGAGCCCGCATCGATCAGCGGCTGGTAGGCGAGCGTCAGGTCGCCGCTTTCGATGGCGATCCTCAAATCGAGTTCCAGCGCATTGCGCTGCTCCCGATCGGCATCCATCGACGGATCGTAGAGTGTCATGCGCGCGCGGCCGGCTTCCTTCGCCTTGTACATGGCAAGGTCGGAGCGGCGCACCAGCTCCTCGCGCCCGATCGTGCCGGCAGGCGACATGGCGATGCCGATGCTGGCCCCGACGACAACGACGCGACGGCCGATCTCCAGCGGCTCGACGAGAAAATCGAGGATCTGCTCGGAAAGTTGCAGGGCTGCGGCATTCTCGCCGTCCGAGAGAAAGGCGATGGCAAATTCATCGCCGCCGATGCGGGCGAGAACCGCGCCTTGCGGGATGAGCACGTCGAGCCCGGCCGCAACCGCGCGGATCAACTGGTCGCCGGTGCCGTGGCCATAGCTGTCATTGACCTCCTTGAAGCCATCGAGATCGAGATAGAGGAGCAGCACGTTGCGCCTGGACTGGCGCGCCTCGACAACGAAGCGGTCGACGGCAAGCCCGAGACCGTCGCGATTGGATAGTCCGCTCAGCCGGTCACGCAGCGCCTCCTCGCGGGCGCTGTTTTCCTCGGCCTTCAAGCGGCGGCCAGCAAGCCAGCCGATGACCAGCAGCACCACGAAGAACAGCCCGACAAGGCCGAGCGCCTGGATGACCATCGGCCATACCTGGGCATAACTGATGTCGCCAGGCGAACGCGAGGTCCAGACGAGCTTGCCGAGTGTCGCGCCCACGGGATCTACGATCGGCACCAGATAATCAGCCTCGACGCTCGGCGGCGCCAGCTTCAACCCGTTGACGACATAGGTCTGGCCGAGCGCAGCCACCCTGTCATTGTCGAGGTGGCGGGCGAAAACGAGATAGCGGTGCCGGCCGGCGGGCACGTCGAGCGAACCGGATTTTGTCCGCACCAACGCCACGCCGACGGCGGCGATGCCCCTTTTTGTTGTGACGAAACCGACCGCCTGAGGACGATCGGCCGGGCCGGCCGCCTTCACCGTCTCGAGCAGGGTCCACAGCGACGGCGCGAAGTAGTCTTCGAGCGGCTCCTCCATCGGCTTGCCGTCGCGATAGGCCATGATCGGCTTCTTCGCGTCATCAATGACGATCGCCATGTCGAAAAGCGCGCTGTTGACCGACATCTCGCCGTAATTGCTCACCGTCCAGGCCATGCCATCGGGCGCATAGACATTGACGGCGGCGTCGTCCCAGGCGGCGTAGTCGTCGAGCGTTGCGCCAAGTTGGTCCTCGAAGGTCTGCAGCGCCCCGATCGTCGTCTCGCGCGAGCGCTCGTCATCGAGAAGATTGGCATTTTCGGCCACGCGTTCCAGCGCCGTCAACACCATGAAGGTGGCCACCGCGACGATGACCGCGAAGGAAAAAAGCACACCGGTGACGGCGATGTGACGGCCTATTCCCAACCCCTTGCTCTGCGATTTTCCGACGTTCTGCATTACAGCTCCCTGACCGTCCGACTTTGGCAGCCAAGGGTTCAAAAACGTTTAAGCAACCGATTGTTGAAATTTCCGGCAATCTATTTTTGCGCTTGCCGTCAATGCAAAGTTAAAGGCCTGTCGTCCGGGCAGCGGTTCGGGCGACGGGCATTAAAACAAGGAGCGTGTCGATGCCCCGCTAACCCGCCTTGTGATTGCCCTTGGGGAATTGTGCCGCGAGTTCGCTATACCACTTGCCGCTCTTCTTCACCGTACGAACCTGGGTCTGATAATCGACATGGACGAGACCGAAACGCATGCGGTAGCCCTCCGCCCATTCGAAATTGTCCATCAGGCTCCAGGCGAAATAGCCGCGCATGGGATAGCCGTCCCTGATGAGATCGGCCACGACATCGAGATGGTCGCCGAGATAGTCGAGACGCATCGTATCGTCGACCTCGCCGTCGACGACACCGGTGTTCTCGCAGGCGCCGTTCTCGGTGATGTAGCATTCCGGCAATTCGTACCGGCGGTAGAGGTTCTCGACGAGGAGCTTCAACCCCGGCGCATAGATTTCCCAGCCGATATCGGTTTTGACGTCGCTCGCCGGCGGCGCTTTCACCGTCCAGGGGAAATCGCCTTTGCGTTCGGCATCGTCGGCAACCCGCTCGGGCGTGTAGTAATTCAGGCCCCACCAATCGAGCTTCTGGCTGATCAGCGTCATGTCGCCGTCTTCGATAACCGGCATGCGGTCGCCGAGCGCCTCGACGAATTCTGTCGGATATTCGCCCTTGAAGACGGGATCGAAGAAAGCGCCGTTGTGGAACTGATGCGCCCGCTCAGCGGCGGCAAGATCGGCCGGGCTGCCGGAGCCGGGGATGACCGAGGCGGCGTTAAGCACCAGCCCGACGGGCACAGCAGGCGCTTCGGAGCGGATCGCCTCGACTCCGAGACCGTGGGCAAGGTTCATATAATGCATGGCGTGAAGGGCAGCCTGCATATTGCGCTCACCCGGAGCATGGATACCGTAGAGGTGGCTGAGCCAGACGATGCACCACGGCTCGTTGAAGGTTGCGACAGCGTCGAGACGATCGCCGAGACGGTTCATCACCGTCTTGGCATAACGCTGATAGGCGTAAGCGGTCGAGCGCGCCGTCCAGCCGCCGTCGCCGGCAAGCAGCAGCGGCAGGTCCCAGTGATAGAGTGTCGCGAAGGTCTTGATCCCGCGCGCCTTGCAGCCGTCGACCAGCCGGTCGTAGAAATCGAGGCCGGCCTCGTTCACCGGACCGCTGCCGTCGGGGATGATGCGCGGCCAGGCAATCGAGAAGCGGTAGGCGTCGACACCCATCTCCTTGATGAGATCGAGGTCTTGCTCCAGCCGGTTATAGTGGTCGCAGGCGACGTCGCCATTGTCGCGATTATGGACGCGGCCGGGCATGTTGCAGAAGGCGTCCCAAATGGATGGCTTGCGGCCATCGGCTTTGCCGGCGCCTTCGATCTGGAAGGCGGCGGTGGCGACGCCGAAGGTGAAATCGCCGGGAAGGCGGCCTGCAAGCGTTTTCGCATCGATCATCTGTAAACCCCGTCTCAGCGTGAATGGAGCGTTTGAGTTCGGATTTAGCCAAGCCGAAAAGCAAAGTACAGGCCGGGAAGGAGAAAAACTGCAACGTTACAGGAGCGACGCGGAGCGGCGGTGATTGCGCCGTTCCATCACCCTGACTGGCGGCGTTTTCCGCTCTGACTGCCCTCATAACGCGAATGTCAGCAGTCGTGACTTGCCCTCGCACCGGTGATCGCGGACACGTCCGGGACATCGCAAACATGAAAGGAACCCAATGCTGCCTTCGATCCATCTGCTGCAGCCGCATCTGCTGAGCCTGCTGCGCATCGTTTCGTCACTTGTGCTGTTCAGCTACGGAACGCAGAAGATCCTGCATTTTCCGGCGGCGGCCAGCGTGCCGCCCGCGGGCTCGCTCTCCTGGATTGCCGGGCTGATCGAACTCACCCTCGGCTTCCTGGTTCTGGTCGGATTCCAGACCCGGATCGCAGCCTTCGTGCTCTCCGGCCTGATGGCCTTCGCCTATTTCATCGGGCACGCCCCGAAGGGCATCTACCCCGCACAGAACGGCGGCGTCGCGGCCATCCTGTTCTGCTTCGTGTTTCTGTATCTGGTGGCGGCGGGTGCGGGACCGCTCAGCGTCGACAATCTGCTGAAGCGCGACCGCTCTGCTGCAGCCTGATCATCATAGATGGAAAACGCCGAGGCGACTTCGAGCCGCCCCGGCGTTTTTCATTGGGCAATGCCGATCGGTAAATTCAAACCTTGACCCAGGCGCCGTTCTTCTTGGAGGACGCGACGCACGCTTCGACGAAGGCCACGCCCTTCACGCCGTCATCAACGGTGGGGTAGACCACCGCCTTGTCGACGGCCTTGCCCTTCTTGCGGGCATTGATCGCATGCGCGGTTTCCGTGTAAATCGTCGCAAAGGCCTCGAGATAGCCCTCCGGATGTCCCGACGGCACGCGCGTGACGCGGCCGGCGGCCGCGCCCGAACCGGCGCCGCCCCGTGTAATCAGCCGCTTCGGCTCGCCGAATGGCGTGTACCAGAGATAGTTCGGATCCTTCTGGGTCCATTCCAGCCCGCCCTTGCTGCCGTAGACACGCACCATCAGGCCATTTTCATGGCCGGGCGCCACCTGGCTGCACCAGAGCATGCCCTTAGCCGGCTTCTCCGAGCCCTTCGCCTTGAAGCGCAGCATCACATGCGCATTGTCATCCAGCCGTCGGCCGGGAACGAAACTGTCGAGATCGGCGGCCAGGCTGTCGAGTTCCAGTCCCGATATGAAGGCGGCGAGATTATAGGCATGCGTGCCGATATCGCCTGTGGAGCCGCCGACGCCGGATTGGGCCGGATCGGTGCGCCAGGCGGCCTGTTTCTGGCCGGTTTGTTCGACCGCCTCGGTCAGCCAGTCCTGCGGATATTCGGCCTGAACGACTCTTATGTCGCCGAGTTCGCCGTTGGCGATCATCTCACGCGCCTGGCGGACCATCGGATAACCGGTGTAATTATGCGTCAGCACGAAGAGCGCACCGCTCTCGTCGGCGATCTTCTTCAACTTCTTTGCATCGGCAAGGTTCGACGTCAGCGGCTTGTCGCAGATGACATGGATGCCGCGCTTCAGGAATTCCTTGGCCGCGTCGTAGTGCACATGGTTCGGCGTGACGATCGCTACCGCTTCTATACCGTTCTTCAGCTTCGCCTCGCGGATCGCCATTTCACGGTAGCTGGAATAGGTCCGCGATGGATCGAGGCCGAGGTCGCGGCCGGACTGAACCGCCTTGTCAGGCGTCGACGACAGCGCGCCGGCGATGAGATCGTATTGATCGTCGATGCGCGCCGCGATCCGGTGCACCGCGCCGATGAACGCGCCGGCGCCGCCGCCCACCATGCCGAGCCGGATGCGCGGCTCACGGGTCTGTTCGGATGATGCTTCGATTGCCATTGATTCCTCCTGAAATTTAGCCTGGTGCGGATGCGCGCCCCTCATCCGGCTGCCGCCACCTTCTCCCCGCAAGCGGGGCGAAGGGGATATGCCGCAGCGTCTTTTCCGCTCTCAACGTTTGGTCGGGCAAGTCCCCTCTCCCCGTTTACGGGGAGAGGGTTAGGGTGAGGGGCACCCCACCAGATGCCCTGTTTAGGAAAGCCCCAGCATCCGCCGGTTCGCCGCCTGATCGGTGCCGCTGCCGGCGAAATCGTCGAAGGCTTTTTCGGTGACGCGGATGATGTGTGCAGCAACGAACTCGGCCCCTTCGCGGGCGCCGTCTTCCGGATGCTTCAGCGCGCATTCCCATTCGACCACGGCCCAGCCGTCGAAATTATTGGCGGTCATCTTCGAGAACACCGCGCCGAAATCCACCTGACCATCGCCGAGCGAGCGGAAGCGGCCGGCGCGTTCCACCCAGCCCTGATAGCCGCCATAGACGCCCTGGCGCCCACTCGGATTGAACTCCGCATCCTTGACGTGGAACATCTTGATGCGGTCCTTGTAGATGTCGATGTTGTCGAGATAATCGAGGCACTGCAGGACATAGTGCGAGGGATCGTAGAGCATGTTGGCGCGCGGATGGTTCTTCACCCGCTCCAGGAACATCTCGAAGGTGATGCCGTCATGCAGATCTTCACCCGGATGGATCTCGTAGCAGACGTCGATGCCGTTCTCGTCGGCATGGTTGAGAATCGGCGTCCAGCGGCGGGCAAGTTCGTCGAAGGCTGTTTCGACCAGGCCGGCGGGACGCTGCGGCCAAGGATAGATGAACGGCCAGGCGAGCGCGCCGGAAAAGGTCGCATGCGCCTTGAGACCAAGGTTCTTCGATGCCGTCAACGCCATCTTGACCTGCTCGACCGCCCATTCCTGGCGCGCCTTCGGATTGCCGCGCACCTCGGGGGCGGCGAACCCGTCGAAGGCTTCGTCATAGGCCGGGTGAACGGCGACGAGCTGACCCTGCAGATGGGTGGAAAGTTCGGTGATCTCGATGCCGTTTTCGCGGGCCTTGCCAGCGAATTCGTCGCAATAATCCTTGGAGGTCGCAGCCTTCTTCAGATCGATCAACTGACTCGCCCAGGTCGGCACCTGGACACCCTTGTAGCCGATGTCGGCCGCCCATTTGGTGATCGCGTCCCAGGAATTGAAAGGCGCGGCGTCGCCCGCGAACTGGCCAAGGAAAAGGCCGGGGCCCTTGATCGTCTTCATGTCAGATTCCTCCCTGAATATCGACCGTAAACGTTTCTGAAGTGTTGTAGCACGCAATTTGACGGGCGCAAGGCGCCTCCTCGCCCTTACCAGCATTTTGGCGCAAGGCCGGATGCGATGTGGCTGCGAGCTAATCATGATGGGCTTTGGCGGGCAAGAGGTACGTGCAGCATTATCACCTGCACGCTGTATGGGAGCATAAAAATGCGCCCATCCTTTCGAATGGGCGCATGTCGTCAAACGATGGATCAGAACGGAGAATCCGGGAAGTAGAAGTCCTTGGCATTGTCCTTGGTGACGAGCGTCGCGTCGAGGATGTAGCTGCCGTGAACCGGAACCTGATCGTAGAGGGCGGCGGCCGTCAGCTCCATGGCCGTGCCGACCATTGCCGGCGGGTAGAGAACGTCGACCGGGATCATCTTGTCGCCGTCCATGACCTTCTTGACCATGTCCTTGGAACCGGCGCCGGCGACGACATACTTGATGTCGGTGCGCTTGGCCTGCTCGATCGCCTGCAGAACGCCGACCGCCATGTCGTCGTCCTGGCACCACACGACGTCGATCTTCTGGTACTTGGTCAGGTAGTCCTGCATGACCTTGAAGGCATCGTCGCGGTTCCAGTTGCCGTACTGGCGGTCGAGAACCTTGACCTTCGAGCCGGCAATGCCCTTGTCGAAGCCGTCCTGGCGCTGCTGGTCGATCGGAATCGGCAGACCGCGGATGATCACGACTTCGGCGTCCGGCGTGGTGTCCTTGATGTACTTGCCGGCGACTTCGCCGAGAGCCGGGTTGTTGCCGGCGACATAGAGGTCGCGCACGGAATTGTCGTTGCTCGACGGCGCGCGGTCGACGAGAGCGACGAACTTGCCCTTGCCCTTGACCTCCTTGATGGCGTTGACGAGCGGATCGGGATCCGACGGCAGGATGACCAGCGCGTCGATGCCCTGCGTGTCGAGATCCTGCACGGCATTTGCCTGGCTGGCGGCATCCGGCGAGGTCTTGACGATGACGTTGAGACCGGGATGTTCGGCCATCAGCAGCTTGGCGACGCGTTCGGCATGAAAGACCACACCCGACGTCCAGCCGTGGTCGGCGGCCGGAATGGACACGCCGATCGTGAATTTCTTATCCTGGGCGTGAGCGGCGCCGGCGAATGTCACCGCCGCAACCGCCAGGCCCAACATCAATTTACGCATGCTGTTTCCTCCCAATATTCAGGGACTTTTCCATATCGGGACCGGACGCCCTGTAAGCCCGATCAATTTCAAGCCCGATTAATTTCAGGCCGGCCCAAAAGCAGCCGGTCACTTCATGATTTGCGCACCAGCGAGCGCTGCACGAACATGGCGATGATGATGATCGCACCCTGGATGGCGCCGATCAGATACTCGCTGATGAAATTCGAAAGCAGCATGATGTTGCCGACGAGCTCGAGAATGAAGGCGCCGCAGATCGTGCCCCAGACCCTGCCGGCGCCGCCCTTCAGCGCCGTGCCACCAACGACGACCGCCGTGATCGCCTGCAACTCCCACAGGATGCCTGTCGTCGCCGAAGTCGAGCCGAGACGGGGAACATAGAGCAGCACGGCAATGGCGACGCACAGGCCCTGGATTACGAAGGCGATCGTCCGCACACGATTGACCGCGATGCCGGAATAGCGGGCGACGTCGCTGTTTGATCCGACGGCGACGACGTGGCGCCCGTAGCGAGTGCGGTAGAGGATGAAGGCCGCAACCGCCGTCACCGCGAGAATCACCGCAATCGGCACCGGCACGCCGGCGATATTGCCGAAATAAGCCGGACGATAGAGCGTCTGGATATCGGCCGAGCGCAGCGTGATCGCGCCGCCCTGCGATAGCCATGTCGTCAGGCCGCGATAGATGCCCATCGTGCCGAGCGTGGCGATGAAGGGTTCGATCTTGCCCACCGTGGTGATCAGGCCATTCGCCAGGCCGCAAAGCGAGCCGGCGACCATGGTGAAGACGACGGCAACCGTCAGCATCAGCGCCGGGTTCTCGATGGCGCCCGAATTCATCAGCAGGATCATCAGGCTGGCGACGAAGGCCACCATCGAGCCCACCGACAGGTCGAGATCGCCGGCCGAGATCACGAAGGTCGCGCCGACCGCGATAATGGCGATGAAGGCGCTGCGCGTCGCGACATTGGCAAGGTTGGTGATGCCGATGAAATTGGGATTGACCAGGGCTCCGACGATCAGAAGCAGCGCCAGGGCGACGAAAGGCGCGACCGCGCGCAGATCGACATCCCGCCAGGACCGGCGCCGGATTTCCCTGGTCTCCTCGTTGACACTCATTTCCAAAACCAACCTCCCGCCCCATCTTTTTTGGGCATCTTATCTGTTCGCTTCGGCCCTCAGGCCGCCGCCTTCTTCTTCAGCCCGGCGGCGTAACGCATGATCTCCTGCTCGGAGATCTCATCACCTTCGAGCACGCCGACGATATGGCCTTCGCGCATCACCACCACCCGCGTGCAGAGACCGATGACCTCCGGCATCTCCGAGGAGACGACAATGATCGACCGGCCGTCGCGGGCGAGCGCCGAGATGAAATGATAGATCTGTTGCTTGGTGCCGACATCGATGCCGCGCGTCGGCTCGTCGATGATGATGATGTCCGGCTCGGTCTCCATCACCTTGGCGAGCAACAGCTTCTGCTGGTTTCCGCCCGACATCCGGCCGGCGACGATGTTGCCGTCGCGAACCCGGATGTCGAACCGGCGCTTGGCCTTTGTCATGGCGGCCGCCTCGCTGCCGGGGCTGAGATAGCCTCGGCGAGAATGCCTTCCAAGCGACTGCAGCGTCAGATTGGTGATCATGCCCGAGCGCAGCAGCAGCCCCTTCGATTTGCGGTCTTTGGTCATATAGGCAAGCCCGCAGCGATTGGCGGCATGCACGTCGCCGGGAGGAACAGTTTCCCCCTTGATCACAACCTCACCCTCGAGACGCGTCCGCAACCCGGCAATCGCCTCCATCAGCTCGGTGCGGCCGGAGCCGATCATGCCTGAGAAACCGATGATCTCACCCTTGCGCACCTCGAAGCTCGCATCCCTCACATAGCCCGTCGACACCGAGGCGACGCGGAGCACGACCTCCTCGTCGACATCGGGCTCGACCTTGGCGGGATAGAGACTGGACAGTTCGCGACCGACCATCAGCTGGGCGATCGATTCCCCGTCGAGAATGGACGTCGGCGACGTCTTGATCCACTGGCCGTCGCGCAGCACCGTCACCCGATCGGTCAGTTCCATCACTTCGTCGAGCTTGTGCGAGACGAAGACGAAGCTGGTGCCCTGATCGCGCAGCTTGCGAACCTGCCTGAAGAGCATATTGGTCTCTTCCCGCGACAAGACCGCGGTCGGCTCGTCCATGAACACCACCCGCGCGTCGCGGCTGATCGCCTTGGCGATTTCGACCATCTGTTTGTCGGCGATGGAAAGCGTGCTGATCAGCGCATTCTCATCGACATGCGAACCGAGCACGTCGAGAACCTTGCGGGTCTCCGAGCGCATATATTTGCGGTCGAGCACGCCGAAGCGCGTGACTTCGCGCCCGAGGAAGAGGCTCTCGGTCACCGTCAGATGTTCGGCAAGGTTGAATTCCTGGTGAATGATGACGATGCCGAGCGCCTCGGCAGCACCGTTGGGCGGCAGGACGACAGGCTGGCCGTCGAGCAAGATCTCGCCGGAAGTCGGCTGCTCGAAGCCGGACAATATCTTGACGAGCGTGGATTTGCCGGCGCCATTTTCCCCCATCAGCGCATGGATTTCGCCGGCACGGAGATCGAAGTTGACACTGAAGAGGACCTGCACCCCACTGAAGGATTTGCATATGCGCCTTGCGGACAGCACCACGGGTGCAGTGTCGGTAGCCTCCACGGTCATCAGATCCTCCCCAAGCGGTTCTCCGTCCGCTGAACACTTATGTAAACCTTTACATACATCGTGTAAAGGTTTACATCGTTGATTTACACAGATCAGTTGAAGCCCGCCTTTGACCTCTCGACAAGTCTGTGTAGTGTCGCGGCGAAGACAGCCCCAAGGCAGAACTCAGTGTCGAATTCCACGCCCGCTACAATCGAAGACGTCGCCCGGATCGCCGAGGTCTCCATCGCGACGGTGTCCCGGGCAATTCACATGCCGGAGAAGGTCGCCAATTCCACCCGGCTCAAGGTCAACCAGGCGATCGCCATCACCGGTTACACCACCAATGCCATGGCCCGCAGCCTGAGGCTCGGCCGCTCGAACATGATCCTCGTCGTCGCGCCCGATATTGGCGACCCCAATTTCTCCAACATTCTCGTCGGGCTGGAAAACGAGGCACGCGCGCATGGCTACGGCATCCTGATCGGCCATACGCAGAACGACGCCCAGCGCGGCCTCGAATATCTGAAATTCCTGAATTCCAACCAGGCGGCCGGGTTGATCCTGTTCACCGGCATCCTGCCCTTCGGGCATCAGACGATGACGGCGCGGCTGCCACCCAGTGTCGGCGTGTTCGAGCCGGTCTTCAATGGCGGTATTCCCTATGTCGGCGTCGACGATACCGAGGGCGCCAGGAAGGCGGTGGACCTGCTGCTGGCCGAAGGCCATCGCAAGATCGCCTTCATCGGCGATTCGCGCACCCGGCTTGCCTATACCAGACGCCGCATGGGTTATGATGCCGGCCTCGATGCTGCCGGCGTCCCGCCCGATTTGAGAATCGTGCTCGAAGGCGACGGCACGATCGAAAGCGGCCGGCATGCGGTTGAACAGCTTTTCATGCGGGACACGCTTCCCACAGCCTTCATGTGCGTCAACGATCAGACGGCGATCGGCGTCATGGTCGGCCTCGGCGCGCGAGGTTATGACATTCCAAGGGATTTCTCGGTGACCGGTTTCGACGACGTGCCGCAGGCCGTCTTCATATCCCCGCCGCTGACGACGATCCGCCAGCCGCGAACGGCAATCGGCAAACAGGCGATGGCGCTGCTGCTGGAGCTCCTGTCCGATGGCCGGCCGACCGAAACCGAGATCCTGCTGAGGCCGGATCTGGTGGTTCGAAACTCCGTCTCCGCACCGTCGCGCGCCTGGTCGAAGCGCTGAGCCAATAGAGGCTGAGGACTTCCACCCCGGTCGGAAAGAGTTACGCCGGCGGCCGATGGCCGCCGGCGTATTTGATCAGACGTAACGGTTGACGACGTTTTCGAGCAGTTCCTGCTTGCCGGATCTCGGCTGCGGGTTGACGTCCTTGGTCTCGACCCAGCTGGTGATCTCATCCAGCGAATACTCGCCGCGGAACAGCTTCTGCGCCTCGGCGGTTTCCCAGCCGGCATAACGATCGGCGAGCGGCTGCGACAGGGCCTTGTCCTCGATCATCCTGGCTGCGGCCTTCAGGCCGCGGGCGCAGCAATCCATGCCGCCGATATGACCGATCAGTAGATCCGCCGGGTCGAGAGACTGGCGGCGCAGCTTCGAGTCGAAGTTGGTGCCGCCGGTCTTGAAGCCGCCGCCTGCCAGAACGTGATAATAGGCGAGCGCCATTTCCGGAACATTGTTCGGGAACTGGTCGGTATCCCAGCCGGACTGGTAGTCGTTGCGGTTCATGTCGATCGAGCCGAAAATGCCGAGCGCATTGGCAAGCGCCAGCTCATGCTCGAGGGAGTGGCCGGCCAGGATCGCGTGGCCCTGCTCGATATTGAGCTTCACCTCGTTTTCAAGTCCGTGCTTCTTGAGGAAGCCGTAAACGGTCGCGACGTCGTAGTCGTACTGGTGCTTGGTCGGCTCCTGCGGCTTCGGCTCGATCAGGATCGTGCCCTTGTAGCCGATCTTGTGCTTGTATTCGACGACGAGGTTGAGGAAGCGGCCGAGCTGGTCGAGCTCACGGCCGATATCGGTGTTGAGCAGCGTCTCATAACCTTCGCGGCCGCCCCAGAGCACGTAATTCTCACCGCCCAACTTCTGCGTGGCGTCGATGCAGGTCTTCACCGTCGCTGCCGCAAAAGCAAAGACATCGGGATCGGGGTTGGTTGCGGCACCCGACATATAGCGGCGGTGAGAGAACAGGTTCGCCGTGCCCCAGAGCAGCTTGGTGCCGGTCGCGGCCTGCTTCTCGGCAAAGTAATCGACGATCTCGTTGAGGTTTTTGGTGTTCTCAGCGAAATTCTTGCCCTCGGGGCGCACATCGGCGTCATGGAAGCAATAATAGGGCGCGCCGAGCAGCGAGAAGAATTCGAAAGCGACGTCCGCCTTGAGCTTGGCGGCCTTCATCGTGTCCTCGAACCAGGGACGCAGGAAGGTCTGGCCGCCGAAGGGGTCGCCGCCCGGCCAGGTGAAAGTGTGCCAATAGGCCACCGCAAAGCGCAGATGGTCTTCCATGCGCTTGCCCATGACGATTTCATCAGGCTGGTAGTAGCGGAAGGCCAGCGGATTGGTGCTGTCGGGGCCTTCGTATTTTACTTTCTGGATATCGCCGAAAAATCCGGTGCTCATGTTGGTCTCCTTGGGGTTCGTAATTCAGTCTTATCGTTTGTGCCATCCGGCCTCTCATCCGACCCTTCACCCCAGGGGCGAAGGGAACTGAGGCGCCGCCGCGAATCTCTTCTCCCCAGCGGGGGTCCGAAGGACGGGTCGAGACGCGTGGCTCGACCCCGGTCAGTGCCGACAGGCGGATGAGGGGGCCGCCGGCTCCAGTTCTCAATGCGCCAGCGACTTGATCGCCGGATAGAGTGCGCGATAGCGCCTATAGGCATCCTCGTATGCAGCGCTCAGCCCCGACACCGGCTCGATCGTGCCTGAGGTCACCGGCGGCGTGCAGACGGCAATCGGATCGGCCCCCGAAGCGGCGATCAGACCGAGGCGGGCGGCGCCGAAGGCCGCGCCGAAATCGCCGTCGGCCGGCAGGTCGACCGGAACGCCGAGGGCAGTGGCGATCGACGCCAGCCAGTAATGCGAGCGTGAACCGCCGCCGATTGCGGTGACGCGGGAGATGCCGGTGCCGGCCGAGCGCAGCGCTTCGAGATTGTCGCGGATGGCGAAGGCGACGCCTTCGAGCACCGCCTGGGTGAGCACAACGCGGCTGCTTTCATGTTCGAGGCCGATGAAAGCGCCGCGGATGACGGCATCATTGTGCGGCGTGCGCTCGCCGGAGAGATAAGGAAGGAAGGTGACGCCGGTCGGCGCCTTCAGCGTCTCGCCGAGCTCACCGGTGAGATCGGCGGCCGACTTGCCGGTGACGCCGGAATGCCAGTTGAGCGCGTCGGTGGCCGAGAGGATGACGCCCATCTGGTGCCAGGTGTTCGGCAGTGCGTGGCAGAAAGCATGCACGGCGCTTTCCGGCTTCGGCAGATAGGAACCGTTGGCGGCAAAAAGCACGCCCGAGGTGCCGAGCGAGACAAAGGCGGCGCCATCGCTGACGGTCCCCATGCCGCAGGCCGAGGCCGCATTGTCGCCGGCGCCGCCGGCCACGACGACATTGCAGGATATGCCCCATTGCGCCGCAAGTTCGGGCCGCAGCGTACCGGCCTGCTCGGTGCCTTCGACAAGCGCCGGCATCTGCTCCCTGGAAAGATGGGTGGCGGCAAGCAGATCGGACGACCAGGCGCGCTTGCCGGTGTCGAGCCAGGAGGTACCGGCCGAATCCGACATTTCCGAGACATAGTCGCCGGTCAGCCAAAGGCGCAGATAGTCCTTCGGCAAGAGCACCTTGGCGATCCTGGCGAAGACATCGGGCTCATGCTTCTCGACCCAGGCGAGTTTCGGCGCGGTGAAGCCCGGGAAGACGATATTGCCGGTCAGCGCACGGAAGCGCGGATCGGCGTCGAGGACCGCAGCCTCGACGTGGCTGCGCGTGTCGTTCCAGAGGATGCAGGGGCGCAGCACCTTGTCGGCGGCATCGATCAGTGTCGCGCCATGCATCTGGCCGGAGAGACCGATACCCTTGACCGCGGCAAGCTCCTTCGGGTGTTTCGCCTTCAGCCCGGCGACGGCCTCTTCGGTGGCACGTACCCAGTGGGACGGTTCCTGCTCCGACCAACCGGAATGGGGGCGGGAAACGTCGAGCGAACCATTGGCCGAGCCGATGATCGTCTGATCGCCGTCGATCAGCATCGCCTTGACGCCGGAGGTTCCGAGATCGAGACCGAGATACATGGGGTCTTCTCCTTTGCCGTTACGGCAGATTGTCTTTCACAAATATGTCGAGGCGGATGCGCTCCTGCGCGTCGATGACGGCAAGCCCGTCCGCCTTGGCTTTCAATATGCGTATGGCGCTGCGCACCTCATGGCCGGCGTCCTGATTGAGGATCGCATCGATGGTGTTGTCGATGAGCGCCGCGCGCGTGTAGGCGGTCAGTTCGTGGGCAATCACCGTCAGCGTCCGATCGACGGCCTTCTCCTTCAGCGCCCGGATGAGACCGCGATTGCCGGCACCGAGGCTGTAGACGCCGACGATGCCGGCATTCCCGAGCGCATCGACAACGAGCCTATGGGCGACTTCGGGGTCGTCGCGGCCTTCGAGAACCGGCAGGACGGCAAGATCGGGAAATTCCGCGGCCATGACAGAGGCAAAACCTTCCAGCCGCTCGCGATGGTCGCGCACCAGCATGGAGCCGGCAAGCACGGCGATCTCACCCTTTCGCGGCCCGAGAAAGCGGCCGAGCAGACGCGCCGCCGTGCGGCCGGCCGCGATATTGTCGACACCGGCATAATGATGGCGCAGCGACCCGGTGAGATCGGACACCAGGGTGACGATGGGAAAGCGCTCGCGCACCAGCTTGTCGACGACGGCGCGCACCTCAGGCGCATCGGTCGCGACCATCGCGATGCCGCAAGGTCTTTCCCGGGAAAGCCCTTCGAGCACGGCGACCAGGGCGGCCGGATCGAAGGCCGGCACCTCGATGATGCGGATATCGGTGCGCTCGGCCGGCGAGCGCAGCACCGCCTGCCGGATCTCGGCATTCAGCCCATGCATGAAGGAATTGTCGCTGGCCGGCAGGATGAAGACCAGCGGATAGGTGCGCCCCTTGGCAAGATTGGCGGCGGCGACGTCCCTGATATAACCGAGCTCGCGGATTGCGGTCTCGACCTTCGCCCGCGTGACATGGCGCACGCCCGGACGCTGGTTGAGAACCCGGTCGACAGTCGCAAGACTGACCCCGGCAGCGGCGGCGATATCGTGAACAGTTGGCCTCATCATTCCTCCTGACGAGACCCTTAGCGCCAAATTTGATGTACGTAAATCAAAAAATCGAAAAGGCCGATTGGCACACTGTTTTCCAACACGGCCAGCCCGCTTCGGACCGACGACCGAGGATTACACGCTGATGACATAACGGCCGGAAGGCAGCAAGCAAAAAGGCCCTCCGGAGAGGGCCTTTTCAAGGGGCGGCAGGCCGGAGGTCAGTGGCCGCCGCCGCCTCCCCCGCCTTGCGGCGCAGGTTTCTTGATCATGGCGACGCCGAAGATCATCGCAACGAAAAGCCCGGTCAAGATCAGGAAGACGTCGCTGAAGGAGAGGATCACCGCCTGCTTGGTGGCAAGGCCGACCATCTGTTTGATCGCGACCGAAGCGCCATCCATGCCGTAGGTGTTGAAATTGGCGGTCATGTTGTTCATCTGGTCGATCGCCGCCGGATTACCCCAGTCCATATTCTCCCGCAGCCGCTCGTAATGCACGTCCTGGCGGTTGGTGAGCACGGTGTTGATGACCGCAAGGCCGACGGCGCCGCCGAGGTTTCTGGTCAGGTTGAACAGGCCGGACGCGCCGCGGATGCGTGAGGGCGGCATCGTGCCGAGCGCGATATTGTTGATCGGGACCATGCACATCATCAGCCCGAAACCGCGCAGGACCTGCGGAATGAACAGCTCGTAGAAATCCCAATCCGCCGTCAAGTGTATCATGATGTATGTGCCGGCGGCGAAGCTGGCGAAACCGATCACCATCATCAGGCGCAGGTCCATCTTGGTCGACAGCTTGCCGGCGATCGGCGCGGTAAAGAACATCGCCAGCCCGGAGACGAACATCGTCTCGCCGATCATCAGTGAATCATAGCCGCGGATGCGGCCGAGATAGACCGGATAGATATAGGTGAGGCCGTAAAGGCCGATGCCCATGACGAAGGAAAAGATCGAGCCGAAGGAGAAATTCCGGTTCGCAAAGGCCTTGAGATCGACGACGGGGAACTCCACCGTGAAGGCGCGATAGAAGAAGACGATGGCACCAACGAGGGAGGCGACAGCGGCAATGGCGATGGAGCTGTCGTTGAACCAGTCGTTCGAATTGCCCTCTTCGAGCACATATTCCATCGTGCCGAGGAAGACGCCCATCGAGATCAGTCCCCACCAGTCGAACTTCTTGAAGAGCGACAGTTCCGGCTTGTCGAAATCGATGAAGTTCCAGGTGACGATCGTAACGATGATGCCGGGAACGATGTTGACGAGGAACAGCCAGTGCCAGGAGAAGGCGTGGCTGAGATAGCCGCCGACGGTCGGGCCGATGGTCGGCGCCAGCGTCGCGATCAGGCCGATGATCGGCGAAACGATGCTGCGCTTCGACGCCGGGAAGATGGTGAAGGCGGCCGCGAACACCGACGGGATCATGCCGCCGCCGATAAAACCCTGAATGGCGCGGTAGACGATCATCTGGTCGATATTCGTCGCCGTCGCGGCAAGCGCGCTCGCCATAGTGAAACCGGCCGCCGAGATCGCGAAGAGATAACGCGTCGAGATGATGCGCGCCAGCGTGCCCGAAAGCGGGATCATGATCACTTCGGCGATCAGATAGGCCGTCTGCACCCAGCCGACTTCGTCGCTGCCCGCCGAAAGGCCGGCCTGGATTTCGGCGAGCGAGGCCGAAACGATCTGGATGTCGAGGATCGACATGAACATGCCGAGCACCATCGCGAAGAAGGCGATGAGTTTCCTCGGATCCATGCGCTCGTCGGCGTGGGCAGGTACCGCCGGAATCGTCCCCGCTGTTGCTGTCGCGCTTCCGGCCATCGGAGAACCTCCGCCTTGTCTAAGGGCTTACTTGCCCGGCGCCGTACGGGTATCGACGTCGACGACGACGCTGAGACCGGCGCGCAGGCGCCCGCTGTCGAGCGCATCCTGCGGCAACGCGATGCGCACCGGCACGCGCTGGATCACCTTGGTGAAATTGCCCGTCGCATTTTCCGGCGGCAGCAGCGAGAAGACCGAGCCGGACGCCGGCGAGATCGATTCGACAGTGCCGACGACCGGATGGTCGCTATAGGCGTCGACATGGACGTTGACCTTCGAGCCGGCAACCAGATGCTGGATCTGCGTTTCCTTGAAGTTGGCGTCGATATAGAGCTCATGCACCGGCACCAGCGCCATCAGCCGCTGGCCGGGTGAAACGAGATCGCCTTCCTGGACCGAGCGATTGCCGACGATGCCGTCATAGGGTGCCTTGAGCACGGTGAAGGACAGATCGCGGGCGGCCTTGTCGCGCGAGATTTCCAGCGCCCGCACCGAGCCTTCGGCCTCTTTGCGCTGAGCCCGCAGAATGGTGATGTTGGCCTGCGCGGCAGTGATGTTGGCGTCGCCGCCGGCAAGATTGGCCTTGGCCTGGTCGAGCGCGATATTGGCATTGTCGAGATCGGCAGCCGTGCCGACCGACTTCGCCTGCAACTCGCTCTGGCGCTTCTGGGTGATCTCGGCACCGCGAACGGCCGCTTCGAGTGCCACCTTCTGCGCCTGCGCCTGCGCAAGGCTGGCATCGGCGCCTTCGATCTGCGCGTCGATGCGCTGCAGCGAAAGCTGTTCGGTGGCGATCTGGGCCTGCGCCTGATCGAGGGCGTTCTGATAGTCGCCGTTATCAAGCGTGGCGAGCACGTCGCCGGCTTTGACTTCCTGGTTGGCGACCACATTCACCCTAGCGACGTAGCCCGTGACCTTCGGCGAAATCGTTGCGATATCGCCCTCGATATAGGCGTCGTCTGTCGACACCATGAAGCGGCCGTTCGTCCACCATTCGTAGCCATACCAGCCGCCGCCCGCGAGAATGGCGAGCACGACGATCGGCAGCACCGGGCTGCGGCGCTTCTTGGCAGCCGTGGGTGCGGCGACCGAAGCCGGCGCCGATTGCGCAGGCGCAGATGGCTTCTCGCGGACTTCCGCCGTCGGAGCTTCTGCAACGCTTGCGGCTTCAGCCTTTGCCTCTTCGGCTCCGGTATTTTCGCTGACGATCCGCGCGACGTTGCTTTTCTGGTTGCTCGACATGACCACTTTACCGATCTTGGAGTAAATAATCGAACTGAACGGTTCGGTTCAGTTGACTTAAACCTGTTTTACCGTCATATCAAGGTGTATAGAACCAATCGGTTCGATTTCTTTAAAGAAAATACGAAACCGTGAACACGGTTAAGGAAAAATGACGCTGAAACCCGACCATGCCGCCGTCTTCAGCCCTCCCGTTGGCGGAGGCCGGTTTGCTGCGGGCGAAGATCCGGCCAAGCGCCAGCAGATCCTCGCCGGTGCCAAACGCGTCTTTATGAAGATGGGTTTCGACGCCGCCAGCATGAACGACGTGACGCGTGAGGCCGGCGTCTCCAAGGGCACGCTCTATGTCTACTTCACCAACAAGGAAGAATTGTTTTCGGCGATGATCGAGGACGAGCGCGCCGCCTTCGTCGCCGCCGTGCGCACCGCTCTTGCCGAACATGACGATCCTGAAGCCGGCCTGTACGAATTCGGGATAAGCTTCGTCACCCATATGACCGATGAAAAGGTCATCAATGCGATGCGCACCGTTCTCGGCGTGCGCGACCGCATGCCGGTGCTCTGTCAGCGCTTTTTCAAGGGTCCGGTAAACCTGCGCACCATCATGCGCGACTTCCTCGATCGGCATGTCGCCGAAGGCGCGCTGAAGATCGACGACATCGATCTGGCCGCCGGCCAGTTCCTCGATCTCGCCAGCGGCAGTTTCTTCAAGCTCCGTCTGTTCGGAAGCATGGAAGAACCGCCGTCCCGCGAGGAAATCGACCGCGTCATCCGCGGCGCCATCCGCGTCTTCATGGCCGCTTACGGCGCGCGCCGGCACGAGACCGCCTGACCGCATCCTTGACTGCCGCTTCCCGTCGGCTGAAACTCCGCAACAACGATCAAACCCGGCTGCCGGCTTTTCTCTAGAGAAGAAGAGCAACCAGGGGAGTAGGGATGAACGCCATCGCACGGGCTATATGGTTCATAGAGAGCCATTCCGAAAGCGATCTGTCGCTGGAAGAGATATCGGAAGCGGCCGGATTGTCGCGTTATCATCTGTCGCGCGTCTTCGGACTCATCACCGGCCACTCGATCAGCGGTTATCTAAGAGGGCGGCGCCTCAGCCGCGCCGTGCCTGCATTGGTCGGCGGTTCATCCACCATTCTCGAGGTTGCGCTTTGTGCCGGCTACGGCTCGCACGAGGCTTTCACCCGTGCCTTCCGCGACCAGTTCGGCATGACGCCGGATGCGGTGCGCCGGCAGGGACACGCCCGTAACCTTGTCTTGCTGGAGCCGATCAGAATGGACCCCGCCCACCTCAACGACCTCGAACCGCCCCGTTTCGAAATCCTGCCGCCGATGCTCTTGGCCGGTCTTCAGGAGATCTATCCCTATGGCGGCAATGCCGCCATTCCCTCTCTCTGGCAGAAGTTCAATGCCCATTTCGGCCATATATCAGGCCAGAAAGGCAACGTCGCCTATGGCATCTGCACGCATATCGACGGCGAAGCGGAGAAATTCCGCTATATGGCCGCGGTCGAAATTTCCGATGCCGGCGATCTGCCGGCGGATTTTACGACACTCAAGCTACCGGGCCAGCGCTACGTCGTCTTTGCCCATCGCGGCCATGTCTCCGGCATTTCCGCGACGATGAACCGGATTTTCGGCACGTGGTGGCCGACTTCCGGCCTGGAGCACGGCGCCATGCCCGACATGTTCGAACGCTACGACGAGCGCTTCGACCCCTATACCGGCATGGGCGTCACCGAAATCTGGCTGCCCATCAGAGCATGATGCCGAAAAGTGTGACCGGTTTTCGGACGAAATCATGCTCTAACTCTTTAATTTAGAGGATGATTTAAGGCCGGCCCGGCTTTAAATCATCCTGTTCCAGGGAATAAAAGTCACATCAATTTCGTATACCCCCTTGCGGCGCTTGCGTAGCAGGCTGCCGACACTACATTGCGCGCGTCATTCACGCATGTGACGCAAGAGGGATATACGCTGATGCAGGAAATCATGACGCTCATTCAGGATCCGGCCGCCTGGGTGGCGCTCATCACGCTGGTGGTGATGGAAGTCGTTCTCGGGATCGACAACCTGATCTTCATTTCCATTCTCACCAACAAACTGCCGCCCGAGCACCGGGAGAAGGCCCGCAAGATCGGCATCGGTCTGGCGCTCGTCATGCGCCTGGGACTGCTCGGCACCGTCGCCTGGATCGTTCAGCTGACCGAACCGCTGTTTGAGGCCTTCGGCCACGGCTTCTCCTGGAAGGATCTGATCCTGATCGCCGGCGGCCTGTTCCTCGTCTGGAAAGCCACCAAGGAAATTCACCACACCGTCGATCCCGTGGACCATCAGGAGGATTTCATCGCGAAATCCACCACGACCGGCTTCGCATCGGCAATTGGTCAGATCCTGCTGCTCGATCTCGTCTTCTCCGTCGACAGCATCATCACCGCCGTCGGCATGACGCCGCATCTGCCGATCATGGTGATCGCCGTCATCGCCGCCGTCACCGTCATGCTGGTGGCCGCAAACCCGCTTGCCAACTTCATCGAGCGGAACCCGACGATCGTCATGCTGGCGCTCGCCTTCCTGCTGATGATCGGCACGACGCTGATCGCCGAAGGCATGGGCTTCCACGTGCCGAAGGGCTACATCTACGCCGCCATGGCCTTCTCGGCGTTGGTCGAGGTGCTGAACATGTTCGCACGCAATGCCCGCAAGCGGAAACGCGAGAGCGCCCACTGAGACTGAAGCGGGACGGCACGTCGCAACCGGCGCGCCGTCCTCACTGCCCCGGGCCTTGCAGACGTGGTTTTTCTTGACGCGCCCGGTTGAATATGGCCTAAGGCCAGCCGAACGGACGATCGGCGGATAGTGCGGGCGCATGCCCTTTTTCGGCCGGTTTGCCGATGAAGATATCTGCATCCTTCGGCCGAACGTCGCTTTTTCTGGAAAGCCGTCCGGCGTTCATTGACGGGCCATACCAATGACAACTTCCGGCGTCCGCGTCCGCATCGCTCCCTCGCCGACCGGCGAGCCGCATGTCGGCACCGCTTACATCGCTCTCTTCAACTATCTTTTCGCCAAGAAGCATGGCGGCGAGTTCATCCTGCGCATCGAAGATACCGATGCCACGCGCTCGACCCCGGAATTCGAGACCAAGGTATTGGACGCGCTGAAATGGTGCGGGCTGGAATGGAAGGAAGGCCCCGATATCGGCGGCCCTTACGGGCCCTATCGCCAGTCCGACCGCAAGCCGATGTACCAGCCTTACGCCGAGGAGCTGCTGGAGAAGGGGCATGCCTTCCGCTGTTTCTGCACGCCCGCGCGCCTCGAACAGATGCGTGAGGCACAGCGCGCCGCCGGCAAGCCGCCGAAGTATGACGGTCTCTGCCTCAGCCTGACGGCCGAGGAAGTGACCTCGCGCATGGCAGCCGGCGAGACGACCGTCATCCGCATGAAAATCCCGACCGAGGGCTCCTGCGACTTCACCGACGGCGTCTACGGCGATGTCTCCATCCCGTGGGATTCCGTCGACATGCAGGTGCTGATCAAGGCTGACGGCATGCCGACCTATCACATGGCCAACGTCATCGACGACCATCTGATGAAGATCACCCATGTGGCGCGCGGCGAGGAATGGCTGGCTTCGGTGCCGAAGCACATTCTGCTCTATCGCTATTTCGGCTGGGACCAGCCGGTCTTCATGCATCTGTCGCTGATGCGCAATGCCGACAAGTCGAAACTGTCGAAGCGCAAGAACCCGACCTCGATCTCCTATTATTCCGCGCTCGGCTATATCCCCGAAGCGCTGATGAACTTCCTCGGCCTGTTCTTCATTCAGATCGCCGAAGGCGAGGAATTGCTGACGATCGAGGAGCTCTCCGAAAAGTTCGACCCCGAAAACCTCTCCAAGGCCGGCGCGATCTTCGATATCCAGAAGCTCGATTGGCTGAACGGCCGCTGGATCCGCGAGAAACTGTCGGAAGAGGAATTCCAGGCGCGGGTGCTGACCTGGGCCATGGAAAACGACCGCCTGAAGGCGGGCCTGCGCCTGTCGCAGACGCGCATCTCCAAGCTCGGCGAGCTGCCCGACCTCGCCGGCTTCCTGCTAAAGTCCGATCTCGGCCTGCAGCCGTCGGACTTCGCCAAGATCAAGTCGCCGCCGGAAGAGATTCTGGAGATCCTCAACACCGTTCAGCCGGATCTGGAAAAGATCCTGGAATGGAATGTCGAGACGATCGAGGCGGAGCTGCGCGCAATCTCCGACCGCATGGGCAAGAAGCTGAAGGTCGTGGTCTCGCCGCTCTTCGTCGCCGTCTCCGGCTCGTCGCGTTCGCTGCCGCTCTTCGATTCCATGGCGATCCTCGGCCGCTCCGTCGTGCGCCAGCGCCTGAAGCTCGCCGCGCAGGCGGTCGCCGCCCTCGTCGACTCGAAATGAAAGTGGAAGCCCCTCCCCCTTGTGGGGAGGGGTTGGGGAGTGCCTTTTTCCAGAAAACCCCTCCCCTCCGCTTCGCTCCGACCCTCCCCACAAGGGGGAGGGTTAGCGTCGAGCCAGTCGCCACGCTTCGGGTAAAACGAACGTTGGTTTAGAATTCATGCCGCATCGATGAGGCAAAAAACATGAACGACAAGACCGAAAACACCCTTTCCTCCGACGCGACTGAGGTGCGCGCCCAGAAGCTGAAGCTGCTGCGCGAGCAGATCGGCGACGTCTACCCGGCGCATTTCCACCGGACGATGACCAATGCCGAGCTCGGCGCCAAATACGAATCGCTGGAACCGGATGTCGAGACGCAGGATGTCGTCACCGTCGCCGGCCGCGTTTATTCCTCGCGCAACTCCGGCATGTTCATGGACATCCACGACGCCGGCGGCAAGATCCAGATCTTCAGCCATAAGGATACGACGCCGGAAGAGGCCCGCGCTCTGCTGCCGATGATCGACATCGGCGACATCATCGGCATCACCGGCATCGTGCGCCGCACCAAGCGCGGCGAGCTGACGATCAATGCCCAGAAGATCGAGATGCTGACCAAGTCGCTGCTGCCGATGCCCGAGAAGTGGCATGGCCTCTCCGACATCGAGCTGCGCTATCGCAAGCGCCATCTCGACATCCTGACCAATGAGGATTCGAAGCTGCGCTTCCAGCAGCGCTCGAAGATCGTCTCCGGCATCCGCCGCTTCATGGAAAATGACGGCTTCATGGAAGTCGAGACGCCGATGCTGCAATCGATCTATGGCGGTGCCACCGCCGAGCCTTTCAAGACGCATCACAACACGCTGAAGCTCGACATGTATCTGCGCATCGCGCCGGAACTGTTCCTCAAGCGCACGCTAGTCTCGGGCCTCACCGACAAGGTCTTCGAGGTCAACCGGAACTTCCGCAACGAAGGCGTCTCCACCCGGCACAACCCCGAATTCACCATGATGGAGTGCTACTGGGCCTATGCCGATTACGAGGACATGATGGACCTCGTCGAGCGCCTGTTCGAGACCCTGGCGCTCTCCATTCACGGCACCGCCGAATTCGACTTCGGCGACAAGCGCCTGTCCTTCAAGGGGCCGTTCAAGCGCGTGCCGATGCCCGACGCCGTCAAGGAAGCCACCGGCATCGATTTCCTGGCGATCAAGACCGACGAGGAAGCACGCACCGCCGCCAAGGCTGCCGGCTTCGCGGTTGAGAAGGATTGGACCTGGGGCGAGTGCCTTGCCTTCATCTTCGAGGAAAAGGTTGAATCGACGCTGATCCAGCCGTCTCACGTCACGCATTTCCCGAAGGACATCTCACCTTTCGCCAAGGAAGTGCCGGGCGAGCCGCGGCTGGTCGAGCGCTTCGAGACCTATTGCAACGCCTGGGAACTCG
This sequence comes from Rhizobium sp. N122, assembly GCF_002211295.1. NCBI lineage: Bacteria > Pseudomonadati > Pseudomonadota > Alphaproteobacteria > Hyphomicrobiales > Rhizobiaceae > Rhizobium > Rhizobium sp. N122. The sequence continues at coordinate 65,046 of NZ_LOKU01000012.1, read as the reverse complement.
GCAACGCCTTCTCGGAGCTTAACGATCCCGAAGAGCAGCGCCGCCGTATGGTCGAGCAGCTCGAACAGGCGCATGCCCGCGGCGAAAAGGAAAAGCAGCTGGACGAGGAATTCCTCGATGCGATCGACCAGGGCATGCCACCCGCAGGCGGCCTCGGCATCGGCGTCGACCGTCTGATCATGCTGCTGACCAACGCGCCGTCCATCCGCGACGTCATCCTCTTCCCGGCCCGCCGCAACAAGGCCGACTGAGGGGAAGAGACGCAGGAAAACGAAAGCGGAGTGCCCGGCGCTCCGCTTTTTTTATGCTGTCTGGTCAATGTGTCTTGGTGGGCGCAGTTTCCGGCGGCTCTTCGGCCGGCGATTCGGCCACGACATCGGCGCCGGCGCTCTCGGCGGCGGGCGCGGGCTCACCTTCAGCCGCCGGCGCTGCGCCATGGGCGCCGCCGGCGGGCTTCTTTTCCTTGCCCTTTGCCGCGTTTGTCGTCGAGCCGACCGCGACCGGGTCGACGCAATCCTCTGGATCCTCGAAACCGGCGCTGATCATGGCGATCTCGTCCACCGGCAGATCGATCCGCTCGCCGAAGAACAGCCCGTTTTCGCTGGCCTTGCCGTCATAGTAGCGCGCCGTGTAGGACTTGTCGTCGAGGCCGGGAACGGTCTTGTCGGGATGCGGGATATAGACGACATCGGCGCCGATCGCCCGGCCGCGAATGTCGGCGCGCAATGTCGGGCCGTTCTCGTCGAGCACCACCACCTGAACCAGATCCGGCTTCTGCGCGGCATAAACGGCCTGGGCGACACGAAGCGCGGTCCTGACGCGCGTCATCCCGTCGGTCGGTTCGGTCTTGATGTATTTGCGCACCCAGATGTGGTTCTGCTTGCGGATCGTCACCAGATTAACATCGCTGCATTCGAGCCCGGAACCGCCACCGGCGGCACCCATCAGCCTGTCCTTGCCGACATAAACGGCCGCGCCGCCGGAAACGCCCGCCAGAAGAGCGACTCCACCGATGATGATTGCCAATTTCCGGGAAGGCCGGAACATGCGCAGTAAGGCCTTCACGCCAACTGCTCCGCCATCTGAAACTCCAACGCAGGACAAGTGCTGATAATGCTAAGGAAATGACGTTTCTGAAAGTTTAAGTGGGCGTGCGAAGCCTGCACCATTTTGAAAAAACACCAAAAAAGGTCCGCATTTTCCGAGCGCTTGCCACGGCCTGTTCCGCCATGCTCTAAACGCTGATGGCCTTCACCCTTCGCCAGGTTCAATATTTTGTCGCCGTCGCCGAACAAGGATCGGTAACGCGCGCTGCACAGAACCTGTCGATCTCGCAATCCTCGGTGACGGAAGCGCTGAAAGAGCTCGAAACCGACCTCGGCGTGGCGCTGTTCGAGCGCCATCCGCGCGGCCTGAGCATCACTCACAATGGCCATCAATTCCTTCGTCACGCGACGAAGATCCTCGCCTCCGTCTCCGATGCGCGCACCAGCTTCTCCGGCCAGCAAAGCGCGCTTTCCGGCACACTCAACATCGGCGTCACCTCGCTCGTCGCCGGCTACGTGCTCTCCGATCTCCTGGCGCGATACCGGCGCGCCTGCCCTGGAATCGAGGTCAGCGCCATCGAGGACAATGGCGGTTATCTCGAGCATCTCCTGGTCGGCGGCGAACTCGACGTCGCTGTCATGGTAATCTCGAACCTGCGCGACCGCATGGCGCTGCAGGCCGAGATCCTCGAAACCTCGCCCTATCGGCTCTGGCTGCCGATGGGCCATCCACTGGTGTCGGCCGACATCATCTCGGTCGCCGACATCGCCCGCGAGCCGCTGATCATGCTGACGGTCGACGAAATCGAGGAGAATACCGGCAAACTGCTCTCGGCGCTCGGCGCCCGCCCGCATGTCGCCTTCCGCACCCGCTCGGTGGAAGCGGTACGCAGCCTGGTGGCGACAGGCGCTGGCGTGGCGCTGCTGCCCGATCTCGTCTACCGCCCGTGGTCGCTGGAAGGCGACCGCATCGAGAGCCGCGACGTTTCCGGCTCACTGCCGGTCGTCCAGGTCGGCATGGTCTGGCGCAAGGGCTCCAGCCTGCCGCAGGCGGCCCGCGATTTCGTCGGCATTGCCGAAAGTCTGCGCTCAGGCCGCATCCGCTGATATCGGAATTTCCGATAACGCCTTTCTGATAAATGAATTTGCGAAAGCGGGCTTTTCGCGTCACCTTTTCATCCGGGAACAAACCGCCACGGAAAGTGGCAAGACCGGGAGACGGATGATGACGCATCTCTTGAAATCCTGCACGGCAGGACTCGCCTGCCTGAGCTTCGCGACACAGGTGATCGCCGCCGAACCGCTGAAGGCGCTCGGCAAGGGCGAAGGAGCGGTCAGCATCGTCGCCTGGGCCGGCTATATCGAACGCGGCGAAACCGACAAGAATTACGACTGGGTCACCGGCTTCGAAAAGGAGACCGGCTGCAAGGTTTCCGTCAAGACCGCCGCCACCTCGGATGAAATGGTCTCGCTGATGAACGAGGGCGGCTTCGATCTCGTCACGGCATCGGGCGACGCCTCGCTTCGCCTCATCGCCGGCAAGCGTGTCCAGCCGATCAACACCGATCTGATCCCGAGCTTCAAGACGGTCGACGAGCGGCTGCAGAAAGGCCCGTGGTATACGGTCGGCGACGTGCATTATGGCGTGCCCTACCTCTGGGGGCCGAATGTACTGATGTACAACACCGACGCCTTCAAGGACAAGGCGCCGACCAGCTGGAACGTCGTCTTTGAGGAGCAGACCCTGCCCGACGGCAAGTCGAACAAGGGCCGCGTCCAGGCCTATGACGGTGCGATCTATATTGCCGACGCCGCCCTCTATCTGATGGCCCACAAGCCGGATCTCGGCATCAAGGACCCCTATGAACTGACCGAAGATCAGTACAAGGCCGCCCTCGACCTGCTGCGCGGCCAGCGCAAGCTGGTCTCGCGCTATTGGCACGACGCGATGATCCAGATCGACGACTTCAAGAACGAGGGCGTTGTCGCCTCCGGCTCCTGGCCGTTCCAGGTCAATCTGCTGCAGGCCGACAAGCAGAAGATCGCCTCCACCTTCCCTGAGGAGGGCGTAACCGGCTGGGCCGACACTACCATGCTGCACGCCGACAGCGAACATCCGAACTGCGCCTATATGTGGATGGAACATTCGCTACAGCCCAAGGTCCAGGGCGACGCCGCCGCCTGGTTCGGCGCCGTGCCCTCCGTTCCCGCCGCCTGCAAGGGCAACGAACTCATGGGTGATGCCGGCTGCGCCACCAACGGCTTCGATCACTTCGATAAGATCAAGTTCTGGAAGACCCCGGTCGCCAAATGCACAACGCAGAGCGAATGCGTGCCGTACCATCGCTGGGTGTCGGACTATATCGGCGTGATCGGCGGGCGGTAATTGCAAGTCGGCTTGTGTGGTTGAAGACCCCGCCCCAACCCCTCCCCACAAGGGGGAGGGGCTATAAATGGCACCGTCTCACTCCCTCTCCGAACGCCGAATTCTTCGCGAGGGTGCGGCAGGTTAAGCCCCTCCCCTTGTGGGGAGGGGTCTGGGGCGGGGTCTCTTTTAAGCCCGGACCGAAGCCCTCTGTGAACATGCAAGACCCGGAGTCCCCCAATGACATCAGCCGTCCGTTTCCAGCAGGTATCGCGCCATTTCGGCCAGGTTCGCGCCGTCGATGGCGTCGATCTCGAGATCGCGCCGGGCGAATTCTTCGCCATGCTCGGTCCATCCGGCTCCGGCAAGACGACATGTCTGAGATTGATCGCCGGCTTCGAGCAGCCGAGTGCCGGCCATATCCAGATCTTCGGCGAGACGGCCGACGGCATCCCGCCCTATCGCCGCAACGTCAACACCGTGTTCCAGGACTACGCGCTCTTCCCACATCTCAACATCCTCGACAATGTCGCCTACGGGCTGATGGTCAAGGGCGTCGGCAAGGCGGAACGGATGAAGGCGGCCGGCGAGGCGCTCGACCTTGTCAAGCTGCCGGGCTACGGCGCCCGCCGCCCCGGTCAGCTGTCCGGCGGCCAGCGGCAGCGTGTGGCGCTCGCCCGCGCCCTCGTCAACAAACCGAAAGTGTTGCTGCTCGACGAGCCGCTCGGCGCGCTGGACCTGAAGCTGCGCGAGCAGATGCAGGAGGAATTGAAGAGCCTGCAACGCGCGCTCGGCATCACCTTCGTCTTCGTCACGCATGATCAGGGCGAGGCGCTGTCCATGGCCGATCGTGTCGCCGTCTTCAACAATGGCAACATCGTCCAGGAAGGCACGCCGCAAGATATTTACCGCCGCCCGAAGACCCGTTTCGTCGCCGATTTCGTCGGCTCGTCGAATGTGATCGCGCCGGATCTGATGGCCTCGCTCGGCGGCGAGAAACGCTGGGCGAGCCTGCGCCCCGAGGCGATCCGCCTGGTAAGCGACGGCGTCGAGGCAACGATCGAAAATGCAAGCTTCCTCGGCGCCGCCACCCGTCTCAGCGTCGATCTCAAGGGCAGCCGGCTGCATGTCATGCTGCCGGCCGGCGCGCCGGTGCCTGACCTCGGCGCCGGCATCCGCCTCGCCTGGCAGCCGGCCGATATCCACTACATGGACGATGCGGCATGACGACGCTCACCCTGTCCAGCGGCAAGACATCGATCCGTCCGGGGCGCGGCGGGTTCTTCGGCCGGCTGTCGGATACGTTCTGGCGGCACCCGAAGCTCTTGCTCTTCCTGATGCTGACGCCGCCGCTGCTCTGGCTCGGCATCATCTATATCGGCTCGCTGATCGCCCTGCTGCTGCAGAGTTTCTTCTCGATCGACGATTTTTCCGGGCTGGTGAATTACGAATTCACCCTTGCGACCTACGCCCAGCTGCTGAGCCCGACGAATTTCGACATCATCATCCGCACCGTCGTCATGGCCGCGCTGGTCACGGTGGCTTCCGCGCTGATTGCCTTTCCGATCGCCTATTACGCGGCGCGCTATGCACAGGGCAAATGGAAGGCGCTCTTCTACCTCGGCGTCATGCTGCCGCTCTGGTCGAGCTACCTCGTCAAGATCTACGCCTGGAAGCTGATCCTCGCCAAGGAAGGCATCCTGACCTGGATTTTCGAGAAGCTCCATCTCGCCTGGCTGCTCGACGGAATCCTCAATCTGCCCGTCGTCGGCGGCAATTCGCTGTCCGTCAGCTATCTCGGCACCTTCATCGTCTTCGTCTATATCTGGCTGCCCTACATGATCCTGCCGACCCAGGCGGCCCTCGAGCGGGTGCCCGGCAACCTCATCGAGGCCTCGGCCGATCTCGGCGCCACGCCGCGCCAGACCTTCCGCACCGTGCTTCTGCCTCTGGCGCTGCCCGGCATCGTTGCCGGTTCGATCTTCACCTTCTCGCTGACATTGGGCGATTACATCATCCCGCAGATCATCGGCTCGTCGAGGCTCTTCATCGGCCAGGCCGTCTACGCCCAGCAGGGAACCGCCGGCAACGTGCCGCTGGCCGCCGCCTTCTCCGTCGTGCCGATCGTCATCATGGCGCTTTATCTGTCGCTCGCCAAAAAACTGGGGGCCTTCGATGCGCTCTGACCTCAAGAGATCGCAGCTGCCGTTGAAGATCGCCGCCGCCGGTGGGCTGCTCTTCCTGCACCTGCCGATCCTGCTGATCTTCGTCTATGCCTTCACCACCGAGGAAAAGAGCTATCAATGGCCGCCGCCCGGCCTGACGCTGCAATGGTTCGCCGTCGCCTGGGACCGGCCGGATGTCTGGTCGGCGCTTGGCCTGTCCGTGCAGGTGGCCGTCATTGCCACGGCGATCGCGCTCATTCTCGGCACGCTCTGCGCGGCGGCCGTCAGCCAGACGAAATTCTTCGGCCGCGAGGCGATCTCGCTGCTGGTCATCCTGCCGATTGCCCTTCCCGGCATCATCACCGGCATTGCGCTGCGCTCTGCCTTCAGCCTGTTCGACGTCCCGTTTTCGGTCTGGACCATCGTGCTCGGCCACGCCACCTTCTGCGTCGTCGTCGTCTACAACAATGCGGTCGCGCGCTTCCGCCGCACCTCCGGTTCGCTGATCGAGGCGTCGATGGATCTCGGCGCCGACGGCTTCCAGACCTTCCGTCATGTCATCCTGCCGAATATCGGCACCGCCCTTCTCGCCGGCGGCATGCTGGCTTTCGCGCTGTCCTTCGACGAGGTCATCGTCACCACCTTCACCGGCGGCCAGCAATCGACCTTGCCGATCTGGATGCTCGAAGAACTCATCCGCCCGCGCCAGCGCCCGGTCACCAATGTGGTTGCCATGGTCGTGGTGCTCGTCACCTTCCTGCCGATTCTGGCAGCCTATTACCTCACCCGCGACGGCGACCAGATCGCCGGCGGCGGCAAATAACAGGGAGAACATCATGGATACCCAGATGCTGATCGGTTCGCGCTTCGAAAAGGGCACGGAGACGGAAGAGCACATCCTGAACCCGAAGACCGGCGAGACGGTGATCGACCTTCCCGAAGCCTCGCTGTCCCAGATCGACGCCGCCGTCGATGCCGCCGAAAAAGCCTTCGCAGGCTGGTCGCAGACGACGCCGGGCGAACGCTCCGGTTACCTGCTGAAGATCGCCGATGCCATCGAGAAGGATGCCGCAAGCTTCGCCACGCTCGAGGCTTTGAATTGCGGCAAGCCGATCAATGCCGTGCTGAACGACGAAATCCCGGCGATCGTCGATTGTTATCGCTTCTTCGCCGGCGCCGTGCGCAACCTGCACGCACCGGCCGCCGGCGAATATCTGCCCGGCCACACCTCGATGATCCGCCGCGATCCGATCGGCGTAGTCGGCTCGATCGCGCCGTGGAACTATCCGCTGATGATGATGGCCTGGAAGCTGGCGCCGGCAATCGCCGGCGGCAATACCGTCGTCTTCAAGCCGTCGGAGCAGACGCCGCTGACGGCGCTGAAGATGGCGAAGCTGCTTTCCGACATCCTGCCTGAAGGCGTCGTCAACGTCATCCTCGGCCGCGGCGAAAGCGTCGGCAACGCGCTCATCAATCATGCCAAGATCGGCATGATCTCGATCACCGGCGATGTTGCCACCGGCAAGAAGGTGCTGCAGGCCGCCGCCAAGACGGTCAAGCGCACCCATCTGGAACTCGGCGGCAAGGCCCCGGTCATCGTCTTCGACGATGCCGATGTCGACGCCGTCGTCTCGGGCATCCGCACCTTCGGCTATTACAATGCCGGCCAGGACTGCACCGCCGCCTGCCGGATCTACGCCGACGCCAGGGTCTACGACAATTTTGTCGCCGATCTCTCCTCGGCCGTCGCAAGCATCCGCTTCAACCAGGCCGACGACACCGAAAACGAAATTGGCCCGTTGATCTCCAGGCGCCAGCGCGACCGCGTCGAAAGCTTCGTCGCCCGCGCCTCGGAACACAAGCACATGGAGGTCACCACCGGCGGCAAGGTCTCCGGCGACAAGGGTTTCTTCTTCACGCCGACCGTCATAGCAGGCGCGCTGCAGGACGACGAGATCGTCCGCCGCGAGGTCTTCGGACCGGTCGTCTCGGTCACTCGCTTCTCCGATGCCGACGATGCCGTTGCCTGGGCAAACGACAGCGATTACGGCCTGGCCTCCTCCGTCTGGACCAAGGATATCGGCCGCGGCATGAAGACCGCCGCGCGGCTGCAATATGGCTGCACCTGGATCAACACGCATTTCATGCTGGCCAACGAGATGCCGCATGGCGGCCTCAAACAGTCCGGCTACGGCAAGGACATGTCGGCCTATGCGCTCGAGGATTACACCGCGGTGCGCCACGTGATGATCAATCACGGCTGAGCGGCGAGAAAGAATGATCCGGGGAGGCGCCGTCGGGGAGACCAAGGGGAAATGCCCACAGCCGCTCCGGATCATTGGCCTCGTTGGCAGAGCCCGTAATGCCGTCTCATCCGAAGCGATCCGGAACAATTTCCCGGTTGCTGCGTCTTCTCAGGCAAAAGCAAAGGATGATGTCATGCTGAAATGGGCTCTGATATTTTTCGTCATTTCGATCGTCGCCGGCTTCTTCGGTTTTTCCGGCGTCTCCGCGGCCACCGCGACCATTGCCCGGGTTCTCTTCGGCATCGCGCTGGTGATCTTCCTGATCTTCCTCGTCCTTGCGCTGATGGCCGGACAGGCGATCCTATGAGCAGGTGCTTCTAACAGAAGGTGAGATCGGCGGAAGCGCTAGCCGCAATCGGCCGGATATCCTGGCTTTTCAGGAGAGCACCGCCCGCAGCCAGGGATGCAGTCTGTTTGTTCGCTTTTGAAGCAGATTGTCGATCGATATCGATCCGGCGCCGGACGCCGCCAGCACGAACATGCCCCCGGCAATCGCCAGGTCTTTCTCGAAATGCAGGAGTTCGTTCTGGCTCGCGAAATTCGTGTGAAAGAGCAAGGCGGTCGCCAGGCAGAAGAGTGCCAATGCGAATGCACCCAGCCGGCTGAGGAAACCCGTCGCGAGTGAAAGGCCGGCGCCGATCTGAAGGGCAATGGTGGCAAAGGCAACCGGCGCCGAAAGCCCCAGTTCTGCGAAAGTGTCGATGGTCGCGGTGATATTCGTCGCCAGCGACCAGCCTTCATGCAGGAAGATCAGCGACAGCAGAAGCCTGCCCAGGAGAAGAATGACATCGGCCGGCCCGGGCCGGCTTGAGGCGCTTTCCATCGTACCCTCCTGCGTTCAACTATCGTCCCTGCCGCTTTTCGATTGTGATGGCTCTCTGGCCCTGACCCCGCGGCGCTGCGATAGCGCGCATTATAGCAGGCTCGCCCCGACATTGATCGCCAGCGCCAGGATCGTCGTATTGAACAGGAACGACAGCACGGCATGCAGCAGCGTCAGCTTGCGCATGCTGGTCGAACTGACCGCAATATCCGCCGTCTGCGCGGCAACGCCGATGGTGAAGGAGAAATAGAGAAAATCCCAGTAGCCGGGCTCTTCGATCCCGTCAGGAAACTTGAGGCCGCCCTCGTCCGCACCGCCATAAAAATAATGGGCATAGTGGATGGTGAAGAGCGTGTGCAGAAAGATCCAGGAGATCAGGATCGTCAGCACCGCGGCCCCTGCGCGCGCCAGCGCGACGTCAGATGTTGCTTCCTTGATCGAATGAAGCTCGATGCCGATACCGGCGATGCTGGCAAGTGCTGCACCGATCGAAAGCGCCAAAAGGACGGTGTCGGAGAAATCGAGATCCGCGGAGCGTTTCCGGATGCCTTCAACCGTCGCCCGCAGCATCTTGCGCCAGCTGAGCGCGACAAAAACGCCGGCGCTGACATTCCAGCCGAACAAGATGTTGCCGGCGCTAACGTCGCGCGAGGTCAAAGCCAAGAAGACCACCAGTCCGGCTAGGATGGCGACGATGAAGCTCGCATGCTTATAGGCGAATGCCGCAAGCGACTTTGCCCGTTCCTCATCCGCCATACCAGTCTCCGACAGCATATGTCCTTGATAACAGCACGAAAAAGGCGCGCCTGCCAGCGGCAGCCGCGCCCTCGATCGCATGCCGTGCTCTATCAGGCGGCGGCGAGCTGCAGTTCCTTCTGCACCATGGTGCGCAATGTTCCGAGATCCTTGGCGAAAGCGCGAATGCCTTCGGCGAGTTTTTCCGTCGCCATCGCGTCTTCGTTCATCAGCCAGCGGAAGGTCTTCTCGTCGACAGAGACCTTTGGATCCGGCTTGCGGCTCTCCGGCGAGAGCTTGCGCTCCAGCTTGCCTTCATCCTTGGCGAGCTCGTCGAGCAGGTTCGGGCTGATGGTCAGACGGTCGCAGCCGGCAAGGGCTTCGATTTCGCCGGCACTGCGGAAGGAGGCGCCCATGACGATCGTCTTGATATCGTTCGCCTTGTAGTAGTTGTAGATTTCACGGACGGAGATGACGCCCGGATCTTCCTCGGCCGTGTAGTCCTTACCGGTTGATTTCTTGTACCAGTCGAGAATGCGGCCGACGAAGGGCGAGATCAGGAACACTTTCGCGTCGGCGCAGGCAATCGCCTGCGCCTTGCTGAAGAGAAGCGTCAGGTTGCAGTCGATGCCTTCCTTCTGCAGCACTTCGGCGGCGCGGATGCCTTCCCAAGTGGAAGCGAGCTTGATGAGGATGCGGTCCTGATCGATGCCGCGGTCCTTGTAGGCGGCGATGATCGACCGCGCCTTGGCAAGCGAAGCCTCGGTGTCGAAGGACAGATCGGCGTCGACCTCGGTCGAGACACGGCCAGGCACGAGCTTCACCAGCGCGGCGCCGACCGAGATGGCGAGTCGATCGGCGACGGCCGAAGACACGGCTTCGGAATTGCCGCCCTGCTTCTTGCCCCAGGCGACGGCTTCCTTGATGGCGTCGGCAAACATCGGCGTGCCCAGCGCCTTCAGCACGATGCTCGGGTTCGTCGTGCAATCCACGGGCTTCAGGCGGGCGACGGCCTCGATGTCGCCGGTATCGGCGACGACGGTGGTAATCTCGCGGAGTTGGTCAAGCTTGGATGTCATGGTCAATAATCCTTGTTGAACTTGGGCTGCGACCGGCGCGAGTTCCGCCCGGCAAAGGTGATCTACCGACAGGCTGTCTGCATGCTGCAGGCGAAAAGGCGCGCATCCGTCACGGATGATTCATAAACGTGAAGGACAGTGGCCGTGTTCCCGCGGGCAAACCGCACGCTGAACGCCGGCGATGCCGCCTGCGGCTGGAAGGCCGGTCGTGACTTTCGGCATGCCCGCACTATGTCCTCCTCGGACGGACAGAACGATTTCGTGTCGCCAGGACTATCACCGTTCGCCTGCGGAAAAGTCAAGGACATTTGTGCATTTCAATTGACATAAGTGTCACACCCGTCATTATCCCCCCAACAAACGCGCCGTGGCAGCCGTTCATCCCCAGAGGGATTTAGGGCAAAAATTCGGCTGGAGGAGATGTGGTCAAGCTCAAACGCGGCACACACACGGCCTATTCCGAAGCGTCTTCGCTGCGGCTGAGGGCGGCATGGCTCTACTATAATGAAGGCCTGACCCAGAAGGACGTCGCCGAACAGCTCGGCATCAGCCGCACCACCGTCATTCGCCTGCTCGACGAGGCGATGAAGCGCAGCGAAGTCCAGATCTGGATCAACGATTCGATCGGCGACTGCGTCGAACTTTCGGTGAGACTAGAGCGCGCCTATGGCCTCGACGAAGCGATTGTCGTTCCGGCACCGGTCAATGGCGACGTCGACGCGCTGGCCAGGAATGTCGGCCTGGCGCTCGGTCAGTTCCTCTCCGAAGCCATCCCCGACGACTATACCATCGGCGTCGGCTGGGGCCGCACGATGACCGCCTCGCTGTCGAGCTTCCGGCCGCCGCGCCGCGCCAATTGCAAGGTCGTCTCGCTGCTCGGCGGCATCGTCGCCGTCCATCAGACGAACCCGATCGATTACACATGGCGGCTGGCCAATCAGCTCGGCGCCGAATGTTATATGTTCCTGGCGCCGCTCCTCGTCGATTCCATCGAGACCAAGCGCAATCTGATCGAGAAATGCGGGCTCGACACGATCTACCGTCTCGCCGAGAGCCTCGATCTGGCGATCGTCAGCTGCGGCGATATCGGCCCGCATTCGACTTCGCTGTCGGAGGGCTGGATCTCGAAGGCCGAGCTGCAGCAATTGATCGATGCCGGCTGCGTCTGCGACACGATGTTCAACTTCCTCGACGAGGACGGCAATTCGGTCGACCATTCGATCAATCGGCGCGTCATGTCCGTCGATCTCGACACGCTGAAGGAGGCTAAACATATCGTGCTCTCTTCCGGCGGCGCCCATCGCGCCGTCGCCATCCGCGCGACGATCAAGCGCATCGGCTGCAACACGCTGATCACGGATGAGGGCGCCGCACGGGCGTTGCTGGAACTGGCAGAGACATCGCCGCATCCCCCTTCTCCCCAGCGGGGACAAGCGCCGGAGCGATAGCGAGGCGATGAGGGGCGAGCGACCCTGGCGCGAACGGTCGGAGCGACACGCGATGAACGCCTTGCTGCCCAGCCCCCATCCTTCGGACCCTGCTGGGGAATCCCCTATCAGGCGTGCGCCGATTCCCAGCCAAGCATCGCGCGCTTGCGGGTGAGCCCCCAATGATAACCGGTCAGCGCGCCGTTCTTGCCGACTGCCCGGTGGCATGGCACCACGAAGGAGATCGGGTTGGCCCCGACCGCCGCCCCCACGGCGCGCTGCGCCGTCGGCCGGCCGATATCCTTGGCGATATCGGAATAGGTGACCGCCTTGCCGAACGGGATTTTCATCAGGCTTTGCCAGACGCTGACCTGGAAATCCGTGCCGATCAGCACGACCCGCAGCGGCTGTTCCGAGGACCATTTGCCGGGCTCGAAGATGCGGGCGGCATAGGGAACCGTCGCCTGCAGGTCCTCGACATATTGGGCATTCGGCCAACGGCAGGTCATATCCTCGAGGCAGGCTTTCTCGTCGCCGGAATCGCTGAAGGCAAGGCCGGCAAGGCCGCGATCGGTCACCATGATCAGCGCGATGCCGAAGGGGCAGATGTGGAAGCCGTAGCGGATGGTGAGACCGCCGCCCTTCGCCTTCCATTCGCCAGGCGACATCGCCTCATGGGTAACGAAGAGATCGTGCAGCCGGCTCGGCCCGGAGAGGCCGACCTCGATCGAGGTCTCCAGCAGCGGCATGTCTTCCTTGCGCAGCAGCCGCTTGGCATGGTCGAGCGTCACCGCCTGCAGGAAGCCCTTGGGCGACAGGCCGGCCCAGCGGGTGAAGGTCTTCTGTAGCTGTGTCGGCGACTGGTTGAGCCGCGCCGCGATCGCCTCCAGCGAAGGCTGGTCGCGATAATCCTCGGTAATGAGTTCGATCACCCGGCGGACAATGTCGTAATCAGGGCCGTCAGGCGTGATGTCTGTTTGCAGGTTCGCAATCATATTCATCGTCTTTCTCCTTGTCACAAGGAGATAATCAATAGGGTCTTCGCAAACCACCCGTTTCTTGCGCACCCGGCGGATAGGCTCAGATACGCTGTTTAACCGTGGCGAGCGCCCCCTTGAAGGCCTTGGCGAAACTTTCGCGATCGTCGGGATTGAGGAAGGAACCGATATCGGTGCGCCGGCCCTCTCCGAAGATCTGCATGGAAAGGATGCCGATCTCCTGGTGTCGGCGAACGCGAAAGCGCGCCCAGAACGGGTTGAAGTGATGCTCGACCATCCTTCCCGATGGCGTGAACTTGCGCACCGAAACGTCGGTGCGCGACACCGTCACCTCCTCGCGCACCCTGCCGGAGCGGTAGCTCAGCCAGAAGGCGCCGTAGAGCAGGGCGAAGTCCAGCCCGAAGAAGAAGCCGATCGGCCAGGCGCCGGTGGCGACGAAGAACATGCCGTAGAGGAAGCAGACGGCACCGGACAGGATAAGCAGCACCCTGAAGCCCCGGCGGCCGAGTGACCGATGGGGGAAGAGCTCGGCGGCGAAAACAGGCTGCTCGCTGGAGCTGTCGGCGTTGCTTTCCATCATAGCTGGTGAGTATAGATTCCCCATGGCGAATCCGAAACTTAAATCCGCAACCAAATCATCGCAAAACTCGAATGTGATCGCCCGTCGCAAGCCGGCGGCGGCGGTGAAGACCGCTTATTCGCTGGCCGAGCGCGAGGAGATCTTCCGCCGCTTTTCGGTGCAGCGGCCGGAACCGAGGGGCGAGCTCGAGCACAGCAATCCCTTTACCCTCGTCGTCGCCGTCGCCCTGTCGGCGCAGGCGACCGATGTCGGCGTCAACAAGGCGACGCGCGCGCTCTTCAAAGTGGCAGATACGCCGGAAAAGATGCTCGATCTCGGCGAGGAGCGGCTGCGCGATTACATCAAGACGATCGGCCTCTATCGCAACAAGGCGAAAAACGTCATCGCACTCTCGCAGATGCTGGTCGACGATTTCGCCGGCAAGGTGCCGGAGACGCGCGAGGAACTGGTGAAATTGCCGGGCGTCGGCCGCAAGACCGCCAATGTCGTACTCTCAATGGCCTTCGGCCAGGCGACGATGGCTGTCGATACGCACATCTTCCGCATCGCCAATCGCATCCGGCTTGCCCCCGGCAAGACGCCTGACGAGGTCGAGGCGCGGCTGATGAAGGTGATTCCGCAACATTATCTCTATCACGCCCATCACTGGCTGATCCTGCACGGGCGCTATACCTGCAAGGCGCGCCGCCCCGAATGCGAGCGCTGTGTTATCGCCGATCTCTGCAAGTCGCCGGAGAAAAGTTGGGATGTGCCGGCCCCACTCGTCGAGCTACCGCCGCAGGTGATCGGTGAGGCCGTCGAGTAAGGCTGCAATCGCCTGCTCGTAATCCCGCCTCTTCCCGCCCGCTTCGATCGCGATCGCCGCACGGTCGAAGGCGGCCGACAGCAGCAATGTCAGCGGCTCGAGCAGGCTTCCTGCCGCGGGCATCAGCGCTGCAAGTCCTCTACGCAAACTCGCCTCCGCATTCTCGGCATCCAGTGCTGCAGTCGCCGGCAAGCCGAGCACGGCGGGCGCTTCCATCAGCAGCAGCCGCGTTCGCCCGGGCTGCGCCATTGCGGTGAAATAGGCCGAAGCGCCGGCAATCAGCGCGTCGCGCGGCCCATCCTCCGACGCTGAAGACGCCTCGATTGTCTTGGCTACCTCTTGCATCTCGCCCGTGATCACCGCGCGGAAGAGCGCCCTCTTGTCCTCGAAATGATGGTAAAGCGCCCCACGCGTCACCCCTGCGGCGGTGACGATCTCCGGCGTCGCCGTGTCGGCATAACCCTTCTCGACAAAGAGACGCCGGCCGGCATCGATCAGCGCCTGCCTCGTCTGTTCCGTTCTCTCGCGATTACTCCGGCTCATGGGTCTATTTACATACAAACTGCATGTATGTTAATAGCTAAAAACATACAACCTGTATGTAAAATAGAAAGGGAGCGGGACATGAAATCAACCAGCTATTATCCGGTGATCATGACGGACGATGTTTCGGGCACCGCCGCCTTTTACAGCAGCCACTTCGGCTTTCGGGCACTGTTCGAAAGCGATTGGTACGTTCATCTGCAATCGGCCGAGGCAGAGCACATAGCGCTCGCCATCCTAGACGGCAGCCACGAGACTATCCCGGCCGTGGCCCGCGGCAGGATCTCCGGCCTGCTGCTCAATTTCGAGGTCGAGGATGTCGACCGGGTCTACGAAACCTGCCGGAGCGCCGGCCTGCCAATTCTGCGAGAGCTCCGCGATGAGGATTTCGGCCAGCGGCATTTCATCACCGCCGATCCGAACGGGGTGCTGATCGATATCATTACGCCGATTCCGCCGAGCGCCGAATTCGCAGCGATGTACGCCGCCGCCGCCCTGCCCGGCTGAACTCACCCCCGAAAGCCGGCGTCGCGTGCGGAAATCGTCTTGTGCAGATGCACCATCATGCCGGCGGCAAAGAGCGGCGTCAGAAGATTGACGAAGGGGATCGTCAGAAACAGCGCAATCACCAGCCCGCCGAGAAAGACGGTGGAGGCGTGCTTGGCGCGGAAGAGCCGCGCCTCCTCAGGCGAACGGAAGCGCATGGCGGCGAATTCGAAAAATTCCCGTCCGAGCAGATAGCCGTTGACCAGAAAGAAGGCGACCAGATTGACGCCGGGAATGAACAGCAGCAGCAGCGCGACGATATTGCCGAGGATCACCACGCCGAGGAACTTGATCGAGCTTGAGATCGCCGGGCCGAGCGGCATGGCGGTGCCCGCCGCATCCCTGGGGTAATCGCGTTTTTCGATGACATCGGCGACATCGTCGAGAAACAGGCCGGCGATCAGCGCCGTGACCGGCGAAAGCAGCAACGCCAGCATCAGCGCAAGGCCGATACCGGCAAGGATTGTAAAAACCAGGGCGAGCCATCCCGCCCAATCCGGCAGATCGGGAAAGAAGCTGGTGAGCCAGGGAAAGAGGAAAGCCATGAAGGCCCCGCGCAACGCGAACCAGAGTCCGGCCAGCACGAGAATCGTCAGGCCGAGCACTTTCCAGAAGACCGAGCGCGTTTCCGGCGCGAGCAAATTGGTCAGCGATAGTCGAGCGGCGTCAAGGATCATGTCTCAGGCGTCTCCGGTTGCGCGGAAGATGTAGGAAAGATTGATGCCACCGACAAGAGAGAATAAAATTGCATGCGGTAATAGAAAACTTGTCGAAAATTAAATGCTAATATAGTATTGTCGCCTATCAATATGCATGGGCCTGAGAAGCAGCTTCCGAAATAGTTGCAAAGACAAGGGGTCGCAACAGCGCATCCACGGAACGCCTCTGAGGTAAAACGGGGGAGGCTGATGTGGAAGACTTTGTCCAAAAACTCAGGCAATACGCAAAAACCGGCACACCGGCCGAACGCCGTATCGCGAAATATTTCACCGAACACCTGAACGACCTGCCGTTCGAGACGGCTGCATCAGTCGCCGACAGGCTGGATCTGTCGCCGATGACCGTCGGGCGCTTCCTGCGCGCGCTCGGCTATCAGGGATTGGACAGCGTCAAAGTGGAAATTCGCGAGACCGTGACGACATCGCCGGCGCAACTGCAGAGCGCCATGAGCGAGTTGCATCAGGACGCCGCCGAGGGCAAACCGCTCGCCGTGCTGGTTGCCGAACAGATCCAGGCGCTCCACCATATCTATCATCTGACGGCGCAGCCGCACTGGTCCGAAGCCGTCAATCTGATCAGCACCGCCCGCGAAGTGTCGATCGCCACGCACGCCCGGCTTGCGAGCCTTGCCCATCATTTCTGCCAGCGGCTAACGCAAGCCCGCGACGGCGTGCGCACACTCGACGGCGCCGACAACCGTTTTGCCGAGCTCTTCGCAAGGCTGGCGGTCGACGACGCGCTGCTCGTCATCATCGATTGTCGCCGCTTCGCCAAGGCCCGGCTGCTTGCCCGGACCGCGCGGCGCTACGGCTATAAGGTCGTGCTCATTTCACCGCAGCAGGCGGACTGGATGGCGGACCAGTCGAACGTCATGCTGCCCCTGCCGCCCGCCCGCGCCCCCGATCTCGACAATCTGCCGCCGCTGATCGCGCTGCTCGATTGTCTGTCGGAATCGGTCATCCTCGAAGTCGGAGAAGAGGCCGCTCTTCGCCGCCGCCGCATGATGGAATTCGCGACCGTCCTCGGCGAGGCGGCGAACCACTGAACCGTTACTGCATTGTCTCAAGCTCGGCGCGGTGCCGGTGCATGGCGAGTAGACGGCGGTAGTCGCGGTCGTAGAGCGCCTGTTTTGCCTTGTCGGGAAGCCGTTCATCGCCACCCGGATACATCGCTTCGCCGGCCGCCCCCAGATCTCCGTGCAAGCCGCAGGCGACGGATGCGGCGATCGCCGTGCCGAGCAGCACAGCTTCGTTCATTGTCGGCACCACAACCTTGCAGCCGGTGGCATCGCTGTAGAGCTCCATCAGCACCGGGTTCTTCACATGCCCGCCGGCAATATGCAGCGTATCGGGCACGTAGCCGTATTCCCTCATCATTTCCAGTATATGGCGGATGCCGAGCGCAATCGCCACGGCAGTGCGCCAGTAGAGCGTGCAGAGACCATCGAAGGATGTATCGAGGCTCAGCCCGCTGATGACGCCGACGGCGTGCGGATCGGCGAGCGGCGAGCGGTTGCCATGGAAATCCGGCAGCACGAAAATCCGCGCCCCGAAGGCATCGCCCTCTTCGGCCCGCAATTCGGCGATGCGCGCGACGATCCTCTGATGCAGCGCAGCCGTCGGCTCGCCGCCGGCGGCATGCATGCGCACGATATGGTCGAGCAGTGCGCCGGTCGCCGATTGCCCGGCCTCCACCAGCCAGGATTGCGGGAAGACCGCTTCGTAATAGGGGCCCCACATGCCATGGCTCGGCTTGCGCTGCCTGGAGAAGGTGACGACACAGCTCGACGTGCCGGCGATCAGCGCCAGTTGGTGCTCGCGCTTCGCTGGATCGGCGGCATAACCCCCGAGTGCGCCGAGCGCGCCGGCATAGGCGTCGATCATCCCGGCCGAGACATGGCAGTCCGTGGTCAGCCCCAGCGCCTCCGCCGCACCGGGCGTCAGCCGGCCGACGCTGCCGCCGACCGGCACCGTCTCGTCCGGCAGCTGGCCGCGCGCCTGAAGGTCCTCGAGGCCGATGCGCTCCAGGAACTCCTGCTGCCAGCCCTTTTCGAGATGGGCGAGATAATTCCATTTCGCCGTCAGCGTGCAGCGAGAGCGGGCAGCCGATCCGGTTGATTTCCACGTCATGAAGTCGGCGAGATCGAAGAAGTATCCGGCCCTTTCCCATGTGGAGGGCAGCTTCTTTTTCAGCCACATCAGCTTCGGCATCTCCATTTCAGGCGACATGACATGCCCGGAATGTTCGAGCACCGCGTGCTCCGTCGCCGTGCAGAAATCGGCTTCCTTCAGCGCCCGGTGATCGAGCCAGACGATTGTGTCGAAACGCCTTTCGCCGCCGGTGGAAACGCTGAGCTGCCGGCCTTCGACGTCACGCACGACAAGCGAGCAGGTGGCGTCGAAGCCGATCGCCCCGACCGAGGCGGCGGCAATGCCGGACTGCTCCATCGCCCTCTTCACCGCCGTGCAGGCGGCGGACCAGATATCCTCGGAATCGTGTTCGGCATGGTTCTCGCGCGGCCGGTTCATCACGATCGGATGTTCGGCCTTGGCGAGCAGGCGGCCGCGGGCATCGAAGACGCCGGCGCGCGCACTGCCGGTGCCGACATCCACCGCAACCACATGATCCCGCATCAAATCTTGATCCCGTCCAGCTTATGGTTGCGGACAAGGTGGATCAATTCGGGCATGGCGTCAAACACCACTTCCGGCGAAAGCCGGTCGAGTTCGGCACGATATCCGGCGAAGTTGGCATGCGAGCCGCCGGTGAAGGCGAAGACCGTCATACCTGCCGCCTTGGCGGCGGCAATGCCGGCCGGGCTGTCCTCGACGACAATGCAATGCGCAGGCTCCACCTGCATTTCGCGCGCCGCATGCAGGAAAAGATCGGGCGCCGGTTTGCCGCGCTTGACCATCGTCGCGCTGAAGATGTCGGGCAGTCTGTCGAGAAGTCCGGTGACGGACAGCGACAGCCGAATTCGCTCCATCTGGCTTGAGGAGGCGACGCAGCAGCGAACGCCGAGCCCATCGATCGTCGCGGCAATACCTTCGATCGGTTTCAGTTCGGTGCGAAACCGGCTGTAGAGATCGGTGCGGATGCGCTCGAGGAATTCTTCCCCGGCATGGACGTTGAATTCGGTTTCCAGCGTATCGATGAGGGTCGACAGGCTGCGGCCGAGAAAACGCTCATAAGCCTGGCCCTCGGTGATCGAGACGCCGAGATCGTTCATCGCCGCAACCAGCACGCTGATCGAGATCGGCTCGCTGTCGACGAGCACTCCGTCGCAATCGAAGATGATCAGCCGTGGTTCAGCATCAGCCATGGAGGACCCAACCTGAGTTCAATTTCGCACGCCCGACCGTCCCGCTTTCCTCGCGAGACGGGAGAGAAGGCGGCAATCAATGCCGCCATCCGGATTCCCTACACCGCGAGCTTGCCGTCGAGATAGAGCTGCAGCGTCTCTCGCGTGCCCTTTTCCCACAGGGTTTTGAGAGCATGGGCGAAACGCTTGCGGAAAAGATCGGATTTCGCCACGTCGCCGAAGATGTCGTCGAAGACGAGGAAGGCCGACGGATCGTCCTTGGCCTTCACAGCCGCCGCATGCAGGCGCTCGGCACTGGCGTCGTTGAAGACGATATCCTTGCCGCTGTCGGTCTTGCCGGCGAAATAACGGCACCAGAGGGCCGAAACCAGCGCCAAGCCGACGACATCCCGGCCCTGGCGGAGATTGTCGAGCGTCGACGGCAGGATGAATTTCGGCTGGCGGTTCGATCCGTCCTGAGCCAGGCGCGGAATGGTGTCGGCAATCTTCGGATTGAGCAGCCGATGTTCGATCAGCGCGAAGTAATCGGTCAGCGAGGTGTTCGGCACCGGCGGCACGATCGGAATTATCTCGTCGTTCTCGAGCTTCGCCAGGAAGGCACGGATGAGCGGATCCTCCATGGAATCGTGCACGAAATGAATGTCCATCAGCGCCGCCGGATAGGCGATCGCCGCATGCCCGCCGTTGAGAATGCGGATCTTCATATGCTCATAGGGCGTGACGTCGGGAACGAAGGTGACGCCGACCTTTTCCAGTGCCGGGCGGCCGGCGGTGAACTTGTCCTCGAGCACCCACTGCTTGAATTCCTCACAATAGACTGGCCAATTGTCCTCGATCTCGAAATGGTCCCTGAGGAAATCGATCTCGCGCTGCCCGGTTGCCGGCGTGATGCGGTCGACCATCGCGTTCGGGAAGGCGACATTCGTCCGGATCCAATCGGCAAAACCTGGATCCGAAAGCGCCGCCGTGCCGACCACGGCATTTGCCGTGACGGTGCCGTTATGGGGAATGTTGTCGCAGGACATGACGGTGAACGGACCGATGCCCTTTTCCCGACGCGCCTTCAGGCCGGCGACGATCAGGCCGAAGACCGTCTTCGGCGCGTTGGGATTGTCTCCGTCGGCGGCAATCGCCGGATGGGCCGGATTGAAGGTGCCCGATGCATCGATGAAATAACCGCCCTCGGTGATCGTCAGCGAGACGATGCGGATTTCGGGGTCGGCAAGCCTAGCGATGATGGCGGCGGGGTCGCCGACCGGCAGGATGTCGATCATCGGCGCAGTGACCCGCGCCGCGGTCTTGTTGTTGTCCTGCTCGACCACCGTCGTCAGGAAATCCTGGGCCGCAAGTTTTTCGCGCATGGCGGCGTCCGACGGCAGCACGCCGGCGCCGATAATCGCCCAGTCGTGATCCGCGCCGGTGTTGAAGAGATCGTCGAGATAGATAGCCTGGTGGGCGCGGTGGAAATTGCCGACGCCGAAGTGCACGATGCCGGCTTTCAGCGACGCCCTGTCATATCCGGGTATGGCGGCGGTGCGCGCCGCGTCCGAAAGCGTTGCCAGCGATAGTTTGCACGTCATGTTCCAGTCCTCTTGAAGGTCTTGCCGAGACGGCCGGACGCCATCGCCCGGCTCGCATGCCTGCCCCCAGCCGGCCGCCTGCCTCAGATGGCAAGGCCGCCCTCGTTGAATTTGTGAATGCGCGAACGGTCCGGCGTCAGGTAGACGGTATCGCCCGCCTTGGCGGCAAAATCGCCGCTGCCGCGCGCCGTCACCATGCCGATCTCCTCGGCATCGATATGCAGGAAGGTGTCGGAGCCGAGGTGTTCGGCGACCACGACCCGGCCCTTCCAGTCGCCGCTCTCCATCGACAACAGCACATGTTCGGGACGGATGCCGATCGTATGGGCGCCGAGCTGGGCGGCGTTCTGGCCCTTGATGAAATTCATCTTCGGCGAGCCGATGAAGCCGGCGACGAAAAGGTTGCGCGGGCGGCTGTAGAGTTCCAGCGGCGAGCCGACCTGCTCGATATTGCCCCGGTTCAGGACGACGATCTTGTCGGCCATGGTCATCGCCTCGA
This sequence comes from Rhizobium sp. N122, assembly GCF_002211295.1. Taxonomy (NCBI): domain Bacteria; kingdom Pseudomonadati; phylum Pseudomonadota; class Alphaproteobacteria; order Hyphomicrobiales; family Rhizobiaceae; genus Rhizobium; species Rhizobium sp. N122. The sequence continues at coordinate 43,507 of NZ_LOKU01000012.1, read as the reverse complement.
CCTGGTCGTGAGTGACGTAGACCATCGTCGTCTTCAGCTGCTGGTGCAGCTCGCTGATTTCAAGGCGCATGTTGACGCGCAGCGCCGCGTCGAGGTTTGACAGCGGCTCGTCGAACAGAAAGGCCGAAGGCTGGCGGACGATGGCGCGGCCGATTGCGACGCGCTGGCGCTGGCCGCCGGAAAGCTGGCGCGGCTTGCGTTCGAGATAATCGGTCAGGTTCAGCACGCGGGCCGCATCCGTCACTTTGCGGTCGATCTCCGCCTTGTCGACGCCCGCCATCTTCAGCGGGAAGGCGATGTTGTTGCGCACGCTCATATGCGGATAGAGCGCATAGGACTGGAACACCATGGCAAGGCCGCGTTCCGACGGCGCCTTTTCGGTGGCGTCCCGGCCGTCGATGACGATCTTGCCGCCGGAGACATCCTCGAGCCCGGCAATCAGTCGCAGCAGCGTGGACTTGCCGCAGCCCGACGGGCCGACGAAGACAACGAATTCGCCGTCCCTGATATCGAGATCGATCGAAGGGATGACCTTGGCTTCGCCGAAGACCTTGGAAACCTTCTGAAGGGTAATGCTGCCCATGTTTGTCTCCCTTTATCTTTATTTCACAGCGCCGAAGGTCAGGCCGCGGACGAGTTGTTTCTGGCTGAACCAGCCGAGGATCAGGATCGGCGCGATCGCCATGGTCGAGGCCGCCGAGAGCTTGGCGTAGAACAGGCCCTCCGGGCTGGAATAGGAAGCAATGAAGGCCGTCAGCGGCGCCGCCTTCGAGGCGGTGAGATTGAGGGTCCAGAAAGCCTCGTTCCAGGCAAGGATGATGTTCAAAAGCAGCGTCGAGGCGATGCCGGGCACCGCCATGGGCGTCAGCACGTAGACGATCTCCTTCATCAGCGACGCCCCGTCCATGCGGGCCGCCTCGAGGATCTCGCCGGGGATTTCCTTGAAATAGGTGTAGAGCATCCAGACGATGATCGGCAGGTTGATCAGCGTCAGCACGATGACGAGCCCGGTGCGCGTGTCGAGCAGGCCGGAATTGCGGAACAGCAGATAGATCGGGATCAGCGCGCCCACCGGCGGCATCATCTTGGTCGACAGCATCCACATCAGCACGTCCTTGGTTCGCTTGGTCGGCGAAAACGCCATCGCCCAGGCGGCCGGGATGGCGATGATCAGGCCGATCAGCGTCGAGCCGAAGGAAATGATCACCGAGTTCATGAAGTGGCTGAGATAGTTCGACCGACTTTGCACCTCCGCATAGTTCTCCGACGTCCAGTGGAAGAACAGGAACTGCGGCGGCGAGGCGATGGCGTCGGCTTCCGACTTGAAGCTGGTGAGGAACGTCCACAGGATCGGGAAGAAGATCAGGATGCCGAGCGTCCAGGCAATCGCGGTGACGATGACCTTGCGTCGGGTTGTGACTTTTCTGGCCATCTCAAGCCTCCAGATTCTTGCCGACGAGGCGCACGAGGAAGATCGCAACGATATTGGCCAGCACAACCGCGACGATACCGCCCGCCGATGCGCCGCCGATGTCGAACTGCAGGAGCGCCTGGGCATAGACGAGATAGGTGAGGTTGGTGCTGTCGGTGCCCGGTCCGCCGTTGGTGGTGACGAGGATTTCGGCGAAGACCGAAAGCAGGAAAATCGTCTGGATCAGGATCACCACGGTGATGGCGCGGGCCATATGCGGCAGGATGATATAGATGAATTTCGAGATCGCCCCGGCGCCGTCCATCTCGGCCGCCTCCTTCTGCTCCTCGTCGAGCGACTGCAGCGCGGTCAGCATGATGAGGGTGGCGAAGGGCAGCCATTGCCAGGCGACGATGAGGATGACGGAAAACAGCGGCGCATTCGCCAGCCAGTCGATCGGCTGCAGGCCGAGCGCCTTGGCAAGATGGGCGAAGAGGCCGTTCACCGGGTTCATGAACATGTTCTTCCACACCAGCGCCGCCACCGTCGGCATGACGAAGAACGGCGCAATGACGAGGATGCGCACGATGCCCTGGCCATACATCGGCTGATCGAGCAGCAGCGCAAAGGCGATGCCGCCGATGACGGTGATCAGCAACACGCCGGCGACGAGCAGCAGCGTATTGACCAATGCGGCAAAGAAGGCCGGATCGGACAGGAAATATTCGTAATTCAGAAAGCCGACGAAGCTTTCCATGCCGGGATTGAGCAGATTGTAGTTCAGCGTCGAGAAATAGATCGTCATCGCCAGCGGGACGATCATCCATGCAAAGAGGAGCAGCACGGAGGGCGCAATCATCAGGCGCGCTGCGGAGCGGGTATGTAAGGTTGCCATGGCAATCACCGATCTGATCTGAAGCGGGGAGCGGCCGCAGGAAAGCTTTATCTGAAAAAGCGGCCGCCGATGCAGTTCGGGCATCGGCGGCCCAGAGGGGCGGATTGTCAAGGATCCGCCTCTTGCTCAGGAGGAGTTATTTAATGTAGCCGGCCTTGGTCATTTCACGCGTTGCCAGCTGCTGTGCGCTCTGCAAGGCCTGCTCGACCGAAATCTGGCCGGCAAGCGCTGCCGAGAACTGCTGCCCCACCGCCGTGCCGATGCCCTGGAATTCCGGGATCGCCACGAACTGAACGCCGACATAGGGGACCGGCTTGACGGTCGGCTTGGTCGGGTCGGCCGAGTTGATCGAGTCGAGCGTCATCTTGGCAAACGACGCCGCCTTCTGGTAGTCCGCATTCGCATAGAGCGACTTGCGGGTGCCCGGAGGTGCGTTCAACCAGCCTTCCTTCTCGGCGACGAGATTGCTGTAGTCCTTGCTCGTCGCCCAGGCGACGAACTTCTCGGCAGCTTCCGCCTTCTGCGTCCCTGCCGGGACGGCGAGGCTCCAGGCCCAGAGCCAGTTGCCGCGCTTGCCGAGGCCCTTGTCCGGGGCGAGCGCAAAGCCGACCTTGTCGGCGACCTGCGACTGCTTCGGATCGGCAACGAAGGAAGCGGCAACCGTTGCGTCGATCCACATGCCGCACTTGCCGGTCTGGAAGAGTGCCAGGTTTTCGTTGAAGCCGTTGGAGGAAGCGCCCGGAGGGCCGGCATCCTTCATCAGCTTGACGTAGAAATCGAGCGTGTCCTTCCACTCCGGCTGATCGAACTGCGGCTTCCACTTCTCGTCGAACCAGCGCGCGCCGAAGGAGTTGGACATGGCCGTCAGGAAGGCCATATTCTCACCCCAGCCGGCCTTTCCACGCAGGCAGATGCCGTAGATTTCCTTGTCCTTGTTGGTGACCTTGCGGGCTGCGTCCGCGATGAAATCCCAGGTCGGGGCGTCGGGCATCTTCAGCCCGGCGGCGTCGAACAGGTCCTTGCGGTACATCACCATCGAACTTTCGCCGTAGAATGGCGCAGCATAGAGCTTGCCGTCCACGGTCAGGCCGCTGCGGATCGCCGGCAGCAGGTCGTCGACGTCATAATTGGCGCCGAGATTGTCGAGCGGCAGCAGCCAGCCCTGCTTTGCCCAGATCGGAACCTCATAGGTACCGATCGTCAGAACGTCGTACTGGCCGCCCTTGGTGGCGATGTCGGTCGTGACCTTCTGGCGCAGCACGTTCTCTTCGAGGGTAACCCATTCGAGGTCGATACCGGGATTCTTCGCCTTGAAATCATCCGTCAGCTTCTGCATCCGGATCATGTCACCGTTGTTCACGGTCGCGATTGTCAGCGTCTCGGCCGAAGCCATGCCGGCAAACGCCAGTGCTGAGCAGGCGCCCAGCAGAAAAGTTCTCAATGTCATATCTTCCTCCCAGAAGACGGGTGTGTGAGCATTCGCTTCGCTCATGGGCAATTACTCAATAAACGATACAGAATGTCAATCGGCAATCGTTGCTGCGGTGCCGAAGAAGTTAGTTATCGCATTGATTTAACTATTGTATTTTTTGCTCAATTCCTGAGCAAAAACTCAGCCGTCTCTTCGTCGGTGATCAGGGCATTGATCTGATGACCGACAACCGCAGCCCGGATCGCCTTGAACTTGCGCTTGCCCTTGGCCAGCCCGATGACCATCGAGGCATCGCGGGAGGGGATCGGCGCCGAGGCGACGCGCTCGTTGATCGGGTTGTCGAGCAAGCTGCCGTCGGCATCGAAGATCCAGCCGCAGATCTCGCCGACCGCGCCGCCGCGCATCAGCTCCATCATCTCGTCCTTCTCGAGGAAACCGTCGACACAGAGCGGCCCGTCGATGCCGAGTTCGCCGATGCCGACGAAGGTGACATCGGCCTGCGCGCTCATGTCGAGCGTCGAGCGCACCAGTTGCTGGCCGTGCAGCAGTTCCCGCTCCTCCGCCGAGGTGACAAGCACCGGTAGCGGCATCGGAAAATGCCGTGCCTTCACCGCATCCGCCATGCTGAAGATGACGTTGTAATAGGCAGCCGATCCGTCCGGGGCGATATTGCCGGTCAGTGAAACGATGCGGTGATTGGGACATTCGATCGCCGGAAGCTGGTCGACGGCCGCCTTCAGCGTGCGGCCGGTCCCAACGGCAAGCACGATCGGCTCGGCCCGCTTCAGCCAGCGCTCGATCTCCGCCGCCGCCGCCTCGGCGATACCGATGGTCGTCGACGAGGAACCGGGATCGCTCGGCACCACTTCCACATGTTTCAGCCCGAATTTCCGCCGCAGCTGACTGCCGAGTTCAAGGCAGGCGGCGATCGGATGATCGAGCCGCACCTTGATCAGACGCTCGGCGACCGCCAGCGATACCAGCCGCTGCGCCGACTGGCGCGAGATCCCCATCGAGGCGGCGATTTCATCCTGCGTGCGCCCGGCGACGTAATAGAGCCAGCCGGCACGCGCCGCATCGTCGAGCCGTGCAGGGGTCTCGGATCTTTTTGCCATCTACTGCCTACCACGCAAAGTGAGCCGGCTTGCCGGTGCCGGACATGAATCTGTATCGCGCCAGATCAAAACAAAATTCCGGCAAATGTCGAGCCTGTTGAAAACAGCTCCGCCAAATAACCAACGTCGCGCTGGCAAACCCCACTCAGGCGAACCCCATTTAGGCGAACCCCATTTAGGCGAACCCCATTTAGGCGAACCATTGCACAACAAGATAGATCGCCGTCTTCACCAGACCGTAGATCACGCCGCCGGCAACAACCAGCGACACGGCCGTCATGATAAAGCCGATCAGCGCGAAGAGCCCGTCGCGGCCCAATATGCCGAAAGCGAAGACCGAGATCGTGATCGCCGGTAGCATGTTGCCCAGCGGGACCGGCAGCAGCAGCACGATCGACAGCAGCAGGCAGGCGGCCCCGGCGAGATATTCCGCCGGCGGCTCGGCGAAGATCGCCAGCCTCGGCTTCAGCATCCGCTCCGCCCAGGCGAGCCAGCGGTGGATGCGGCCGACAATGGCTTCGAAATCCTCCCGCCGCATCGAGCGGTCGGCAATCAATCGCGGCAGCCAGGGCTTCAGCCCGAAGGTCAGCTGCGCCGCCAAAAAGACCAGTGGCGCGCCGAGCACGGCCGAGGTCCCGGGCGGTGTCGGAAACGCGTTCGGCAGCGCGAAGATCAGCATCAGCGCGCTGATCGCCCTGTCGCCCATCGTCTGGAACAGATCGCCGATCGAAATCCGCTCCCGGCTCCGGTCGGCGGCCAGTTGCCGCAGGATGGATGAAAGGCGGCGACCTTTGGGACGTGGCGGACGAGGTCTTCTGCGTCTATGGGAATCGGCGTTTTCGATGGTCATGATACCAGTGGGTAATGGAAGTACAGACGGATTTTGGCCGCGCAATATGCCAATTGAATGACTTGCGGAACCGAATAGCGATTGAGGCCGCAAGCGCATGGCAGGCCGGCGAATTAAGGCTTGTAATTGCCCGCCAACAGTGCGAGCAGACAGCAAAGACCAGAGAAACGGCAGGGTGGCAATGATCATTTCATTCGACATCGGCGGCTCCGCCATCAAGGGCGGCATCGCCCGCTCCGAGACGGACATCATTCCCCTCGGCCGGCGCCCGACGCCGAAGGACGATTTCGCCGCCTTCGTCGACACCCTGCGCGCCATCATCGCCGAGACCGGCGAGAAACCCAGCCGCATCGTGCTCTCCATCGCCGGCGTCGTCGATACCGACACGCAGCGGCTGATCTGCGCCAACATTCCCTGCATCCATGACCGCGCGCTGGCCGCCGATCTCGAAGCCGAACTCGGTCTGCCGGCGCTGATCGCCAACGACGCCGACTGTTTTGCCATGGCAGAAGCCGGCCTCGGCGCCGGTCGTGGCCACCGCATCGTTTTCGGCGCCATCCTCGGCACCGGCGTCGGCGGCGGCCTGGTTGCCGACGGGCGCCTCGTCAACGAAGCCGGCGGCTTTGCCGGCGAATGGGGTCACGGGCCGATCATTGCGTCGGCAGCCGGCAATCCGCCGGCCGCCATCCCCGCCTATGCCTGCGGCTGCGGCCAGAAAGGCTGCGTCGACACCGTCGGCGGCGCCCGCGGCCTGGAACGGCTGCACAAGACGCTGCATGATCTCGACCTTTCCAGCGAAGAGATCATCGCTCAATGGCAAGATGGCGAGGAGAAGGCGACACGTACGATCGACGTCTATGTCGATCTCGTCGCCTCGCCCCTGGCACTGACGATCAACATCACCGGCGCCACCATCGTCCCGGTCGGCGGCGGCCTGTCCAACGTCGAGCCGCTGCTTGCCGAACTCGACCACGCCGTGCGCGCCCGCATCCTGCGCAAATTCGACCGCCCGCTGGTGGTCCGCAGCCAATGCCGCATCGAACCCGGCCTGATCGGCGCAGCGCTGCTCGGGCTGAAAGCGGAAGCGTTGCTTCCTACAGCATAGGCCACATCCGCACGATCGCTGCGAACCGATCCCAATCCTTCCGGTCCAGCGGCGTCCATGCGGCTTCGGCAACGGCCGGAAGACGCGGAAAGACCAGCCGGTTGAAATAGGCGCGTGAGATGAAGTTTTCAGTCCAGATGCAGGCCTGGATGCCGCGCATCTTCTCTTGCAGCGCCTGCGGCAGCTCGCCCTCGGCCTCGTAAGCATAGGTGTGTTCCGGGGCCGAATGGCCCGCCCATGCCGCGCCGGGCTCGGCCCAGGCTTCGGCCTGCGCCATGTCGAGATAATAGGCCTGCCCCGGCGTCATCACCACGTCGTAACCCTGCTGCGCCAGCTCGATGCCGACATCGGACTTTTCCCACGCCATCAGCAGCGTGCCGTCGCGATCGACGCCGCCGCCATGCGAGACCTCGTTCCAGCCGGCGAGCTTCCTGCCACGCTCCGACAGCATCGTCTTGATGCGTTTCAGGAAATAGGACTGCAGCTCGGCGGTGCCGGCAAGCTCCTCCCGCTTCATCAGCGCCTGACAGAGCGGCGAAGAAAGCCAGGCGCCCTGCGCCACCTCATCGCCGCCGATGTGGATATATTCGCTCGGAAACAGCGTCACGATTTCGTCGAATACCTTGCCAAGAAATTCATAGGTGAATTCGACCGCCGGATTGAGGGCATTGTTGGCGTAACCCTGCACGGCGCGATAGCTGTCCGGCGCTTCCTGCCCGTCGACGAGCTCCGGCAGCGAGAACAAGGTTGCGGTGCTATGGCCGGGAATGTCGATTTCCGGCACGACCTCGACACCGAGCGAGGCGGCATGCGCAACGATCCGCCTGGTATCATCCTGCGTGTAATGGCCGGCGCGTGTTTCCGCTCCGTCGCCGAGTTGCGGCACGAGCACCTCATCCGGCCCGCGCCGCGCGCCGATCTCCGTCAGCGCCGGATAGGCCTTGATCTCCAGCCGCCAGGCTTCGTCGTCGGTCAGGTGCCAATGAAAGATATTGAGCTTGTTCCAGGCAAGGATATCGATCAGCCGCAGGACGTCGGTGACCGGATAGAACTGCCGGGATACATCGAGATGGCAGCCGCGCCAGTCATAACGCGGCTGGTCGGCGATCGTGCCGAAATTGGGGAACTTGAAGCGCTCGCGATCGGCGCGGGCGCCGTGCAGCAGCTGCGCCAGACTGATCAGGCCGTAGCGCCGCCCCGCTTCATCCGCACTCGACAGCACGATCTCATGCGCGGTGAACCGCAGCTCGTAGGCGAAGGCGGCGATCGACGATTCGGCGACGAAACGAATGCGCCGTCCGCCTTCGACGGCACTCAGCGAAAACGGCGCGTCTTCGGCTGGGTAGAGGCGCTGGTAAAGAGAAAGAACCTGGGAGAGGACCTCGATCACATCGGGCCGCGTCCTCTCGGCCGGATAGAGGGTGGCCGGCAAGTCACCCGCCTTCAGCCCAAGCGACAGCGGCCAGGGGAGCATTGCATAGGGTTCATCGGCTTTGCCCGGCGGCAAGAGCGGCGGCGACACACCGCCATCCCGGCCTTCGAGCATCAGATCGCCGAAGTCGACGGGAAGGTGACGGCCGTTGGCAAGTGTCAGATAAGCGGATTTGACGCCAGCCGTGACATGTTTCGGCTCTCTGCTCAGCCCCTCGACCGTGAACCGCCAGCACCCTTCCGGCGGCACGCTCAGCCCCTCGGGTGGCAGGAACTCATGGAAGTGCGCGACCTGTCGCTTGAGGCTGCCGCCGTCGCAGACATGCTTGTCGGCAACCCGCGTCTCCGACGTATAGGCGAGCGAGAAGCCGGACAGCGGCTCGGCCGAAAGATTGCGGAGCGTGAAGGTCAAGCGCCCGAAACTGCCTTCGACCGGGCACCAGCTTGTCTCAAGACGATAATCGACCATGTCGCGCCCTCCCCGTCAACGAACGGCCGGGATCACGGCTGGTCTTCCGGCATTCCTTTGCAGCTTAGCCTGTTCGGGACGGCAATGGAATCGGCGCGAACTCAGGCGAGGCGAATAGCGATGAGAATCCAGAATGGTCAGTACGGTCGCAACGGGGATGCCGCCTATCATACCGCAGCCAAGCGGACCCCGGCGACCAGATCGCCTATGGGGCGCCATGCAGATGGCGTATGAAATCTGCGAAAAAGGCTGAGGCATGGATGGCTCTTTTATGCACGGCGATCGTCTGGGGGATTTCGGAGAATGTTTCTTCCAAGAGCCGGAAGCCCGAAATGCGCACCGAAGTCTGGATGAGATATTCGGTCAATCCGGCAGCCGCGTCACACTGGGATCCGACAAGTAGATCGACGGCTGCTGCGGGGCTGTCAGTGTGGAAAACCGTTGCTCTTTCAAGCATTCGTTCGAGCTGTTTCGTGTAGGCTGCACTCCTTGCAGAGGCGATCCGGACTCCCTCGACGTCAACGTCCTGGACCCGCCGGAAGGACGAACTGTCAGGCACGAGGTAGGTCGCTTTGACGGAGATGTATGGAGGCGAAAAGGAGAAACGGTCGGCTCTGGATGGATCCGAAGCAATGAAAGCGATGTCCCATTCATCGCCGTCTGCATCGGCGAGTATGTCGGCGGCCGAGCCGTACTGGATCAGGAAGAGGCCGCAATCAAGTTGTTCGGCGATCTTGCGGGCTATCTCGGCGCTCGGACCGACCAAGGCGCCCGCCTCATCGTCCCGTCGGACCAACGCCGAATTTGACATGTTGACGGCGGCCCTGATCGCGCCGGTCGGCGCTATCTCAGCCAAAATCTGCTTCCGCGTCGGCATCTTCGAACTCCCTAAGATGCGAACCTAGCCGCGAGCGCTTCGGATCCTCTTGCAAGCAGGGCGACGTCTACACCGACTGCGGTAAACAGCGTCCCCAGCGAAATGCAGCGGGCTGCGAACTTCTGGTCGGGGGTGAGTATGCCGGTCGGTTTCCCAAGCGCCTTCAGACGCCTTATCGCGTCTTCGATCGCAGCAACCACATCAGGGTGACCCGGTTGACCGGGATGGCCAAAGCTCGCCGCGAGATCAGCCGGTCCGATGAAGATGCCGTCCACTCCTTCGACAGCGGCGATGGATTCGAGACGATCGAGCGCTTCACGGGTCTCGATTTGAAGAAGCAGGCATATCTCCTGCTCCGCGATCTGCGCGTAGTTCGCAACACGCCCGAAGCGGGTGGCACGCGTCAAGGCGGAGACACCACGAATCCCGCGCGGCGGATACCGTATGGCTGCTACAGCGGCCATCGCCTCCTCCTCATTCTGCACATATGGAACGAGCAGCGTCTGCACGCCGATGTCCAGGAACCGCTTGATCAGCACGGGGTCGTTGAAGGCAGGGCGTACGACGGGCGAAACCTTGTAGGGCGCGACCGCCTGCAATTGGGGCAGGACGGTGAGGACGTCACTGGGAGAATGCTCGGTGTCGAACAGCAGCCAGTCGAAACCCGATGGCGCGACGATCTCCGCTGCGTAGCTTCCCGGAAGGCCGCACCATAGACCGATCTGGCTTTGTCCGGCCATGAGCTTTCGTTTAAAGTGATTGACAGGGAGTTCCATCGCCACCTCACACGAACGAAACGCCGATGGAGCCGACCGGCCCATAATCGGCTTGGATGACGTCGCCTTTGGCGATATCCACGGGGCGGGTGAACGAGCCGGCAAGAACGATCTGGCCCTTCTTCAAGCCGCCCCCGACAGCATGGAGCTTGTTCACGAGCCATGCAATTCCGGCGGCTGGATGGCCCATGATGGCTGCGGAAACGCCGGATTCCTCGATGATGCCGTTTTTCGAAAGCGTCGCACCGACCCAGCGGATATCGACATCCATCGGTCGAACGATGCGACCACCGATGACGATCGCTCCGAAAGCCGCGTTGTCGGCGATTGTGTCGGTGATGGCTCTTGGCACTTCGGTTCGATAGTCGATGATTTCGAGAGCGGGAACGACAAATTCGGTCGCCCGCATGACGTCATAGATGCGGGTGCTTGGACCTTCGAGATCCTCGCCCATTACGAATGCGAGTTCGACTTCGAGACGGGGCTTGATGAACAGATCCGCTTTGATCTGCGCTCCGTCATTGAAGAGAGCGTCGTCGAGAATGACGCCGTAATCGGGCTCCGTCATTTTCGAGGCCATCTGCATTGCCCGCGACGTTAGTCCGATCTTGTGGCCAGCGATCCGTGCGCCTTTCGCAATCCGCGCCTGCGCCCAGAGCGCTTGTATTTTGTAGGCGTCTTCGAGGTCCAGGTTCGGATATGTCTTGCTTGGTTGGACGATTGGTTTGCGTTCGACTTCGGCCTTCAGCAGCGCGTCAGCTGCCTCCTGGCGTTCCTTGTCCGTGATCATGATTTGGCTCTGCTGCTTTCGTTATTTGATCGGAGGGCGTGGCAGGGCTGCCTCGCCTGGCTCCATGACATATGTGTAATCGAGCGAGAACCACGGCCCTGAAATGTCCGTATCGGACGGGTGTGGCACTTCATGCCGGACGAAGTCGCCGGTCAACGCCGCGGTCACGCCAAACTGCACGTCGGAGTCGATGTTCGGATCGCTCGGATCGAAGACCTGCGAGATGACTGTCTTGTATCCGTGCTTGAAGATGAGCGCGTGCAGATGGGCGGGGCGATAGGGGTGGCGGCCTTGCGCCTTGAGAAGGCGACCCACGACCCCGTCGACTGGGATCGGATAGCCAACCATTTTGACCGTCCTGAACCAGAAGCGGCCTTCTTCGTCCGTGGTGAGCTTCCCGCGGAGATTCATTTCTGCCTGGTCGGGATCTTGGTTCTCGTAAAGACCGACAGGCGACGCGTGCCACACGTCGACCTCGGCGCCTACGATAGGCTTGCCCTTCCGATCGATCACCTTCGCATGGACGAACAAAGGCGTGCCTGGAGTCTCGGACCGGATGATGGTTCCGCCGTTCTCGACTCGCGGCGAGTTAAGCCGCCAGAATGGCCCGAGCAACGATTGCGACGTCTCCGTCTGCCCCTTGTCGCCGTTATTGACCAGGCAGACGAGCGAAGAGACCCCGAGCGACCCTGCCATGAGCACGAGCTCGTTGTGACTGTCAGTCTGCAATTGGCCAATTTCGTTGAGGACCGCCGTGGCCTCCCGGAATTCGGCTTCCGAAAGCCTGACCTCCCGTACGAATGCGTGGAGATGCTTCACCATTGCGACGAGTATTTCACGCAGCCTGGGATCCTCGGTGCGGTTCATCACAGCGACGACGGCAGGCGTTACCTCGCTCTCAGTTCTGATTGGCATTCAGCCACCTCCTCATGGAGTGCCGAATATAAAAATAATCGATTATTTGTCAAGCAAGCGAAAGTCTCCCAACCGCGCTCGCCTACCTCGTCTCTTGCGACGACCATCATCAATCAATTGATTATCATAAGAAAACTCTATTAAAATCACTCCATCTCTAGGAAGCTCGATCGCTAGAGCTGACGACAAGTTGACATAAATAATCGTTTATTATATCGATCATCGAAAGTTAGCCGGATTGCCTGGGAGGAGTGATGGACTCGAGCGACGACAGCGGCCATGGCGCGCCGACAGAAGGAGATGCGCCGCCCGCCACCTTCGCCGACGATGGAAAAAACACCATCGGCAGCCAGCTCGCATCGCGTCTTCGAGAGGCGATCATTTCCGGCGAACTGGAGGCGGGCAGCAAGATCAATCTCGACAAGGCCCGAAAGACGTTCAATGTCAGCCTCAGCCCGTTGCGCGAAGGCCTGGCCCGACTCATTTCCGACGGCCTGGTTGAGTTTCAGGACAATCGAGGCTATCGCGTCGCCCCGATCTCGCTTGCCAATCTCGAGGAAGTTACGACCCTTCGGGAGGAGCTTGAGGTATTCGCACTGCGCGAATCCATTCGCATGGGCGACATCGAGTGGGAGGGCAACATCATGCGTGCGCTCCATCGCCTGAACCGAACCGAGCGCGACGCCGCCCGTCCCGAAACGCTGGAACACTGGGAAGCGCTGCATCGCGAATTCCATCTCACCTTAATCTCGGGCTGTGGCAAGCCGCTGCTTCTCCACTTCTGCAATCTTCTGCTGAATCTCAACGACCGATACCGCCGCGCCTTCCTCATCCGTACATCCGGGGACCGCAACGTAGGCCAGGAGCACAGCGAGATTGCGCAGGGCGCGGTGGCACGCGACATTGAATATGCCTGCGAGAAGCTGCGCCAGCACATCCACCGGACCGGGACCAATCTTCGAAATCATCTTGCGACGAAAGGTGTCGTATGATGGCCGACTCAACATCAAAGTCGCCCGTCCCGATCGGCGTGGCGCATTTCTCGTCTATAATGCTGCCCCCCGCGGAGTTCGCGAAGATTGCCAAACGGGCAGGTTTCTCCAGGATCGGCCTTAGGCTCCATCCAGCCTTTCCCGGTGCGCCGTATTATGAACTGCCTGTCGGCAGCGTAGCAGCCGGAGAGTTGAAGGCTGTGCTTGCCGGCGAAGAAGTCGAGGTCTTCGATATCGAGTTCTTCGTGATCGATCCCGCTTTCGACGCATCGTCAGTGGAGGCGACCGTCGCAGCAGCTGCGAATATTGGAGCGCGTCGGCTCAGCGTCTGCGGTGACGATCCGGATCATGCCAGGCTGCTATCGAACTTTTCGGATTTCTGCGTCCTCGCGGAACGGTACGGGTTGGCGGTTGATATCGAGAACATGGGCTGGCGGGTTGTCAAAGCCTTTGCAGATGGCATCGACCTCGTGACCGAGGCGGGGATGGAGAATGCCGGCGTTCTCGTCGACGGCATTCATTTCTTCAGGAACGGCGCGGCTCTGGCAGACTTACGGGCCAACCTCGACAAAGTGAAGCACGTCCAACTATGCGACGTGGCCGGTCCGGCGCCGACGAAGCCGGAGGAAATGATCGCGGAAGCAAGAAGCGGCCGACTGCCTCCAGGGGAAGGTGAGTTGCCGTTGGACGATCTGGTTGCTGCGGTCGGCGCCGCCGCGTCCATCTCGGTGGAGGTGCCTTTGGTCGGATCCATGGCGCCGGAGGTCCACCTTAAACATCTTTTCGGATGCGCGGAAAGAATAGTCGGACCGGATCGATAGTCCGGCGCGGATGCAGGTGATCCGCACCGGAAGGAGGAAATCATACATGGGTTATACATTCGATTTTGGTGCGGTCTTTGACCGCGCCCCGGAATTGCTTTGGGGTTCGCTCGGTACGATCGGACTGGCGCTGGCCGGAATGGTCCTCGCGCTGGTCATCGGTATTATCGGCGTTGCCGCCAGAACGTCCAAGATCCGACTCATTCGAGCTCCCGTCATCGGGTTCGTGGAAATCGTCCGGAATACGCCCTTCCTCGTACAGATTTTCTTCATCTACTTCGCGCTTCCCTTGATGGGGATACGCCTCAACCCGACGGTTACCGCGATTATCGCACTGGGCATCAACGGCGGGGCATACGCGATCGAGATCATCCGTGGCGGCGTCGAGAGCGTCAGCAAGGGTCAGATCGAGGCAGGCTTCGCACTTGGCCTCCACAAGGGCGACGTCTTCCGGTTGATCGTGCTGAAGCCGGCTCTTCGGGCAATCTACCCATCGCTCACCAGTCAGTTCGTGATGCTGACTCTCACCACCTCCGTCTGCACCTCGATCGCAGCCTACGAGCTGACGTCGGCGGCGCAGAGAATCGAATCCGACACGTTCCGAAGCTTCGAGGTCTACTTCTCCGTAACTACCATCTACCTCGTGATTTCGACCCTGATGATGGGCCTCTTTGCCCTCATTTCCCGCCACTACTTCAACTACCCGACGCGATAGGAGGCACCTATGGGTCCCATCGGCGAAAACGAATTTCTATTCATCTTGCATGGTCTGAAATGGACCGTCCTGCTCGCGATCATCGGCTTTGTAGGTGGAGGCGTGTTCGGGATAGTGATCGCCTTGGCGCGCACATCAAAAAACCGGACGGCGCGCGTCGCAACTTCGGGCTACATCGCACTCTTCCAGGGCACGCCGCTCCTGATGCAGCTCTTCGTCGTTTACTACGGCGTGGCGCTGCTCGGCGTTGATGTCAACGTCTGGATCGCGGTGGCTATCGCCTTCACTCTTCATGCGAGCGCCTTCCTCGGCGAGATCTGGCGCGGCTCCATCGAAGCCGTGCCGAAAGGTCAGAACGAAGCCGCAAACGCGCTGGGCCTGCACTACGTATCACGGATGAAAGACATCATCCTTCCGCAAGCCCTGAAAATCTCCATGCCTGCGACCGTCGGCTTCCTTGTCCAGCTGATCAAAGGAACGTCGCTCGCCGCGATCGTCGGCTTCATCGAGCTGACCCGAGCTGGACAGATTATCTCGAACCAAACCTACCGCCCGCTCCTCGTCTTCGGGATCGTCGGCGTGATCTATTTCATCATTTGCTGGCCGCTGTCGCACCTTGGAAGTGGCCTCGAAAAACGGATGGCGAAAGCAGTCCGCTAACCGCTTCGTTCGAAGCAAAAACAAAGAGGAGGAATAAGCAATGCAGACCAACCGTAGGAAATTTCTGGGAATCGCTTTTGCGACGGCCGCTTTCGCCACCATCGGTGCCGCCGCCGCATCGGCCGCCACTGTCGAAGAGATCAAAGCCAAGGGCACTCTCGTCGTCGGCATCCAGGGCGACAACGCGCCATGGGGTTTTGTGAATACGAGTGGCAAGCAGGACGGTTTCGACGCGGATATCGCGACGCTGTTTGCCAAGGAACTCGGCGTGAAGGTCGAATTCCAGCCGCTCGCCGTCGCCAACCGAATTCCGGCGCTGACGACGGGGAAGGTCGATATCCTGTTCGCCACAATGGCCATGACCGAGGAGCGCGCCAAATCGATCCAGTACAGCAAGCCGTACGCAGCGAACACAATCTCGCTCTATGCCGCGAAGGCCGATGCCGTAAAGGCGCCGGCCGATGTAGCGGCCTGGGAGATCGGCGTGCCGAAGTCGAGCTCGCAGGATAAGGCCGTGACGGACGCCGTAGGATCGACTGCAACGATCCGCCGGTTCGACGATGACGCCGCCACCATCCAGGCTCTCATTTCCGGTCAGGTGAAGGCTGTCGGCGGCAACCAGTTCTACGGACAGAGGCTCGATGCGGCCAGCGCCGGGACTTACGAGCGTAAGATCGACTTCCTGAAGACCTATAACGGCGTCGGAACGCGCCTTGGCGAGAAAGACTGGAACGAAGCCACCAACAGCTTCATCGACAAGATCAAGGCAAGCGGGGAGCTGGCGGCCATCACCAAGAAGTGGATGGGCATCGACCTTCCGACATTCCCCGAATCCATCCCCAACATCCCGTTCACCGTCAAGTAAAGCTGGAGGGCGCCGTGCTCAATTCTTCAAACGATCAGTCGATGTTGATTTCACTTGAGAAGATGGAGAAATGGTACGGCTCCTTCCATGCCCTGAAAAACATCAGCCTGTCCGTTCGCAAAGGCGAGAAGATCGTCCTTTGCGGCCCGTCGGGTTCCGGCAAATCAACTTTGATCCGCTGCATCAACGCGCTTGAGACGATCCAGGACGGGAAGATCGTCGTCGAAGGACAGTTGCTGGATGGCAGCACCAAGGCAGTGGATGCGATCCGGCGCGAAGTGGGCATGGTGTTCCAGAGTTTCAATTTGTTTCCTCACATGACCGTGCTTCAGAACTGCACGCTGGCCCCCATGCGCGTTCGTGGCACCAGCCGCGCCGACGCCGAACGACTGGCACGAAAATATCTGGAACGTGTCCGGATCCTCGATCAGGCGGAGAAATATCCCGCCCAGCTTTCGGGGGGCCAGCAGCAGCGCGTCGCAATCGCGCGTGCGCTCTGCATGGAGCCGAAAGTGATGCTGTTCGATGAGCCCACGAGTGCGCTGGACCCCGAGATGGTCAAGGAAGTGCTGGATACGATGATCGGGCTCGCACGCGATGGCATGACCATGATCTGTGTGACCCATGAAATGGGCTTCGCCCGTCAGGTAGCAGACAGGGTCATCTTCATGGCCTCTGGTGAGATCATCGAAGAGGCTGAGCCCGAGGTTTTCTTCAAGTCTCCTCAGCACGAGCGTACCAGGGCGTTTCTCGGCGAAATACTTGCCCATCACTGATCCGGTAGAGCTATCAAAATGGACCACAGGAAATTCCATGTCGGGCTGATCGGCGCAGACATTCAGATGTCGAAGTCGCCGGCTCTCCATGAGACTGAAGCATACCAGCTTGGACTGGAATATCGGTACGAGCTTCTCGATCTGGCCGAGCGTGATCTTCCTGCATCTGCGCTGCCAGACCTTCTCGACGAGATCGAACGCCGAGGCTTTGCGGGAAGCAACATTACCCATCCGTGCAAGCAGACCGTCATAGCTCACCTTACCGATCTGTCGGAAGATGCCCAGATGCTCGGCGCAGTCAACACGGTCGTGCTTCGCAACGGAAAGCGGATCGGGCACAACACCGATTGGTATGGCTTTTATAAGAATTTCGAGCGCGGATTACCCGATGTTGCCAAAGCACATGCGGTTCTGCTCGGCGCTGGCGGCGCGGGGGTCGCAGTCGCGCACGCAGCCATCAAGCTCGGAATCGAGATGCTGTCGATCTTCGACCAGGACGCAAATCGCGCCGCCACGCTTGCCGATCAGCTCAACCAGCGCTTCTCAAAAAGCTGCGCACAGCCGATCAGGGATGTCAGCGCCACGCTCGCTTCGGCCGACGGGCTGATCCATGCCACGCCGACGGGTATGCGAAGCCATCCTGGCATCCCGATCGACCCGGGATTGCTTCAATCGCGTCACTGGGTCGCTGACATCGTCTACATGCCGCTTGTGACCGAACTTCTGGCTTTGGCCGGGAAGAAGGGCTGCAGAACGCTGCCCGGTGGTGGAATGACGGTATTCCAGGCCGCCGCCGCGTTCGAATTGTTCACGGGCGTGCAGCCGGACGCGGAACGCATGTCGCGTCACTTCGAAGAGTTGTGCCGAGCTGCAGTGTGATCGGGAGGACATGCGATGCCGCATATCATCATCGACTATAGCCGGGGCGCTGGCGAACGCGTCGTTATCGACGAGCTGACCAGAGCGGTGCATCGCCGAGTTCGCGACGGGGGCCTCGTAAAGCCTGCTATAGTTCGCACATTCGCCAGGGAAGCGACTTTCTCCTGCGTCGGTGACGAGCATGCCGACAATCACTTCATCCAGATCATTGTGCGCATGGCTCCCGGACGGTCGGCGGAGGTGAAACGAGAGCTGCTGAAAGCGGTTCTCGACGCCGCGCGCAATGTCGCAGCACCCGCATTGCAGGAAGGACGGCTCGGGCTGCGCGCAGATCTCTACGAATCCGATCCCGATTTCGCGTTCCAGGAAATAGCGTTCGCCTGAACTCAGGCGTTGCCTTCACAAGGATAATTGCAATGAGCCTGCTTTATGTTTTGAACGGTCCAAATCTCAACCTTCTCGGCAAGCGCCAGCCTCATATTTACGGTCACGAAACGCTGGCTGACGTCGAGACCGACTGCCGGAAACTGGCATCGGAACTCGGACACGAGCTCCGCTTCCACCAGAGCAACCGCGAATACGAAATCATCGACTGGATCCATGAAGCGCGTGAGGATGGAGCCGGCATCGTCATCAATCCAGCTGCATTCACGCACACGTCGCTAGCCATCCTCGACGCTCTGAATACATTCGAAGGTCCCGTCATCGAGATCCATATCTCCAACGTGCATAAGCGCGAAAGCTTCCGCCACCACTCCTTTGTCTCCCACAGGGCAGACGGCGTAATCGCCGGACTTGGGACGGAAGGCTACCAGCTCGGCATCCGCCGCGTCGCGACAATGCTAAAGACGCCGAAGAACGGCTGACACAAAATGGTCGACCAGGTCAAACTAGCAGTCCTCGGCGCGGGACTGATTGGGAAGCGTCACATTCGACATGTCCCGGAAGAACCCGCGGCGGACCTCGTCGCCGTGGTGGATCCCACATCGGTCGGTCAAAAAATTGCAACGGAGGCCGGCGTCAGATGGTTTCCGAGCTTTGCCGACATGATCGCCGTGCTGCGTCCGGACGGCGTCATCATTGCCACCCCCAACCAAGTGCATGTCTCGAACGGCATGGAGGCTGTGGAAGCCGGCATCCCGGCACTGATTGAGAAGCCGGTTGCCGATGACATTGCAGCCGGCGAGAAACTCATAGAGACGGCAGAAGCCAAGGGGGTCCCGCTTCTGACGGGTCATCATCGCCGGCATAATCCGATGATGCAGAAAGCAAAACAGATCATTGAAAGCGGGAGGCTCGGTCGGATACTGGTCGTCAACGCAATGTTCTGGCTGTTCAAGCCGGACGACTATTTCGACACTCCCTGGCGGCGTGAGCGCGGCGCGGGGCCGGTCTTCCTAAACCTCATCCACGACATCGACAATCTTCGCTATCTGTTTGGGGATATCGCGGCCGTCGAGGCGCGCGAGTCCAACGCAGTGCGTGAAAACGT
Organism: Rhizobium sp. N122; assembly: GCF_002211295.1. Lineage (NCBI taxonomy): Bacteria > Pseudomonadati > Pseudomonadota > Alphaproteobacteria > Hyphomicrobiales > Rhizobiaceae > Rhizobium > Rhizobium sp. N122. The sequence goes on along the minus strand of NZ_LOKU01000012.1, from coordinate 24,241 downwards.
CGTCGAGGAGACAGCCGTGATCCTAATCGAATTCAAGAACGGAATTCTTGGCACCGCGTCGGTTTCGGATTCCGTTGTCGCGCCATGGAGCTGGGAGATGACGACCGGGGAGAACGCCGCCTATCCGAAGACGGAAGAAGCCTGCTACATGATTGGCGGAACACACGGCTCGCTCGCCGTTCCTTCGCTCGACATATGGTGCAACCCGGGGGAGCGGAGTTGGCTGGAGCCCATCGACCGGAAGCGTATCAACGTCGAGTCCGAGGATCCGCTTGTCCTTCAGATACGGCAGTTCTGCAAGGTCATCCGAGGTCATGAAGAGCCTCTGGTCAGCGGGCGGGAGGGACTTGAAACGCTGAAGGTAATCGAAGCCGTCAAACGGTCCGCAGCCATGCTCCAACGCGTCGCGCTGTCGTGAAGCACGACGCGTGCCCGCCCTCGTCATAGGCTCGGAGTTCGAGACGACAAGCGAATTGTCCGCCGGAATTCAAATCGGAGGGAGCAGGGGGTTCGCGTTTCCGTGAGCCGCCCCAAGAGACGCGTTTTGATAGACATCTGCGACCCGTAAGGAAAACGGCGCGGCTTTCGCCGCGCCGTCCTCACTCGGCTGCCAACGCCGGCGGATGTCTGTCATCCGCCTCTTCCTGGATGGCGTCGGCAATCCGGCCTGGCTCGTCCTTTGCCTTCGGCTCCCGGCCGAAGAACAGCGCGTAGCCGGCAGGCAGAACCAGGATGGTCAGCACGGTCGCAACCAGGATGCCGCCCATCATCGCGTAGGCGAGCGGACCCCAGAAGACGCCGCGCGAGATCGGGATCAGCGCCAGGACGGCGGTCAGCGCCGTCAGCATGATCGGCCGGAAACGCCGCACGGCGGCACCGACGATCGCCTCCTGCCGGTGCATGCCGGCCTTAATATCCTGGTCGATCTGGTCGACCAGGATGATCGAGTTGCGCATGATGATGCCGAGCAGCGCGATGACGCCGAGGATCGCCACGAAGCCGAAGGGCGCGCCGCTGATCAGCAAGGCGGCCGCAGCACCGATGATGCCGAGCGGGCCGGTCGCCAGTACCAGCATTGCCTTGCCGAAATGCTGCAGCTGCACCATCAGCAGCACGATGATGACGGCGAGCATGATCGGCGCCTTGGCGGCGATCGACATCTGGCTTTCCGCCGCGTCCTCGGCGCCGCCCTGGATTTCGACCTTGTAACCGGCCGGCAGGCTGTCGCGCATGTCCTTCATGTCGGCATACATCTTCATCACCACGTCGTTCGGCTGCACGCCGTCGGGCAGCGTCGCCCGCACTGTGATGGTCGGCAGCCTGTCGCGCCGCCATTCGATGCCCTGCTCCATGACAGGCACGACCTTGGCGACCTGCGAGACCGGTACGAAGCCACCGAAATCCGTCGGGACATAGACCGAGTTGACGGCCGACAGCAGCGAGCGGCTGGCATCCGGCTCGCGGGCGACGATCGAAACCGTCTCCTCGCCGTCGCGGAAATCGTCGAGCGCCGCCCCGGACATGGCGGTCTGCAGCATCTGGCGCACCCGCTGCGAGGTGACGCCCAGCGCCCGGGCGCGGTCCTGGTCGATCACCAGCTTCATCGCCGGCACCTGTTCCAGCCAGTCGTCGTGGATGGCGCCGAGCATCGGGTTGGCCGCAAAGCGCGCCTTCACCTGATCGGCGATCGCCCGTACTTCCTGGCGGTCCGGCCCCATGACGCGCATCTGCACCGGCCAGCCTGTGGGTGGGCCGAGGAAGAGGCGGTCGACCTTGCCGCGGATCTCGGGGAAATCTTCCGCAAGGATCGTGCGCAGCTTGACGATCAGCCGTTCGCGCGCCGGTTCGTCATTGGCCATGACGAGAAGCTGAGCGAAGTTCGGGTTGCGCAGCTGCTGGTCGAGCGGCAGGAAGAAGCGCGGTGCGCCTTCGCCGATATAGGTGGCGATGAACTTCTTGTCGGGATCATCCATCATCTTGGCTTCGAGCGCCTTCGCCTGGACCTCGACCTCCTTGATGCTGGTGCCCTCGGGCAGCCAGAGATCGACGAGGATTTCCGGCCGCGACGATTGCGGGAAGAAATTCTGCGGAATGAACTGGAAGGCCCAGAGGCTGGTGACGAAGGTGCCGAGCGTCAAGAGCAGCACGATGACCCGATGGCGAACCGCCCAGCCGACCGTGCCGCGCAGACGCCGATAGAAGCCGGTGTCGAAGGCGTCGTGATGCTCGCCGGCGTGATGGCGCTGCTTGAGGATCATGTAGCCGAGCCAGGGCGTGAAATAGACCGCGACGAACCATGAGGTGACGAGCGCAATGCCGACGACATAAAACAGCGAACGCACATATTCACCGGCCGTCGATGCCGCAAAGCCGACCGGAATGAAGCCGGCCGTGGTGATCAGCGTGCCGGTCAGCATCGGGAAGGCGGTCGAGGAATAGGCAAAGCTCGCCGCTTCGATCTTGACCAGCCCCTCCTCCAGCTTTCGCTCCATCATCTCGACGACGATCATCGCATCGTCGACGAGAAGGCCGAGCGCGATGATCAGGGCGCCGAGCGAAATGCGCTGCAGGTCGATGCCGAGTTCATACATCAGCGCGAAGGTGGCGGCGAGCACCAGCGGAATGGCAATGGCGATAACGAGGCCCGAGCGCCAGCCGATCGACAGGAACGAGACGACGAGCACGATGACAAGGGCTTCGCCGAGCGCGTGCATGAATTCGCTGATCGCATCCGTCACAACGTCGGGCTGGTTGGCGATCTGGTCGACGGCGACGCCGTAAGGCAGCGCCTCCTCGAAACGCTGATAGGTCGCCTCGACGCCCTTGCCGACATCGGTGACGTTGAAGCCCTTGGCCATCACGACGCCGACCTGGACGCTGTCATGGCCGTTGAAACGGTACTTGCGCTGATAGGGGTCTTCGAGCCCGGAACTGACGGTGGCGATATCGCCGAGGCGCGTCACCTGGCCGCCGGCGCGGAGGCGCAGCTCGCGGATATCACTAGCCTTCTTCACGTCGCCTTCGACGGAGATGCGCACCGAGCGCAGGCCGGTATCGACGGAGCCGGCCGGATCGACATTGTTCTGGCCCTTGATGGCGTTCTGAAGATCGAGGATCGTCAGGCCGCGCTCGGCGAGCGCCTTGGACGAGACGTCGATGTAGATCTTCTCAGGCTGGTCGCCGATGATCACCGCCTTCTCGACACCCGGTGTCGTCAGCAGCATATCGCGCGCCTGGATGGCGAATTTCTTCAGCTCCGGATAGGAATAGCCCTCGCCGCTGATCGAATGCAGGGTGATGAAGGTATCGCCGAATTCGTCGTTGAAATAGGGGCCGAGCAGGCCCTGCGGCAGCTCGCTGGAGATGTCGCCGACCTTCTTGCGCACCTGGTAGAAGGCATCCGCCACGTCCTTCGAATTCGTGTCGCCCTTGACCTGCAGGGTGATGATCGCACTGCCGGCCCGCGTATAGGACTTCACCCAGTCGATATGCGGCGTTTCCTGCAGCTTGCGCTCGATCTTGTTGACGACCTGGTCTTCCATCTCCTGGATGGAGGCGCCCGGCCAGATCGCTTGAACGACCATGACGCGGAAAGTGAATTCGGGGTCCTCGCGCTGGCCCATGCGCATCAGGCCGAGCACACCGGTGATGATGATCAGCCCGAAGAGGAAGCGGGCGATGCTCGGATGGCCGATCGCCCAGCGCGACAGGTTGAAAGGCCGCTTTTCGGTGGTGTTGGCGTCCATGGTCTTCTTCCCTTTTGCGACGCAATCAGCGGACGGTCTGGTCCGTATCGGCGAGCGCCGACTGCTGGTTGGGCACCTTCACCTTCAGATTTTCGCTCATGAACTGCGTGCCGGCCGCAACGACGAGATCGCCGGTATCGAGGCCTTCGGTCACATGCACGCCGTCACCGGTGAAATCGGCGACCTTGATGTCGCGGCCATGCACGGTCGCCGTCTCGCGATCGACGGTCCACACCATCTGTTTGCCGTCCTTTTCAGCCAGAGCGCTGAGCGGGATCGAAACGTAGCTGGCGGCGTTGCTGACATCGGCCTCGATCGTCGCTGTCATGCCGAGCAGCACGCGCGGATCGTTCGGCAGGCTGACCCGCACCGCGAAGGTGCGCGACTGCTGGTCGGCGCTGCCGGAAACCTCCCGCACCTTGCCGTCGAGCAGCAGCTTATTGTCGGCCCAGAAGCTTGTCTTGACGGTTTTGCCCGGCTTGAATTCGGCAATGTCGTTTTCCGGAACCGCGATCTGCACTTCCTTCTCGCCGTCGACGGCAACGGTGACGACGGCGGCACCGGAACCGACGACCTGACCGGTATCGGCATTGATTGACGTGACGATGCCGTTCTGGCCGGCCTTGAGTTCGGTATAGCTCACCTGGTTCTTCGCCTGATCCAGCGCCGACAGGGCTGCATCGCGCTGCGAAATCGCCTGGTCGTGACTCAGCGCCGCCTGTTCGAGCTGCGACTTCGGAGCGACGCTCTTGTCGAAAAGCTGCTCGGCGCGTCGATTGGCGAGATCGGCGGTCTCGACGCTTCTTTCGGCCGCGGCAAGATTGGCTTCCGCCGTTTTGACCGCCAGCTGGTAATCGGTGGCGTCGACACGGGCAAGAACGTCGCCCGGCGTCACCCGGTCGCCGATATCGACGAGGCGCTCGGTGATCTTGCCGGCGACCCGAAACCCGAGATTCATCTCCGTGCGTGCCTTGACCGAACCCGAATAATCGAGCTTGCGGGTGTCGCCGGCCTTGGCGATCTCGACGACCTTTACCGGCCGGATAACCTCCTTGACCTCAGCTTTTTCTTCCGAGCAGGCGGAAAGGCCAATGCCGATGGCGCCGACGAGCGCGAGGCTCAGGGCGGACGGCATGCGATGGCTGAGGGTCTTGAGCGAAAACATCTTCCGCACTCCTGGATCGTTTGGGGGGTCTCGGCGGCGGCTGCCGTCCATTATTTCTTCAGCGCCCTGATCACGTAGTCGATCAGTTCGTCGACGCTCGCGCGGTTGGTTTTGGCAAGACATTGCGCCACCATTTGCGGATGGCAGAGATTGATCGTCGCCGCGCCGAAGCAACGTGACGCGACGACCGGGTCCTGCTCGGCGAATTCGCCGGCAGCGATCCCTTCGGCAATGATTTCGGCAATCAAATCATGAACGCGGTCGATATGTTTTTCGATGACATGCCAGTCGCGCTCGATCGCGACGATGATCATCTCATGCACCTTCATCTCGTCGAGCATCAGATCGAGCGTCAGCTGATGCTGGGTCTCGACATAGCGGCGCAACCGCTCGCTGGCGCTGATCGGCTGATGACGGATGTCGTAGGCGATCTGATAGGCGGTGGCGAGCATGCGCCCGCAAAGCGCCTGGTGGATTTCCACCTTGGAGGCGAAGAACCGATAGATATTGGCCGGCGACATGCCGAGATCGCGGGCAATGTCGGCCACGGTCGTCTTGCTGTAGCCATAGTGGCGAAACAGCCGCTCGGCGGCTTCGAGAATGCGGGTGACATTCTCCTGCCGGGTGACGTCGAGTGTATTTTCCGCGATGTCGTCCATAGTTTCGATGCCCGAATTACGACTGACGAATTTTGAATTTCGTCAGTCGTAAAATATCAGGTGTCATTTGTCAATACTCGAACGGGACAACGGGCGCCGTCAACCGATCGCGCCGATAGACAACCAGGATTTATATGGAGATGATGAACACCCGGTAAAATTGAAAGTGCCGCGTCTCGGAGCACGCGGCACATCGTCGGCGGCAGCGCGGGAATCAGCCGAGCTTGACGTCGAGCGTAATCGGAACGGCGGCAAGCGCCTTGGAAATCGGGCAGCCGGCCTTGGCCTTGTTGGCGAGCTCGGTGAAGGTTGCTTCGTCAGCGCCGGGAATACGGCCAGTGAGCGAAAGATGGATGGCAGTGATGGCAAAGCCGCCCTCGACGCTTTCGAGCGTCACTTTGGCCGAGGTTTCCATATGCTCGGCGGTAAAGCCGGCCTCACCGAGGATCAAGGACAGCGCCATGGTGAAGCAGCCGGCATGGGCAGCGCCGATCAGTTCTTCCGGGTTGGTGCCGGGAATGCCTTCGAAGCGGCTGGCAAAGCCGTAGGGATAGTCCTTCAGGGCGCCGCTCTGCGTCGAGATCAGGCCTTTGCCGTCTTTGAGGCCACCGGTCCAATGAGCCGAAGCCGTGCGATTGATCTGCATGCCGTCCTCCTGTTTCGATTGTGCTTTCAGAGCATGATGCCGAAAAGTGTGCGCGGTTTTCGGACAACATCATGCTCCAACTGTTTCTAGGAAGCGGCAGGGCGCCGCTCCATGCCTGCGGGAGATCTGAGAGCCTTCCCGATGGACAATATAATGCTCTATCCCGAGAAGACGACAGGCCTGTAAAAATCGGCGGGAATCGAAGCGCTTTCAGGCGGGATGCTGCAAGACGCTGAGGCCGCCGTCGATCGTCAGGCAGGTGGCGTTCATGAACGGGCACTCGTCGGAGATCATGAACACGGCCGCCATGGCGATCTCCTCAGGTGTGGCGATGCGCCCGCCGGGATGCAGGCTCATCGTCTCGGCTTTGGCGGCTTCCGGATCGGGGAAGCCGTTCCAGTAGTCGATGACCTTCTGCGTCGAGACATAGCCCGGCGCCAGCGCATTCACCCGGATATTGCGGGCGGCATATTCGAGACCCAGGGATTTCGTCATCCCCAGCAGCGCATGTTTTGCCAGCGGATAGGGAAATGTGTGCGGGATGACGGTGAAGGCATGTGTCGAAGCGATGTTGAGGATGACCCCGCCGCCCTGTTCGATCAGCCCAGGCAGCACCGCCTTGCAGCAGTTCCACGCACCCTTGAGATTGATGTCGAAGCAGCGGTTCCACACCTCGTCCGTCGTCTCGAGCGGTTCGGAAAAGACGTTGACGCCGGCATTGTTGACGAGCGCGTTCAACTGCCCGATCTCTTCATTCGCCTGCGCGACCAACGTCGTGATCGTTCCGGCATCGGTAATGTCGGCCGGCAAATAACCAAGCCGCCCACCGATGCCTTTGAGCTCTTTGGCCGACTTCGCCAGCAGTGCGGCGTCGCGGTCGACGAGAAAGACGGCGGCATCCTCCCTCAGAAAGGCCTTCGCCATCGCAAGACCGATACCCTGCGCGGCACCTGTTATCAGGATGTGCTTGCCCTGCAGGCGGCTGCCCATCTATCTCCCCTCCGATTGAGCCGGCAGCCCCGACATCACGATCCTCACCGTGCCGGCGAGACTTTCGCCGGGCGCAAGCCGCGCGAGCCCGCCGAAATCAGGCAGGTGGTGGCCGTTCGGCAGGTGGCTCATCGGCTCGAGGCAGAAGAAGTCGCTCCGATCAAGCGGCATATAGAGCATGAAGCGCTCAAGCGCGCCGTCCGCTTCCAGCGCCGCCTGCATGCCAAGTTCCGGCCAGGCGATGGCGGCCCGCCCGTTCCAGCCCTCGAAGGCATTGTTCATCCATCTCTGCGGCAACAGCTTTTCCGATCTGAAATCGAAATCGTCGGGCACAGGTCCGGCCATGTCGGGCAGATGGTCCGGCCGCTCGCTCCAATAACGATCGGCCGCAATCGTCAGTCTCGTCTGTGGCGTCCGTGCGAAGAAGGGATGTTGCCCGAGCCCGAAGGGGAGCGCCGCCTCGCCGCGGTTTTCCACGGACAGCGTCAGCACCAGCACATCGCCGGCGAGACGGATCTCCTGCCGGGTCAGATAGGCATAGGGTGAAACCTTGTCGGCGCTGCGGGAAAAGGAAAACTGCGCATGCGCTGAACCGGAGTCTTCAAGCTGCCAGAGGCTGAGCCAGCCGTCGCCGTGCCGATAGAGCGGATCTGCGGTATTCGGCTGGAAGGCATAGTCGCGTCCGGCATAGGACATGGTGTTGCCTTCCACGCGATTGCCGAACGGCACCATCGCAAAATTCGCCATCGCTCCGTCGGGCCCGCCGGCCGCCACGAGGAAGGAGATGCCTCGAAACGTCGCGGCGGTGACCGCGGCACCCCGGGGGCTGACCCGGACGGCGAGATCGCCGTGCCTCAGCTCGATGTCGCTCACGACTCGTTCTTGGTTCATCCACGTCTTCCCGCAGCCGAAGATCTCAAATTGTCGAGCAGCACCGCGATCAGCAGGATCAGCCCGCGCACGACATACTGGTAGAATGCCTGGATATTGAGGAGATTCATAACATTTTCGGCAATGCCCATGATCAGCACGCCGACGATGACGCCGCTCATGGCCGCCCGTCCGCCGGCCAGCGAAACGCCGCCGAGAACGCAGGCCGAAATGACCGAAAGTTCAAGTCCCGTCGCCGCATTCGGCTGGCCGGATGTAATGCGCGAGGCAAGCAGGATGCCGGCAATGCCGCAGACGAGGCCCTGCAACGCAAAGATCCAGATGCGCATGTTGACGACGTTGACGCCGGCAAGCCGCGAGGCCTCGGGATTGCCGCCGATCGCCAGCGTGTTCTTGCCGAAGACGGTGCGGTTGAGCACGAAACCGAACAGCAGGAAAAGCATCAGCATGATCCAGATCGGCATCGGCACGGTCAGGAAGCGCGACAGGGCCAGTTGATAGAAGGCAGGATCGTTGATGCCGACGGCGCGGCCATCCGAGGCGATCAGCGCCAGCCCGCGCACGATCTGCATTGTCGCAAGCGTGGTGATCAGCGCATTGATGCGGAACCGGGCGATGACGATGCCGTTGACGAAGCCGACGACGGCGCCGCACAGCAGGGCCGCGAGCAACCCCAGCGGAATGGAGCCCGTGGCGTTCGAGACCATCACGGCGATCATGCCGGAGAAGGCGACGATCGACCCGACCGAGAGATCGAAATCGCGCGACGCCAGGCAGAACATCATCGTGCAGGCGACGATACCGATGGTGACGACCGACTGCAGCAGCCCCAGCATGTTTCGCTCGGTCAGGAAGTTCGGAACGAAGAGCGAGACGATCACAAAGGCGGCAGCGAAGATCACCACCAGCCCCTGTTCGCCGAGAAGGATTTTTTTCAACGCATTCATCGTCCGTATTCCTGATCTTAAAGGGTGCCTGCGGCATTCTTGTCGGGCAGTGCCGCCGTCAGGATCGCGCGCTCGTCGAAATTCTGGCGGGCGACATTGGCCGCCACCCTGCCCTGGCACATCACCATGATGCGATCGCAGATGCCCATCACTTCGGGCAATTCGCTTGATATCACCACGATCGCCATGCCGCCGGCCGCCAGCTCATAGAGGATCTCGTAGATTTCCGATTTCGCCCCGACATCGATGCCGCGCGTCGGCTCGTCGATGACCAGCACCTTGATGCCCTGCTCGGAAAGCCAGCGGCCGAGAATGACCTTCTGCTGGTTGCCGCCGGAGAGATTGATGATGTCCTGCTTGCGCGACGGGGTTCGCACCCGAAGCCGGGCAATGAACCGCTCGGCAAGTGCCGCCTCCCTTTTCGGGCTCAGAATGCCGAAGGGCGAGAAATGCCGGCGCGACGAAATCGCGATATTCTCTTCGATCGATCGACCCTGGACGATGCCGTCGAATTTGCGGTCCTCGGGGCAGAGCACCATGCCGGCATTGATCGCCGCCTTCGGATTGTTTGGCGGGACGGCTACACCGTCGATGGCGACCTGGCCCTGATGCCTGGCATCGGCGCCGTAGAGCAGCCGCGCCATCTCGCTGCGGCCGGCGCCGATCAGCCCGAAGAAACCGACAATCTCGCCCCGGCGGACGGAAAAGCCGATCGGGTTGCGCAGCTTCGGTCCCGACAGGCCCTTGACCTCCAGCCTGATGCCGCCGAGCGGACGTTCACGCCATCCCCAGACATTGCTGATCTCGCGCCCGACCATTTCCGAGATGATCTGCTCCCGCGTCGTCTCGCCAATATCGGGATGGTGGGCGGCAAGCCTGCCGTCGCGCAGGACCGTCAGGCTGTCGCAAAGCCGAAAAATCTCGTCGAGGCGATGCGAGACGTAGAGAATGACCGTGCCATTCGCCCTCAGTCTGTCGATGAGGGAAAACAGGATTTCGCTCTCGCGCGAGGAAAGCGAGGAGGTCGGCTCGTCGAGAGCGATCACCCGCGCGTCGAGCATGACGGCCTTGGCGATCTCGACCATCTGCCGCGCGCCGATCGACAGCGACGCGACCTTGGCCGACGGATCGACATCGATGCCGATTTCCTCGAGCTTCGTCCGCACCGTCTCGATCAGCGTCTTTAAATGGATGACGCCGCCCTTGGCTGGAAAGCGGCCCAGCCAGAGATTCTCGGCGACCGTCAACTCCGGAACGAGCTGCAGTTCCTGATGGATGACGACGATGCCGGCATGAAAGGCGTCACGCACGGAGCCATATTTTTGCTCCTCGCCGTCGATCAGGATGCGGCCGTCATCAGCGGCCTGATCGCCGGAGAGAACGCGGATCAGCGTCGATTTTCCGGCGCCGTTCTCGCCCATCAGGCCATGCACCGCGCCCTTCTCGACGGAGAAGGAAACATCTGCCAGCGCCTGCACGCCGGGATAACCCTTGGAGATATGGTTGAATTCGAGAAAAGCCATCGCCGCTCCGCCGAGAGGACCCGACAGCTGCAAGCTGCCGGGTATAAGATCATCCCGAACGGGCGATCACTCGATGCCGAGATCCTTACGGACCTTGTCATAATCGCCGCGCAGCGCCAGCGAACCGGAGGTCAGCGTCAGCTTTTCCGGCGCCTTGTCGTTGGCGATCCAGTCGTACATGTTCAGCGCCGTCTCGTAGCCGTGGCGCTTCGGCGAGATGATGACCGTGCCGAAGAAGCCGGTCGCCGCCGGCTTCTTGAACTCGTTGATCGCCGATTCCGCGCCGCCGATGCCGACGCCGATGACATTGGCCGCCGGAATGCCGACCGATTCCGAAGCGCGGACAGCGCCGAGAACGGCTTCGTCGTTGAGGCCGAAGGCAACCCAGTATTTGACGTCGGCATGTTTGTTGAGAACGGTGGTTGCGGCATTAAGAGCCGCTTCCGTATCGGTCTTTGCCTGCGGCGCGTCATAGATGTTTTCGGCCGGGAAGCCGGCGGACTTCAGCACCGCGATGGCGCCCTCGACGCGGTCGACGGCGGTGGGCAGCTGATCGTAGGAGACCCGGATCGCGCCGACATTCTTCATGTTCCAGCCGCGCTTCTTGATCTCGTCGACGATCGCCTGGCCGACGGTCTCGCCGATCTTGGTGGCCGAGATGCCCATATGCGGCACCTCTTCCAGTGGTTTGCCGTCGGCGCTGACCAGACGGTCGTCGACCGTCATCAGCTTCAGCTGGTTGGCTTCGGCCTTCGCGACGATGCCGGGACCGAGCTTGACGTCGGGCGTGCAGATGATGAAGCCCTGCGCGCCTTGGGCGCCAAGATTGTCGATCGCCGACTGGACCTTCTCGCCGTCTTCGGCGCCGATCTTGACGACAGTGAAGCCTTTTTCCTTCGCCGCCTGGTCGGCGAATTTCCACTCGTCCTGAAACCACGGCTCTTCAGGCTGCTTGACGATGAACCCGATCTTGATGTCTGCGGAAAATGCCGAGCCGGCTGTGAGGATGGCGAAGGTGCCAGCCAGGATGGCTGCTTTGAACAAGCGCATGTCTCTCTCCCAAAATCCCAAAAATCATGCAGCCGCCTCCCGGGCAGCGTCTTTGAATTAGGATAAATCATCATACCAGTCAATTGCCAATGTATGATGATTGCAATAATACGATAAAAGGGAAGCAGGCTGGAGGAAGCGTCGCAAAGCGGATCGAATTCGGATAATGAGGTTCGATTGCCTGGCGCCAGGGATAGAGCGGAGAGGTAAGTTGGAAACAAACGAGCGACAGGGCGGGGCCGAAAGCCCCGGTATCGAACGCCGCCCGCGTGTACGCCGCAACGTGACCGCGGCGATCGCTCAGGATATCTGCGCAGAGCGTTATCCCTCGGGCTCGCCGCTGCCGCGCGAAAACGATCTCTGCGAACTCTACGGCGTCAGCCGTACCGTCATTCGCGAGTCGTTGAAAGTGCTGGAATCCAAGGGTCTCGTCCGCGGCAAGCCGCGCATCGGAACCACCGTCTGCGACAGAGACGATTGGAATATTCTGGATGCCGACGTGCTCGATTGGATAGGTCCTTACATCAAGGACTTCGACCTGCTCGGCTGCATTCTCGAAGCCCGCCGCACCATCGAGCCGGCAGCGGCCGAATATGCCGCCGAGCGCGCCAGCGCCCAGGAGATCGCCGACCTCGACAAGGCCTGGCGGCAGATGCGCGACAGTGCCGGCGACCCGGAAGGCTTCACCGACGCCGATGTCATGTTCCATACGGTGCTGCTCACCGCCAGCCACAACCAGGTCTTCCGCCGCCTGTCGAGCGCCATTCACGCGGCGCTGAAATATGCGCTGCATGCCTCCAACATCGGCGTCGAGAATCGTGAGGATGCGGTGCTCGTTCACGGCCAGCTGGTCGAGGCCCTGCGCATGCGCGACAAGGCCGGCGCCCGCGACTGCGCCAACCGCATGCTCGATCTTGCGGTGCGCGATCTCGCCGCCGCCGAAAAGGCGATCGGCAGAATGAAATGATCGATCACCAGCAATCCGCGGCTCGGCCGCCGGTCAAAAACCCGAGAAGAGACTGAAGAACGCGATGAAGATCACCAAACTCACCACCTATATCGTTCCGCCGCGCTGGCTGTTTTTGAAGATCGAGACCGACGAGGGCATTGTCGGCTGGGGCGAACCGGTCGTCGAAGGCCGCGCGCTGACCGTCGAGGCCGCCGTCCACGAACTGGAAGATTATCTGATCGGCAAGGACCCCTTCCTGATCGAGGACCACTGGACGGTGATGTATCGCGGCGGCTTCTATCGCGGGGGTGCTGCCCATATGAGCGCGATCTCCGGCATCGACCAGGCGCTGTGGGACATCAAGGGCAAGGCCCTCGGCCAGCCGATCTATTCCCTGCTCGGCGGCCAGCTGCGCGACCGCATCAAGGTCTATTCCTGGATCGGCGGCGACCGTCCTGCCGATGTCGCCAACAATGCCAGGGAGGTGGTCGCCCGCGGCTTCCAGGCGATCAAGCTCAACGGCTGCGAGGAGATGCAGATCGTCGACACCAATGAGAAGGTGGAGAAGGCAGTCGAAACCATCGCCGCCATCCGCGAGGCGATCGGACCGCATATCGGCATCGGCGTCGATTTCCACGGCCGCGTGCATAAGCCGATGGCCAAGGTGCTCGCCAAGGAACTCGAGCCCTACAAGCTGATGTTCATCGAGGAGCCGGTGCTTTCGGAAAACAAGGAAGCGCTGCGCGATATCGTCAACCATACCTCGACGCCGATCGCACTCGGCGAGCGGCTCTATTCGCGCTGGGACTTCAAGCAGGTGCTTGCTGACGGCTATGTCGATATCATCCAGCCCGATCTTTCGCATGCCGGCGGCATCACCGAATGCCGCAAGATCGCGGCGATGGCCGAAGCCTACGACGTGGCGCTGGCGCCGCATTGCCCGCTCGGCCCGATCGCGCTTGCCGCCTGCCTGCAGGTCGATGCCGTCAGCTACAACGCCTTCATCCAGGAACAGAGCCTCGGCATCCACTACAACACCGGCAACGACATCCTCGACTACATCTCCAACAAGGAGGTGTTCCACTATGCCGATGGTTTCGTCTCGATCCCGCAGGGGCCTGGTCTCGGCATCGAGGTCGACGAGGCCTATGTCATCGAGCGCGCCAAAGAGGGCCACCGCTGGCGCAACCCGATCTGGCGTCATGCCGACGGCAGCTTTGCCGAGTGGTAAAAGCACATAACCCCGAAAATCGGAACCGATTTTCGGAAAGGATTATACGCAGTTCACAGTGATAAGGGTCGCGCAAGCGGCCCTTTTTTGTTCCTGATGTCGGATATCAGGCATTCCGTCCGTCATAGTGGAAACTCAAAGAGGAGATTCAGCATGGCCAGAGCAATCGCAATCATCGTCGCCCGCATCATTTTCAGCTTCATCTTCTTCATGGCCGCCGGCTTCAAGTTCGCCGATATCGGCGCCACGGCGGCCTATATCACCGCTGCCGGCTTTCCGATGGCGACATTCCTTGCCTGGGTCGCCGCCTTTTTCGAGATTGCGCTGGCGCTCGCCTTTATCTCCGGCGCCTTCTTCACCGAGGCCAGTCTGCTGGCGGGCATCTATGTGATCTTCCTTGCCTTCGCCTTCCACGGACCGTCCCATTGGCAGCAGAATCAGGCTGAGTTCGGCTTCTTCGTCGATCACTTCACCTTCCTCGCCGGACTGCTCTTTGCCGCCGTCCATGGACCGGAGAAATGGGCATTGCGGCACAGCTTCCTTGGAAAGCTTTGACGACCCGCCCTCCCTCCGGAACCAACAGCCATGCAGAACATTGGCTTAGCGGCAAACGGCAAGGGAGAGCCTGCGTATGGAGCTGAAGGGGAAGATCGCATTGGTGACGGGCGCTGGATCCGGCATCGGCAAGGCGGCCGCATTGCGACTCGCCGCCGAGGGAGCAAGGGTCGCCGTCTTGAGCCGCACCGCCGGCGAGGTCGAAAAGACCTGCGCCGAGATCAAGGCCGCCGGCGGCGGATCGATTGCACTGGCGGCCGATACCAGCGACGAAGCGCAAATGCGCGCCGCCATGGAGCAATTGACCACCGCCTTCGGCGGCCTCGATATCGTTGTCGCCAATGCCGGCATCAACGGCGTCTGGGCGCCGATCGACGATCTGAGGCCGGATGAATGGGACAAGACTATCGCCGTCAATTTGCGCGGCACCTATCTGACCCTGCATCTGACAGTCCCGTATCTGAAGCGCCGCGGCGGGTCGATCGTCGTCGTCTCCTCGATCAACGGCACCCGCACCTTCACCACGCCGGGCGCCACCGCCTATACCGCAACCAAGGCCGGCCAGCTTGCCATGGTCCAGCAGCTCGCCCTCGAACTCGGCCGTCACGGCATCCGCGTCAATGCCGTCTGCCCCGGCGAGATCGAGACCAATATCGGCGCCAACACGGACAGCCGCCACCGCGAGGAGACGGAGGTGCCGGTCATCTGGCCGCAAGGGGATATCCCGATCGCCGGCGGTAAAGCGGGCAAGAGCGAGGACGTCGCCGAAACCATTCTCTTCCTCGCCTCCGACCGCGCCCGGCACATCACCGGGACGCCGATCTGGATCGACGGCGGCCAGGGGCTCCTGCGATAGCGCCCGATCCTGCGACGATCAGGTGTTGAGGCGTGCACCGTCGAGCGTATAGAGTTCCTGCGCGCGCTGCACGCCGCGCAATGCATAGCGCCCGACGCAGGCGATTGCCCCGCGCTGCTCCTCCGGTATCGCAGCGACGAAATCGGAGGAGATCAGCAGGTTGAGATCGACCGAACGGCACATAGAGGCGATGCGGCTGACCTCGTTGACCGCAGGGCCGATGACCGTGAAGTCCAGCCGGTCCTGGCTGCCGATATTGCCGTAAAAGACGTCACCGATATGCAGGCCGATATAGACATCCGTCGTTGGCCGGCCATCGGCGGCGCGCGCAGCGTTCAGCTTGCCAAGCTTTTCCCGCAGCAGCGCTTCGGCGCGTAGCGCCGCGCGGCAGGTCTCGGCCGGCACCTCGCCCTTGAAGATGGCAAGCACGCCGTCGCCGATCAGCTTCAGCACGTTGCCGCCGGCCTCGTGGATCGCCGAGATCGCCACCTCGCTGTAGTCGTTGAGCAGCGGGATGATTTCCTCCGGCGGCACGCGATCGGAGATCTTGGTGTAGTTCAACAGATCGGAAAACCAGAGCGCCGCCGAAATCCGTTCCGATTTGCCGCGGCTGATCTTGCCTTCCATCACCTGGCGCGCCGCATCCTCACCGAGATAGACCTCGGCGATGGTGCGAGCGATGCGCCCGAGCGCGACGCACTTGATCGCCAGCCCCAGCACCGGCACCAGCTTGCGCAGGATGGCAAGGTCGTGATCGGAAAAGCCTTGCGGGTGTCTGGTTGCGAAATGCGAAAAGAAGCAATCCATTTCGCCGATCGTGCCGGCTTCGCTGAAACGATGCATCATCGCCACGAAATCGGTATGGCCGGCTTCGGCGATCTTGTCGAGCATGGTGAAATCGATCGGTTCCCCGAACCCGATGCGTCGGCGTACCTCCCGCTCATTGCCCGACCAAAGATAATAGAAGGCCGAGCGTTGCCAGTTAGACGCCGCCTCGCCTGAGCTCGTCGGACCATATTCGAATTCGGTCTCGATCTCCTCGACGCTGTCCCAACGGAAGGCCCTGCCTTCATGCACGGGGTGCAGCGTATCCATCAGCGCCATGCCGCGGTCGAGCGGCAGGCCGGCATCCCGGCATGCCGCGCAGAAGCCGGTCATGAGTTCGGATTCCGAAGCGCCTTTCAGCCCCTGTTCCGTGATCCAGGCTGCAATCGTGCTGACGTCGCTGTAGTCCATACCGCTCACCTTCACTCTCGCTCAAGCTGTAGCCCGAATTCGCCGTCGAAGGAAAGCCAATTGGCTCAATCGCCGGCCGGCATATTGTAGGGCGTGACGATTTCGACGGAAGAAAGCGAGGCCGGAACCGCCCGCCCCGGTGACGTCACGCGACCGACGATCGCCCTGAAGGCCGAACGCGCATCGGTTCTGAGATCATGATGCAGCACGAAGCCGATCCGGCGCGCGGCAAGCAAGACGCGGTTATCGGCGTCGAGGTCATGGGCCACGAAGACCCGGACGGGGCGGCCGGCCGTATCGAAGGCCGCCAGCACCGCCCGGTTGCCGCCGCCGATCGAATAGACGGCGTTGATGGCGGGATCGGCAGCCAGGGCTGCCGCTGCAAGAGTTCCCGTCGCCGCATCGCTGCCGTGGCCCTCGCTGATTTCGGTGATGCCGATGTCGGGATAGTGCGCGCGGATGATGCGGCGAAAGCCGATTTCGCGCTCCTCCTCGCCGCGAAACCGCCCGCTCGACAGCGTCACCAGCACCTTGCCGCTGTGGCTCGCGAGCACTTCGCCGATCAGATAGGCGGCGGTCTCCCCCGCCGCCCGGTTGTCGGCGCCGGCATAGGCGATGCGCGCCGAATTCGGCAGGTCGGTCACCAGCGTCACCACAGGAATGCCGGCCGAATCCGCCCGCGCGACGGCGGCCGCCACCTCGACGACATCAGGCGCCTTGAGCACGACGCCATCACTGCCGCGCAGCCGGATGCGGTCGAGAAGCTGCACCATCTCGGCCGGCTTCATCACCTCAGCGAAATGGAACCGGCAGCGAAAGACGCCGGGCAGAAAAGCCGCCATTTCCGCCTCGAAGGCGGCGCGCACCGCATCGCTGAAACGCTGCGGCGTCTCCATGACGATATCGATCGCCAGCGTTCGCCCGCTCGCCACCGCCCCGGCCTGCTGCTTTTCCAGCTCGGCGATCGCCGCCTTCACCCGCATTTCCGTCTGTTGGCGCACACCCGGCCGGCCGTTCAGCACCCGATCGACAGTCGCGGTGCTGAGGCCCGCCTGAAAGGCGATATCCTTGACAAGGAAGAGATGGGCCATGGGTTCCGTTTGATGGTTTTTTGATGGATTGCTGATCTATATCACCTCTCATCACGGCGTATAGTGCCTCCATTCGAAAGAGGAGGAGCGATCATGAAGAGCGACAACCCGCAGAAACTGAGCGCCGACCGTGTCTGGCTGAGCGAAGACAGCTGCGATCTCGACGACTTTCGCAGCCTGGCGGAAAAGACCACCGCGCTTAGCGATTATCCGACGGCGTTAGCAGTCGAAAAAAACGTGCTGATCTACGACAGCCGCAAGGTGATGGCCGCAGCCGCGACGCCGGAAGGCCGGCGCGCCGTCCTGGCCGAAATCTGTGAGGCCTTCGGCGAAGGTCCCGGCGTCGTCGTCTTCAAGCACGCTTACGCGGATACCGGCATCATCGACCGCGCCAGCGCAATCTTCGACGCAATCATCGAGGAACAGCACCGCAGCTCGACCGGCGGCGGCGATCACTTTGCCAAGCCGGGCGCCAACGACCGCATCTGGAACTCGCTGGAGAAACATTGCCTCGCCGACCCAACGAATTTTGCCGAATATTACGGCAATGCCATTGTAGCCCTGGCAAGCCAAGCCTGGCTCGGCCCGAGCTACCAGATGACGGCACAGGTCAACCGGGTCAATCCGGGCGGGGCGGCGCAGTCGGCCCATCGCGACTACCATCTCGGCTTCCAGTCGTCTCATGTGATCGAGCAGTTTCCGGCGCATGTGCACCGCCTTTCGCCGGTGCTGACCCTGCAGGGCGCGGTCGCCCATTGCGATATGCCGCTCGAAAGCGGCCCGACGCTCTTCCTTCCGCACAGCCAGACCTATGTGCCGGGTTATCTCGCGCTCAAGCGCCAGGAATTCCGCGATTATTTCGAGGCCAACCATATCCAGCTGCCGCTCGAAAAAGGCGATGTGGTCTTCTTCAATCCCGCCCTCTTCCACGCCGCCGGCACCAATCGCTCGACCGATATCAAGCGCGTCGCCAATCTGCTGCAGGTGTCTTCAGCCTTCGGCCGAGCAATGGAAACCGTCAACCGCGAAAGCATGAGCGCAAGGCTCTTTCCCGCGTTGAAAACATTGAAAGGGAAGCTGTCGGCCAATGAAATCGCCAACGCCGTCGCCGCCTGCGCCGAAGGCTACTCTTTCCCCACCAATCTCGACCGCGACCCGCCGCTCGGCGGCCTGGCGCCGAAGACGCAGGCGCAGCTGATGCATGAGGCATTGAAGGAAGGCTGGAGCGACGAAACTTTTGCGGCGGCACTTGCCGAGCAGGCGCAGAAGAAATTGAGCTGAACTTGGAGACTGGAGCCCCCTCATCCGCCTGCCGGCACCTTCTCCCCGCAGGGGAGAAGAGACTTGCCGCAACGTCTCGATTCCCCCTTCTACCCAACGGGGAGAAGGTGCCCGTAGGGCGGATGAGGGGGCCACCCGCACTGCCATAATCCCTTCCCGCCCGCGGGAAACCAATTGCATATCATCACCAGGAGGAACCACATGAGCACAGACCACGGCCGTCTCGACGGTAAGATCGTCATCGTCACCGGCGGCACGCAAGGGCTGGGCGCCACCATCGCCCGTCTCTTTGCCGAACGCGGCGCAGAGGGCATCGTCATCTGCGGCCGCAACGAAACCAAGGGCAAGGCGAAGGCCGCGGAAATTTCGGCCGCGACCGGCGTGAGGGTCGTCTACACCAAAGCCGATCTCGGCAAGGTCGAGGATGCGCAGAATGTCGTCCACGCCTGTGACGAGGCCTTCGGCCGGATCGACGCGCTGGTCAATGCCGCCGCCATTACCGATCGCGGCACCATTCTCGATACCAGCCCCGAACTCTTCGATGCCATGTTCGCCGTCAATGTGCGCGCACCGTTCTTCCTGATGCAGGAGACGGTGAAGATCATGCGCCGCGAAAGGATCGAGGGCACGATCGTCAATATCGGTTCGATGTCGGCCAAGGCAGGCCAGCCCTTCATCGCCGCCTATTGCGCCTCCAAGGGCGCGTTGGAAACGCTGACGAAAAACACCGCCTACGCGCTGCTGCGCAACAGCATCCGCGTCAACGGACTGAATATCGGCTGGATGGCCTCCGAGGGCGAGGACCGGATCCAGCGTGAATATCACGGCGCCCCCGCCGACTGGCTGGAGACGGCGGCCGCAAGCCAGCCCTTCGGCCGGCTCGTCGATCCGCATGAGGTGGCGCGCGCCTGCGCCTATCTGTCGTCGGCCGAATCCGGGCTGATGACCGGCTCGGTCATCTGCTTCGACCAGTCGATCTGGGGCGCTTACGACGGCTCGCCGCATCCGGTCGCCGCCCTCTGATGAACACCGGAGCCAGGCATTTCCCACCGCCTGGCTCTGGCACCTCCCCGCATTTGTCGTTAGGAAGAGGGCGACAGCATTCGAGGAGGAAACCGCCGTGGCCGAGAACCCAATTTATGACATCCGCGACGAACGCTTCAATACTCTGGTCATCGGCAACGCCGCTCTCGAAGAGCTTTATTCCGGCTGCCGCTGGACGGAAGGCCCGGTCTGGTTTTCCGACCTCAACTGTCTTCTCTGGAGCGATATCCCGAACGAACGCATGATGCGCTGGACGCCGGATGGTACAGTCTCGATCTTCCGCTCGCCCTCCAACTACGTCAACGGCAACACCCGCGACAGGCGGGGCCGGCTGGTCTCCTGCGAACATGGCGGCCGCCGCGTCACCCGCACCGAACCGGACGGCAGCATCACCACTCTCGCCGAAAGCTACAAGGGCAAAAGGCTGAACTCGCCGAACGACGTCGTCGTGCATTCCGACGGTGGGATTTGGTTCACCGATCCGACCTACGGCATCCTGTCGGATTACGAAGGCCACAAGGCCGAGCCCGAACAGCCGACCCGTAACGTCTACCGGATCGATCCTGCAAGCGGCGCGATCGAGGCCGTCATCGAGGATTTCATCCAGCCGAACGGCCTTGCCTTCTCCCCCGACGAGACGAAGCTCTACATCGCCGATTCCGGCTCGGCAAAACATGAGGTGCCCTGCCATATTAGAGTTTTCGACGTCGTCGACGGCAGGAAGCTTACAAACAGCCGCTATTTCTGCAGCCTCGATGCCGGCCACCCCGACGGTTTCCGCTTCGACGTCAGTGGCAATCTCTGGACGAGTGCCGGCGACGGCGTGCATTGCTTCTCACCCGACGGCACGCTGCTCGGCAAGATCAAGCTACCGCAGACCGTCTCCAACCTGACCTTCGGCGGCCCCAAGAAAAACCGGCTTTTCATCACCGCGACGCGTTCGGTCTATTCGATCTATACCAAGACCAACGGCGTCCAATATCCCTAGGGAACCCGGCACCGTGTGCGCGACAGCCACAGCCGACGACATCCCATCGTCGACGAGAACGGCATCGCGCCAACGCATCTCGCCCGAAAAGCGTGAAGCGGTTCCGGATGACGGCAAGCCTGAAAAAAGCTAAAGCGCGTCGCATGAATCGAATGAAATGTGAGGCGTTCCAGCTACTCGCAGCTTATTGCATCAAGGAGGAATACAAGATGACCCGATTTTCACGCGCCGAAAGACGCCGCACCGCTCCTGATGCCATGACCGGGAGGGGCTGAAATGCGTTCCATCGTTTCCTTCAACGAAGGCTGGAGTTTCCATGAGGGCTTCGGACAGCGCCTGCTCGAAAGCTTCGACGCCGCCAAGTCCGTCAGCCTGCCCCATACCGCCGTCGAACTGCCCTTCAACTATTTCGACGAGAAAAGCTATCAGCGCGCCTTCACCTACCAGAAGGTGCTGCGCTGGCTGCCGGAATTCGAAGGCCGCGAGGTGTCGCTCGTTTTCGACGCCGCCATGGCCGACAGCGTCGTCTATCTGAACGGCGAAGAAATCATCGCCCATAAGGACGGCTACACCCCCTTCGAAGCCCGCCTCACCGGCAAGCTCGTCAAGGGCGAGAACCTCGTGACCGTCAAGATCGACGGCAGCGAAAACCCCGAGATCCCGCCCTTCGGCGGCCGCATCGATTATCTGACCTATGCCGGCATCTACCGCGACGTCTGGCTGAAGGTCACCGACCCCGTCTCGATCCGCAATCTGAAGATCGAAACCACCGACGTGCTTGCCCCGGAAAAATCGGCGACCATCCGCGTCGATATCGCCAATCCCGAGGGCCGCAGCTTCTCGGCAACCGTCACCGCCACGCTGAAGCAGGCGGACGGCGCAGTGATCGCCACCGCGGCGACCGAAACGATCGGCGACCGCACCCGGCTTTCCTTCGGCGGCCTCACCGGCATCACCCTTTGGGACATCACCGATCCCACGCTCTACGAAGTCACTATCGAACTCCGGACCGAGCACGGCTCCGACCGTGTCTCCACCCGTTTCGGCTTCCGCACCGCCGAATTCACGCCGGAAGGTTTCCTCTTGAACGGCAGGCCACTGAAGCTGCGCGGCCTCAATCGCCACCAGGCCTTCCCCTATGTCGGTTATGCCGCCGGCCGCTCCGCCCAGGAGCGCGACGCCGACATTATGAAGAACGTGCTGAAGTGCAATATCGTCCGCACCTCGCACTATCCGCAGTCGAAATGGTTCCTCAACCGCTGCGACGCGATCGGCCTGCTGGTCTTCGAAGAGATCCCCGGCTGGCAGCATATCGGCGATGCCGACTGGCAGAAGGAATCGATCGAAAACGTCCGCCGCATGATCGAGCGCGACTGGAACCACCCCTCGATCATCATCTGGGGCGTGCGCATCAACGAATCCCAGGATAATCACGATTTCTACGCCGAGACCAATCGCCTCGCCCGCGAGCTCGACAGCACCCGCCAGACGGGCGGCGTGCGTTATATCACCGAGAGCGAGCTGCTCGAAGACGTCTACACGATGAACGACTTCATCCTCGGCAATGAGGAACTGCCGGGCGCCAACCGTCCGCGCACCGTGCTGCGCGGCCAGCAGGAAAATACCGGGCTTTCCGCCAAGGTGCCGTACCTCATCACCGAGTTCAACGGCCATATGCACCCGACCAAGATCTATGACCAGGAACAGCGCCAGGCCGAGCATGTGCGCCGTCACCTCGATGTGCTGAACGCCGCCTATGGCGATCCGGATATCTCGGGCGCCATCGGCTGGTGCATGTTCGATTACAACACCCACAAGGATTTCGGCTCCGGCGACCGCATCTGCTATCACGGCGTCATGGACATGTTCCGCGAGCCGAAATTCGCCGCTTATGCCTATATCAGCCAGTGTGATCCGTCCGAGGAGATCGTCATGAAGCCGGCGACCTTCTGGGCGCGCGGCGAGCGCAATATCGGCGGCGTGCTGCCGCTGATCATCCTGACCAATTGCGACGAGGTCGAACTGCAATATGGCGGGCTCAGCAAGCGCATTGGCCCGGACCGCGAGAATTATCCGCACCTGCCGCATCCGCCCGTCGTGCTCGATCATCGCCACTTCACTGCAGATGAGCTTGGCACCTGGGGCCTCGAATGGATCGACGGCACCCTGACCGGTTATATCGGCGGCGAGCCGGTGGCCAGCCTGACGCTGGCCGCCGATCCCTTGCCGACGACGCTGGAAATCGTCGCCGACAGCTCGACGCTGAAGGCCCGCGAACGCGACAGCACCCGCGTCATCATTCGCGCGCTCGACCAGTGCGGCCAGCGCCTGCCTTTCATGAACGACAGCATTTCGCTGAAGGTGCATGGGCCAGCAAAGATCGTCGGCCCGGCCAATGTGCCGC
This sequence comes from Rhizobium sp. N122, assembly GCF_002211295.1. Classification (NCBI taxonomy): domain Bacteria; kingdom Pseudomonadati; phylum Pseudomonadota; class Alphaproteobacteria; order Hyphomicrobiales; family Rhizobiaceae; genus Rhizobium; species Rhizobium sp. N122. The sequence goes on along the minus strand of NZ_LOKU01000012.1, from coordinate 989 downwards.
TGCAAGGCGGCACCGCCGGCTTCTGGCTGGAGGCGACGGGGCTGGTCGGTGAAATCACCGTCGAAGCGGTTTCCTCGCGTTTCCCCCCGGTGACCCTCAGCGTGACGGCGGCCGCCTAATTCAGCCCATAGCCCGCGCGCCTTATCGGGCGCGCGGCTCCGATGGCCATCATGCGATCCGCAGCTGGCTCCGCGGATCGAAGAACACGGCCTTGTCGAGATTGAAGGCGAGACGTGTGGTCTGTCCCGGGGCGATGCCGGCATCGGCGCGCAGGCGGGCGACGACGGATTTGCCGCCGAGCTTGGTGACGGCGAAGGTGTCGGAGCCGGCCGGTTCGACGACCTCGATCAGGCAATCGTCCTCGGTCAGCGAGCGCGCCTTGCGGTCGGCGCCATCCGGATCGGTCAGAGCTTCCGGGCGGATGCCGAAGATCACCTGCTTGCCGGCATAGGCGGAGAGACCATTGGCGGCGGCGACGACCGGCAATCGCAGCGGCGCGCCATTCGGCCGTTCGAGTGCGACGGCAAGCCCGGAAGCGCCATTCTCGACGGTGGCGGTCAAGAGGTTCATCGCCGGCGATCCCATGAAGTCGGCGACGAAGAGATTGGCCGGGCTGTTATAGATCTCGGCCGGCGTGCCGAACTGCTGCAGCACCCCGTCTTTCAGCACGGCGATCTTGGTCGCCAGCGTCATCGCCTCGATCTGGTCGTGGGTGACATAGACGAAGGTGGTGCCCATGCGCTGATGCAGCCGCTTGATCTCGGTGCGCATGTCGACGCGCAGCTTGGCATCGAGATTGGAGAGCGGCTCGTCGAACAGGAAGACCTGCGGATTGCGCACCAAAGCCCGGCCCATGGCGACGCGCTGGCGCTGGCCGCCGGAGAGCTGGCTCGGCTTGCGGTCGAGCAGATGGCCGATCTGCAGCATGTCGGAGACCTGCTTGATCGCCTTGGCCCGCTCCTCCTTCGGCACGCCGCGGATCTCCATGC
>NZ_LOKU01000011.1:0-120778 GCF_002211295.1 Rhizobium sp. N122 | reverse complement strand
AGCGATGACCTTGATGCCGGCATCGTGCGCCTTCTGCAGAACGTCGGAAAGCGTCGTGCCGTCGATCGAAGCGATGACCAGAACCTTGGCACCCTTGGTGACCATGTTTTCGATCTGTGAAAGCTGGAGCCTTCTTCATCCATCGCGACTTCGGCCGGGATGCCTTCGATCTCCGGCTGCGGGCCGGTTCCGTCGATGACCTCGGCCTGGGGCGCCACCGGCGCCGGGGCGGGAGCCGGCTGAGGCTGGGGCTGCGACTCAGGTCGCGGCCGCGGCTGATGCTGCCGGCTCTGCGGCGGCTGGACGACGACGACATCATCACCGTCATTGTCGTTGTTATCGATCTCGTCGCCGTCGCGGTCTGCGGCGTCATTGTATTCGCCGCGATCGTCGCGCTGGAAGCGTTCCTGCATCTGCGCCTGGGCGCTGGCGATGATACGATTGTAATGTTCGGCGTGCTGGAGATAGTTCTCGGCAATCACGCGGTCGCCGGAGCTTTGAGCATCGCGGGCGAGTTGCGCGTATTTTTCGGCGATATGCTGGGCAGTCCCGCGAATCTTCACATCGGGGCCGGAGCTGTCATAGGTCCGGGTCAGCGGATTGCCGCCCTTGCGGTTGAAATTGTTGTTATTGTTATTTCCACCGCCGCCGTTGTTATTATTGTTGTTACCACGCCCTCGACCGCGCTTGTTCTGCTGTCCTGGCCTCATAGATCGTTCACCTGAATTCTCTGTTTGTGATGGATACATGGCACCAACCGCCATGACCGGAAAACCGGGTCAGGACCTTTGTGCCGCGAGCATACTGCGCCTTTGCGCCGACCTGCCGCTTGGTTCTCAAGTCAGTTTGACTGATTCACGCGTTGGGTCGTGTTCAACCGTTGAAACTCTCGTTTAAAAGAGCGGACCCCCGAGGCAAACCAAGTACCGAACGAATCTCGTTCATTCCTATCTGCCCAACACGTGTCCGCAACCTATATTGCTTCCCTGGGAAATCCAAGCCTTTTCTTCGCAATAACAATAATGTCCCGTTCAGTGCAGCAATTATCGCCTGTCACGCGAGCGCGAACACGAGCACCCTATCGTTCTGACCATAATCTTTTACGGATTTGAGGCACTTGAAGCCTTTCGCTTCAAAGATCGCCGTCACATCGTTTCGCTGATCGTAACCGATTTCCAGCCCGACGACCCCATCGGGCCTCATGAACCTTGCCGCATCCTTGGCGATAGCGCGGTAGGCGTCAAGCCCATCCGGACCGCCATCCAGTGCCGCGACCGGATCAAATTTCGTCACTTCGGGGGCGAGATCGTGAATGACATTGGAAGCAATATAGGGCGGATTTGAGACAATCGCGTGAAACGAACCCTGGATGCTCTCGAACCATCTCGACTGCACGGCCTGAAAACGCCCTTGCAAACCGTGTCTTTCCGCATTCGATCTTGCTGTGCGAAGTGCATCCGCCGATATGTCGCTGCCGACACCCGACGCATCGGGACATTCGCTCAAAAGCGCAAGGCATATCGCCCCGGTCCCGGTTCCTATGTCAAGGATATGGAGAGGACCTTGTGTCTTTGCAAGGTCGTTGAGACAGGCAAGCACCGTATCGACCAGGATTTCCGTATCCGGTCGCGGCTCCAGCGTTTCCGCCGAGAGGGCAAGCGGCAGGCCGTAGAACTCCCGTTCGCCGAGAATGCGATGCACCGGCTCATGGCCGAGCCGCCGCTCGAGCGCCTTGGACACCACCTCGGCCTGCTCCGGCGAAAGACTTTCGGCCGATCGCGTCAACAGCTCGGTCGACGATAACTTCAGAAGGCCCGCGACAAGCAGCCGGGCATCGGTCGCCGGATCGACGATACCAGCTTCGGTGAAGCGGCGGCGCGCTTCGGCAAGCGTATCGGCGACCGTCGGCCTCATTGCTGTTCGCCGAGCTGCGCCAGCTGGCTTGCCTGATAGTCGGCCATCAGCGCATCCACCACTTCCTCGATCTCGCCTTCCATCATCCGGTCGAGCTTGTAGAGCGTCAGATTGATGCGATGATCGGTGATCCGCCCCTGCGGGAAATTATAGGTGCGGATGCGTTCCGAGCGATCGCCGGAGCCGACCTGGCTCTTGCGGTCGGCCGAGCGCTCGCTGTCGGCCCTCTGCCGCTCGGCGTCATAGAGCCTGGAGCGCAGCACCTGCATCGCCTTGGCGCGGTTCTGGTGCTGCGATTTTTCCGAGCTGGTGACGACGATGCCGCTCGGCAGATGGGTGATTCGCACCGCCGAGTCCGTCGTATTGACGTGCTGGCCGCCCGCACCCGAAGAGCGCATCGTATCGATGCGGATATCCTCCGGCCGGATTTCGATGTCGATCTCCTCGGCCTCAGGCAGCACCGCAACCGTTGCCGCCGACGTATGAATGCGCCCGCCGGCCTCGGTATCAGGCACGCGCTGCACGCGATGCACGCCGGATTCGAATTTCAGCTTGGCGAAGACGCCCCGGCCGGTGATCGTCGCGATGATTTCCTTGTAGCCGCCGGCTTCGCCCTCGCTTGCCGAGAGCACTTCCACCTTCCAGCCTTTCTCCGCCGCGAAACGCTCATACATGCGGAAGAGATCGCCGGCAAAAAGGGCTGCTTCCGATCCGCCCGTACCGGCGCGGATTTCGAGGATCGCGCTCTTTTCGTCCGCCGCGTCCTTCGGCAAAAGCAGGATCTGCATCTCCTGCTCGAGCGCGTCGATCTGCTCTTTCACCTCAGGCAGCTCCAGCTCGGCAAGGTCGCGCATCTCGCGATCGACCGTCTTGTCCTCGAGCAGCGTTTCGAGATCGGCAAGCTCGGCATTCGCCTTCTCATAGGCGCGGATCTTGGTCACGACGGGCTGCAGCTCGGAATATTCGGATGCGAGCTTCACATAGACGTCGGCGGCCGGGCCGGCCGACATGCGCGCTTCGATCTCGCCGAAGCGGCGTTCCAGCTCGCGCATCTTTTCAACGGGAAGCTTCGCCACCCTTCACTCCGATTCTTCTTAACGTCTGCCTAAAGGGGAATATTGTGGCTCTCGGCGAAGCGGGCAAGCACCTCGCGCATCGGCACCATGGCGTGGACATCGTCCAGCACCTCATTCATCGCCGTTGCCAGCGCCCCGACATCGAGCCCGAGCAGCATCGCCTTCACCGGCCCGATCGAGGCCGGCGACATCGAGATCGAACGGAAACCGATGCCGAGCAGCGCCATGGCCGAGATGGGTTTGCTGGCGAGTTCGCCGCAAAGCGTCACCGGCGTCTTGTTCCGGTCGGCGCCGCGCACGATATCGCGCAGGATGCGCAAAAACGGTTTGCCGAGCGGGTCGAACCGATCCGAGACCCGCGCATTGCCGCGATCGACCGCCATCGAGAACTGGAAGAGGTCGTTCGAACCGACCGAGACGAAATCGACCGCCTCCATCAGCTCATCGAGCTGCCAGAGCAGAGCAGGCACCTCGAGCATCGCGCCGAATTGCAGCTTGCGCGGCAGCCCATGGCCGAAGCGCGAGAGATGCTGCACTTCCCTCTGCAGCAGTTCGCGCACCATCTTCAGCTCGGAAACCTCGGTCACCATCGGCACCATCAGCTTCAGCTCGGTGTCGGCCGATGCCTTCAGGAGGGCGCGCAACTGGGTGCGCAACAGTCCCGGCCGGTCGAGCGACAGCCGGATGGCGCGCCAGCCGAGTGCGGGATTTTCTTCCTCATGGCCACGGAAATACGGCACGACCTTGTCGCCGCCGATATCGAGCGTACGGAAGGTGACGGTACGGCCCGCCGCCTGTTTGATCACATTGCGATAGAACTGCTCCTGCTCGTCCGCCTTCGGCATGGTGGAGGCGATCATAAACTGCAGTTCTGTGCGGAACAGACCGATGCCCTCGGCGCCCGATTCCGAAAGCTGCGGCAGGTCGACCAGCAGCCCGGCATTCATCATCAGCGCGATCCGCTGCCCATCCTTGGTCACCGGCTCGACGGCGCGCAACGCCCGGAACTGCTCCTGCCGCCTGGCGCGGAAGCGAACCTTTTCTTCGTAGGAACGCCGGTGATCGGCCATCGGCCTGAGATGCACATGCCCCTCATCGGCGTCGATGATCACGGCATCGCCGTTCTCGGCGAGCGCCACGACGCCGGCAGCCTGGCCGATGACCGGAATACCCATGGCGCGCGCGACGATCACCACGTGACTCGTCACCGCCCCTTCTTCCAGCACCAGCCCGCGCACATTGGCACGCGGATAATCGAGCAGCTCGGCCGCCCCCATGGCGCGCGCCAAGATGACCGCGTCGTTGGGGAAACCTTCGGCGGTCGTCCGTCCGGTATACCCGGTCAATTGTCTGAGCAGCCGGTTCGCCAGATCCTCAAAATCATGCATGCGTTCGCGCAGATAAGGGTCGGTCAACCGCATCATCCGCGCCTTGGTGTCGCTCTGCACCTTCTCGACCGCCGCTTCCGCCGTCAGACCGTTGCGGATCGCCTCCTCGAGCTTGCGCACCCAGCCCTGGTCATGCGCGAACATGCGATAGGTTTCGAGCACCTCGCGGTGTTCGCCCTCCATCGACACGTCGCGGCGCGACAGCATGTCGTCGATCGAGATCCTCAGCGAGCCCATCGCTTCGGCGAGCCGCCGGATTTCCTTCTCGGCATCTTCGTTGAGCAGATTGGTGACGACGATGCGCGGCTCGTGCAGCACGACGTAACCAAGGCCGATGCCGTCATTATAGGTGTCGCCGTCGACGGTGACCGAGCGCGTCAGGTCGAGTTCGAGGCCCGGCTTGGTGATCTTTTTCAGCTCGCCGGTGGCGATCATCTCGGCGAGCACCATCGCCGTCGTTTCGAGCGCTTCCAGCTCTTCCTCGCGATAGTTGCGGCTCGCCTTGTTCTGCACGACGAGAACGCCAAGCGACCGCCCGGTCCTGAGGATCGGCACGCCGAGGAAGGAATGGTAGATTTCTTCACCGGTTTCCGGCAGGTAGCGGAAGGCGGGATGCGACTGCGCGTCGGAAAGGTTCAGCGGCTGGGCCGAAGCGGCGATCGTGCCGACGAGACCTTGCCCCATCTTCAGTTGCGCCAGGTGCACGGCCTCACGGTTGAGGCCTTCGGTCGCATAGAGTTCGAGCACGCCGTCGGCGCGCAGCACGTAAACGGAGCAGACCTCGGCCACCATGTTGCCGGCGATCTGGCGGACGATCCGGTCAAGACGATCCTGCGGCTCCAGCGGCTCCGCCATCAACTCGCGCAGCCGCCTGAGCAGCACGCGCGGACCGCCGGAAAGGTCTCTCATGGCGTCTCAAGCTCCCGAAACAACGCACTCAGTCCCGGCGGGCCGGCCCGCGTCTCCTCAACCTGAAGGGGCAGGCCGCCCACTGGGAATCAATTCTTATCCAGACCGTAGCAGGAATGCAAAGTCCTGACAGCGAGTTCTGCATAAGGACCGTCGATCAGGATGGAAATCTTGATCTCGGAGGTCGTGATCGCCTTGATGTTGATGCCTTTTTCGGCAAGTGCACGAAATGCGGTAGCGGCAACGCCAGCGTGGCTGCGCATGCCGATGCCGATGACCGACACTTTCACCAGCCCCGATTCGTTCTGCACGACGTCGTAGCCGATCTTCTCCTTATGGTCGCCGAGCACCTTGATCGCCTTCTCGACGTCGCCCGATGGCACGGTGAAGGTCATGTCCGTCTTCGACCCGTCCTCGGAAATATTCTGGACGATCATGTCGACATTGATATGAGATTCGGCGAGCGGCCCGAAAATCGCCGCGGAAACGCCCGGCCGGTCGGCAAGACGGCGAAGCGAGATCTGAGCCTCATCCTTGGCATAGGCGATGCCGGTGACTACTTCCTGTTCCACGATTTCATCCTCGTCACAAATAAGCGTTCCGGGCGGGTTTAGCAGATCGCCCATGCCCGGAGCATCGGGATCTTCGAAAGACGAGCGCACGAAGGTACGCACCTTGTGCACCATGGCAAGCTCGACCGAGCGCACCTGCAGCACCTTGGCGCCGAGCGAGGCCATTTCGAGCATTTCCTCGAAGGCGATCTTCTTCAGCCTGCGCGCCTTCGGCACGATGCGCGGATCGGTCGTGTAGACGCCATCGACGTCGGTATAGATATCGCAGCGATCCGCCTTGACGGCTGCCGCGATCGCAACGGCCGAGGTATCCGATCCACCGCGTCCGAGCGTCGCGAGGCGGTTGTCGGGTCCCAGCCCCTGGAAGCCGGCGATGACGGCGACTTGGCCCTCGCCCATCCGCTTGACGATGTCGGAACCGTCGATCTCCAGGATGCGCGCCGCGCCATGCGCGTTATCGGTGCGGATCGGGATCTGCCATCCCTGCCAGGAGCGCGCATTGATATCCATCGCCTGCAAGGCGATCGCCAGCAGTCCCGAGGTTACCTGCTCGCCTGAAGCGACCACCGCGTCATATTCGCGCGCATCGTAAAACGGCGAATTGGCGCCGATCACCTTCGGCATGCCCTGCACCCAGCCGACGAGCTCATTGGTCTTGCCGGACATGGCCGACACGACGACCGCCACCTCGTGGCCGGCATCGACTTCGCGTTTCACATGGCGGGCGACGTTCTTGATGCGGTCCAGGTCAGCGACGGACGTGCCGCCGAATTTCATTACGATGCGTGCCATATGCCTCTACCACGACTGGCGCCGGGAAAGCGGAAGACCGGACCCGGCATCACGAAAGCTCTGGGGCAGACCGCGTGGCCAGAGAGCCGCTCCCGACTTCTGGAACCGCTCTAAAAGCCCGGGTCCCCAAGGCCCCAAGTTGCGGCGTCTCTTAGCGAGTTTGGCGGGGGGAGGCAAGCGCGCGCGATAAAAGCGGTTGGCAAGCGGCTTCACACCGATCGGTCCCCTGGTCTGCGCCCCTTGACTTATGCCCCCGATCGTCCGACTTCACCTGTTACGAACGCAAGGAGTGGACGATGACGGAAGGCGCCAGAAGCACGATCGACCAGGGCGAAGTGGACCGCTTCTCGGCGATGGCGGCGGAATGGTGGAGCCCGACCGGCAAATTCCGGCCGCTGCACAAGTTCAATCCCGTCCGCCTCGCCTATATAAGAGACAAGGCCTGCGAGAATTTCGGCCGTGATCCGAAAAGTGCGCGCCCGCTGGAAGGTCTGCGCGTCCTCGATATCGGCTGTGGCGGCGGTCTGTTGTCCGAACCGGTCGCCCGCATGGGCGCTTCCGTCACCGGCGCCGATCCGTCCGAAAAGAACATCGGCATCGCCTCGACCCATGCCAAGGCCTCAGGCGTTTCGGTCGACTACCGCGCCGTCACCGCCGAGGAGCTGGCGGACGCCGGCGAAACCTTCGACATCGTTCTGAACATGGAAGTGGTCGAACACGTCGCCGACGTCGAGTTCTTCATGACCACCTGCGCAAAAATGGTCCGCCCCGGCGGCCTGATTTTCGTCGCCACCATCAACCGCACGATGAAGGCGGCAGCGCTTGCCATCTTCGCCGCCGAAAACATCTTACGCTGGCTGCCGCGCGGCACCCACCAGTATGAAAAACTGGTGCGCCCGGAAGAGCTAGAAAAGCCATTGACGGCAAGCGGCCTGGAAATCACCGATCGCACCGGCGTCTTCTTCAATCCGCTGTCGAACCAGTGGAACCTGTCCAAGGATATGGACGTCAATTATATGCTGCTGGCCAAGCGCGGGGCGTAGAGCAAGTCCTTACGCCCGCAAAATTGTGATAAGGTGATCCGGTCATCCGAAGGGAAAACCGATGGGCGAAGCCGCAAAAGTTACCGTTACCCTTGAGCCTCGTCTCGAAGAATATGTGCGCGACGAGGTCGCCCGCGGCGCCTATAAATCGAGCAGCGACTATATCGAAAGTGTGCTCCGCGAGCGCTACGATGATGATCGACGCGTTCACGAACTGGAAGACGAGTTACAAAAGGGCATCGCCGATCTGGAAGCGAGACAGGTCATGTCCCTCGACGAGGCGTTCGACAGTGTCTATGCGGAACTTGGTCTGGACAAGCTCCGCGCTCGATGAGGGTTGTTTTTTCGCGAGCTGCCCGCGCCGATCTGCTCACAATTGGTCGGTATATTTTTGAACAAAATCCGGCACGCGCTTTGCCATTCATGGAGGAATTGCGCTCCGCATGCATAGAGATTGCAGACATGCCGCATGCCTTTGTCGAACTCCGGTTACCACGGCTGACAGGAGTTCGGAGACGTCCTTTCGGAAACTACCTTATCTTCTATCGAATTGAAGATTCGACCGTGCAGGTGATGCGTATCCTGCATGGCGCACGCGATTACGCGCGCATCCTTCGACGGATGACTTGAAGGCTTAATTCACATCCTCGGGCAACACGGGAATGGCAGCAATCTCGATGCCCTCTTCGAGCAGCGCCTGCGCCTCGTCGGCCGTCGCCTGACCGATAATGCCGCGGGCATCCGCCTCGCCATAATGGATCTTGCGGGCTTCCTCGGGAAACTGCGTGCCGACATCCTCGGAATTGGCCTTGACCGCGGCGACCGCTTGCTTGAGCTTTTGCAGCGCCTCCTGGCGCATGGCGTCCATCGCCAGCGTCTGCCTCTCGTCCTTCTTGCGCGCCGTCGACACCGAGGGCGCCATCAAAAGCTTGGAAACGGCGGCGGAATGACAGACCGGGCAGGTCAGGAAACCGGTCGCCACCTGACGATCGAAATCGGCACTTTCGGAGAACCAGCCTTCGAATTCATGGGCATTGTCGCAAGTGAGGGAATAGCGGATCAAGCGGCGACGCCTCCGGCGACTGCCCCCGTAATCTTCTCGACCGAGAATTCCCGGCCGTTCCTGAGGTTCGGGATCTTGTCATGCGCGGCCTTGACCGCGGCGGGATCGATTTCGGCAACGATGACCGCCTCGCCGGTGGCGCCGGCCGATGCCAGCACCGTGCCCCAGGGATCGATGATCATCGAATGGCCGAAGGTCTCGCGCCCATCCTCGTGCCGGCCGGCCTGCGCGGCGGCGATGACGAAGACGCCGTTCTCGATCGCGCGCGCCCTGAGCAATATCTCCCAATGCGCCTCGCCGGTCTGCCTGGTGAAGGCGGCAGGAACCGTCATCACCTCGGCGCCGGCAACCGCCTGAGCGCGGAACAGCGCGGGAAACCGCACGTCGTAGCAGATGGCAAAGCCCATTTCGGCAAAAGGCAGCGACAGGACGCGCGCCTCCGAGCCGGCCGTATAGGCGGCACTTTCACGCCAACTCTCGCCATTGTCGAGGTCGACGTCGAACATATGGATCTTGTCGTAGCGGTTGAGAATCCTGCCGTCGGGACCGAACAGGAAACCGCGATTGGCAATCTTGCCATCGGCAAGCGCAATCGCCGTCGAGCCGACATGCATGTGGATGGCCAATTCCCCGGCAAGCTCGGAGCCGGTCCTGACGATGATGTCATGCGCCTCATCGGCAAGCACGGCGCGCGCCGCCGCACGATCACGCTGCAGCATGCCGGTCATCTCGGGCGTCTGTACATAGGTCGCGCCCTGGGCGGCGGCCTCGCGCACCAGCCGCGCCATGGCGGCGGCATTCTTCACCGGATCGACCCCGGAGCACATCTGGACGGCGGCGGCCTTGAAGCTCATCGGTTTGCCCTCAGGCCGCCAGCATCGGATCGAGCTTGCCGGCCCGATCGAGCGCGAAGAGATCGTCGCAGCCGCCGACATGATCGGCGCCGATGAAGATCTGCGGAAAGGTGGTACGGCCGTTCGACTTGACGATCATTTCCTGGCGAAGGTCCGGTGAATATGTCGCATCATGCTCGACGTAGTCGACGCCCTTTTCTTCGAGAAGGGACTTGGCGCGGGTGCAATAGCCGCAGAACTGCCGTGTATAGATGGTGACGGGTACCATAATCTCTCCAGACCGATGCCGGGTATTTCTGTCATATAGGCTCGGAGAGAGCCCTTGCAAAGGTCAAAACCGTTATCTCGGCGGCACCTGCCTTGCGCAGCGTCCGGCTTGCCGCGGCGACCGTCGCCCCTGTCGTATAGACATCGTCGACGAGGACGATGCGCTTGCCGAAAATGTCGTTTTCGCAACCCTTGGCAATCGCGAAAGCGCCCCTGACATTGTCCTCGCGCGCCTTCGCGCCAAGGCCGACCTGCTGGCTGGTGCGCTTGACGCGCACAAGCGTGGCGGCAAGCAGCGGCTTGCCCGAAAGCCTTGCCATATGGCGGGCGAGCTCGGCTGCCTGGTTGAATTTGCGCGCCAGCATGCGAGTACGGTGCAGCGGCACCGGGATCAGCGCATCGCAGCTTTCGACCGTCCCGTCGGAAGCGCGCAGCATCCAGGCAGCCATCATCGGCGCCAGATCGGTGCGATCGCGATATTTCAGCCCGTGAACGAGATCGCGAACCGCGTGATCATGGGTCGCAGCCGAGCGCAGTCGATCGAAGGGCGGCGGGTCGGCGATCGCCTCGGCGCTGAGTATGCCGGCGCCGAGATCGTGCGAGAAGGGAATGCCGAGCACTTCGCAATAGGGCCGTTCGATGAAACGGATGCCTGACCAGCACTTTGCGCAGAGCCCGCGATGACCGCCGGTGGAAATGCCGCAGACGGAACAGGTGGGCGGATAGAGAAAATCGGCAAGCGCCGAAAACGGCCGCAGGAGCTGCGCCCGCAAGAATTCTGCCGGTCTTTCGAAATGGATCGGTCCCATGCAAAGGAGATTAGCCTGTTCTCCTCCAAAGGAAAATCGCCTTGCTGCCGCTACGGCGCGGGACTAAGGACATCGTCATGGAAACGATCTTCGACAAGACCCTGATCGCCGCGCATCGCCATCGCGCGCTTGCCAACAACGACCCGAAAGCCGCCTTTCTGCTCGACATCGCCGCCGAGGAAATGGCCGAGAGGCTTGCCGTCGTCGAGCGGCACTTCGAAACAGCCGTCGAACTGCATGGCGCGACTGGGGTGGCCGCCCGCGCCGCATTGGCGACGGGCAAGGTCGGCACGATGATCCGCGTCGAGAGCGAAACGGCCTATGCGGGCCAGGGCGAAACCTTGATCGAGGCGCCGCTCGAGGACGTACCGCTCGAACCGCAATCGACCAATCTCATCCTTGCGCCACTCAGCCTGCATCTGACCAACGATACACCGGGTGTTTTCATTCAGATCCGCCGCGCTCTGAAGCCGGACGGCCTGTTCCTGGCTGCGATCCCCGGCGCCGGCACGCTGCAGGAATTGCGCGAGGTGCTGCTGGCCGCCGAGGTCGAGATGACCGGCGGCGCCAGCCCGCGCGTCATTCCCTTCGCCGATGTGCGCGATATCGGCAACCTGATGCAGCGCGCCGGCTTCACGCTGCCGGTGATCGACGCGGAAAACTACACGGTACGCTATGATTCGCTTTTTCCGTTGATGCGGGATCTCCGAGCCATGGGCATGAGCAATCCGCTTGCCGCCCGCGGGCGGGTGCCGCTGACGCGCGCCTTCTTCCTGCGCGCGGCAGAGATCTACGCCGAGCGCTATTCCGATCCCGACGGACGCATTCGCGCGACCTTTTCGATCATCTATGTCTCCGGGTGGGCTCCACACGAGAGCCAGCAGAAGCCGCTCAGACCGGGTTCGGCCAAGGCACGCCTCGCCGATGCGCTGAAGGTGGACGAGCACAAGCTCAGGCAATAGAACACGATGCCGAAAACTGTGAGCGGTTTTCGGACAACATCACGATGCAATTCTTTAAAGCATGTCGCACAAAACTGTGCAGCGGTTTTCCCAGGCAAAGCGCGAAGCGCTTTTGCCGCAACATGCGCAAAAACAAAGAGCTAGAGCGCGAGGAGCAAATCTGAAGGATCGCGACCCGCTTTGGTTGAACCGCCTGCCGCTTCAGTTAACGGTTATATTGTTGTCGATCACGTTGAAGACATTCTGCAGGGCGCCGGTGAAGAAGCCGAGACCGGAGACGAGCGCGGTGCAAATGATGGCGGCGATCAAGCCGTATTCGACCGCCGTCGCACCTTTATTATCTGCAAGAAATGCTTTCAAAAGACGCATTACCCCAACCCCTAGCGCAAACCGACAGCAAACGAGCATTCCACGGCCATCAGGCGATGGCCGGCATTCAGCAACCGGCGCCGACGCCGTAACCCTGGACGACGCAGACCGAGCCGGGTGTATCCTGGAGGACGCTGCGGCGGATCGTATAACGCTTGCCGCTTTCGTTCTTCGGGATCGATCCCGTCGTCATCGTATCGAATTCCGCCGGCGCGCTGGCAAAGACGCTCTTCTTCGAGGAATCCGCAAGCATCGGCGTCAGGATAAGCGTCAGGGCGACCACCGCCGTGCCGAACAGAAGGGCGATATTGAGCGCACCCGTCCTGCGCGAGGCAGACGAAACCCGTTCCTTTTCCCGGACAGCTTTCCAGAAATCATCGTCCATGACGTCAAGCCTTTTAATACACGCACGCCAGATGCTTGATTGAGGCCGATCTTTGGCAGAAGGTGTTAAACGATCCATTAATATCCACAGCCGAAAACACCGCGGCTTGATAATAATCAGGTAACGCTAATACATATCATCGGATGCAATGGTTCCCGTTGAAACGACCTATGTTCAAAATTGAGGGCATGAGGTTCGGGTTACTTGTCCCGCAGCCGCGTGGCCAGGAAATCGATGAGTGCCCGAGCGGCCATTGGAAGGTGCTTTCGGGACACATAAAGCGCATGGATGCCGAGCGTGGTCGGCTCCCAATCGGGCAAGACCACCACGAGCTTGTTCGCCTCAACTATAGGATCGGCAGCAAACCGCGGCAGCATTGCGATGCCGAGATCGGACAGCGCCGCGCACTTCAGGGCGAGAGCGTCATTGGTTTGGAAGCCTCCCAGCACCGGAATGACAACCTGTGCATCGTGATTTTTCAGAGTCCATTCTGTCCCTCCAAGGTGTGTGTAGGTGAGACACCTATGGGCATTCAGATCCTCTGGCCTGGTTGGTATTCCGTACGCCGTCAGATAACGCGGCGAAGCGTAGAGCCGCGATGGGCACTGTCCCAGCCGTTTTGCGATCAGCGACGGGTCCATGTGGTTGGCGATCCGAATCGCCACATCGATGCGGTCTTGCACGAGGTCGACGGTACGATCTGTAATCTGCAGATCGATCCTGATGCGCGGATAGAGGTCCGCAAAATTTGAAAGTAGCGGGATAAGCTGTACCTCCGCCAGGATGCTTGGCGCCGTCACCCGGAGCAGACCGTGAGGGGTATCGGCACGGCTTGCGACCTCCGTCACTGCGTCGGCGACACGCACTATTTCCCTGCATAATTCGAGAACGCGTTCTCCGGCAGACGTCAAGCTGAGCTGTCGCGTCGTTCGGTGAAGCAGTCGCGTCCCGGACCAGTCCTCCATAGAGGCGATATAGCGCGATGCCATCGCCCTGGACATGCCCAGTTCTTCAGCCGCGGCGGAGGCGCTACCTCGCTCGACTGTCTTGAGGAGAACTTGTGCCGCGACCACCCGATCCATTTATTCGCTCGATCCATGCAACATTCTGTGGCGCACATTGCTCTTTATCTTCGATTTTCGCAACATTACATTCGTCTCAACAAAAGGACGTGACATGAAAACCGACATTGAGCTTCAGTACTATTTCGACCCCTTCTGCGGCTGGTGCTATGCAAGCGCCCCCGCGCTGGCCGGTCTTGCCGAGAATTTCTTGGGTCAACTTAGGATGCTTCCCTCCGGCCTGTTCGTCGGCGGCAGGCCGATCTCCTCAATCGCCGACCATGCCTGGCGCAACGATCAGAGAATTCAGGCTCTCACGGGGCAGCGTTTCTCCGAAGAATACCTGCAGAACGTCCTACTGGCACCGAACGGCGTTTTCGACTCGGGACCTGCGACGCGTGCGCTCACCGCACTTGGGGAACATGATGCGCTGCTCGAGCCTCGTTTCCTGCACGCCATCCAAATCGCCCGCTATCTCAAGGGGCGCGACACTTCCAACCTTCAGGAGGTGGCGACGGTCGCCGTTCAGGTCGCTGCCGAGCATGACATCGAATTGACTGCCGAGACCTTCGCCGAGCGGCTGCGGAACGACTCCGCTCTTGGGGAGCGCACGCTGGAGCGGATAGAAGATACGCAGCGTCAGATGAACACCCTTGGCATTCGCGGAGTTCCGCAGCTCGTCGCCCGCATCAACGGCGAAGCCCACGTCCTTAGCAGCGAGGCCTTGTATCACGGTCCGGCCCATCTCGCCGCAGCGCTCGACGAGCTCTGTGCAGACGCATGAAACATCGATCCCAACGAGGAGTAATAGCATGAAAATCGCTCTTATCGGAGCTTCCGGCCAAGCCGGTTCCCGCATCCTGGCCGAATTGTCAGCGCGCGGCCATAGCGTCACCGCGATTGCCCGAGATTCCTCCAAGGTCGCCTCTTTCCCGAACGTCACCGCCGCCTCAGGCGACATCGAGGCACCTGAAGCTCTGGCAGGGATTCTGGAAGGGCATGATGCAGTCATCAGCTCGGTGCATTTCTCCGCCAGCGATCCGGACAAACTGCTTGGGGCAGTCAAGGCCTCCGGCGTTCGTCGCTACTACGTGGTGGGCGGGGCGGGCAGCCTCGAAGTCGCTCCGGGCGTCCTCCTCGTCAACGCGCCCGAGTTCCCGGCAATCTACAAATCTGAAGCGCAGGGCGGCGTCGACTATCTGAACAAGCTCAAGGCTGAAAACGACCTCGACTGGACCTTCTTGTCGCCTTCGGCCGCATTCGTCCCCGGCGAACGGACCGGCACCTTCCGTCTCGGCAAGGACGAACTCCTGACGAACGAAAACGGCAGCAGCATTTCCTTCGAAGACTTCGCCGTTGCCCTCGCTGACGAGATCGAAGCCCCGGCCCATGTCAGGCAGCGTTTCACCGTCGGCTACTAGAACAGGATGATTTTAGGCCGGGTCGGCCTAAAATCTGAATCCTGTTCTACATTAAAGAGTTAGAGCATGATGTCGTCCGAAAACCGCTTACACTTTTCGGCGTCATGCTCTAATCCGATCCTCCAAATCTGATCCCACGCAGCGTGGCCGGCATCCCCACGGTGTCGGCTGCCGCCGGCCCCTTCGCCTTCAGGGCAGGATCGGCTCACCCCACAACCAAGTGAATAAAAAATGATCAACAGACGCACCACCCTCAAGGCGATCGCCGTAACAGCTGCTGTCCTGCTTCCCCTTGCCACATCAGGCGCCGCGCAGCAGGAGAAGTCTGCCCTGTCATGGACGGCGTTCAAAGCCGGCGAAGCGGGTTTCCTGCGCGCTCCGGTCCTTGTAACCGGCAAGACGGAAGCCGTGCTCATTGACTCGAGCTTCAGTTTTTCGGACGGCAAGGCCGTCGCCGATGCCATCAAGGCCACCGGCAAGCACCTGACGACCATATATATCACCACCAACGATCCCGACTACTACTTCGGCCTCGCACCCGTCCATCAGGCCTTTCCGGATGCTCGAATCCTCGCTGCTCCCGACACAGTTGCGCTGATGCGGAACAATGCCGAAGGCAAGATCAAGGCTTGGTCGCCTGTTCTGGGCGACAACGGTCCGAAGTTGGTCTCCGATATCATTTTCCCGGAAGCGAGCGACATCGACACGCTTTCCGTCGATGGCGAGAAGCTGGAAATCGTCACCGCGCCGGGTGTCAAGGATCGCGGCCGCTACATCTGGGTTCCGTCGCTCAATGCCGTGTTCGGCGGCGTGGCGGTCTTCGGCGGCATGTATCCCTGGGTAGCCGATCTTCCCACCGTCGAGGAACGAAAGGCTTGGCGCGCGGCACTTGACGGCATTCTCGCCCGCAAACCCAAGATCGTCGTACCGGGTCACGGCACCGCCACGTGGCCGACGGATGTTTCCAGCGTCAGCTTCACCCGCGATTACCTGATCGCATTTGACGCCGAGGCAGCCAGGGCCGCGGACTCCAAGGCATTGATCGCAGCCATGAAGAAACTCTACCCCGACGCTGCTATGCCGATTTCCCTGGAATTGGGTGCGAAAGTCGCCAAGGGCGAAATGACCTGGGGTCAGTAAGAAGAACGACGATACTCGCGGCTATCCAGGCCGCGAGTTTTGTCGCCTCGGCGCGCACGTCGCGGAAATTTCTTTGGTCAGCAACGCTTTGCTTCTCTCGAGACACGCTTCGCCACGATTCAGCCTGTCAAAGTAGATCTTGTAGCATCGGGATCAACGGCTCGTCAGCCGGCGGCATCGGGTAGTCGCGCAGCGCCTGCGAGCGCACCCATTTCAATGCCTGGCCCTCTTGGCCCTGCGGAATGCCTTCATAACGCCGGCAGATATAGAGCGGCATCAAAAGGTGGAAGGTTTCGTAGGAATGGCTGGCGAAGGTCAGCGGTGCCAGGCAGGCGATCTTGGTCTTGATGCCGAGCTCTTCCTCAAGCTCGCGCACCAGCGTTTCCTCCGGCGTCTCGCCGGGTTCGACCTTGCCGCCGGGAAACTCCCACAATCCGGCAAGCGACTTTCCCTCGGGGCGCTGTGCCAGGAGGATACGCCCATCGGCATCGATCAGCGCGCAGGCGGCGACCAGCAATATCTTCCGGCCTGCCTCGCTCATCGCGGCTCCTGCTGCCAATAGCAATAATGATAGGCGCCGCGAAAACCGAGTCGTTCATAGAGTGCGATGGCCGGACGGTTGGACAGCTTCACCTGCAGCCAGGCCGAACGGGCGCTGCGCATGCGCGCCCAGCGCAGCGCTGAAGTCAGAATCTCGGTGCCGAGCCCCTCGCGCCGCCGCGTCTCGGAGACTGAAAGCGACATGATGCCGGCAAGATCGTTGTCCTGGACGCAGAGCACGGTCGCCAGCGGCCCGTCCGCCGCATTCTCGATCATGAACAGGCCGGACGGCGGTTTGATCGCCGAAATGATTTCGGCAAGCGCCGGCTTCAAGCTGAGTGGCGCCCGCTCGACGGCGAGATTGGCGTCGACGAAACGGCCGACATCGTGGGTCGGCAGGTGATCGAGCGTATCCGGCAGCTCGGCCTCGGCCAGGTCGCAGGTCATCACCACCGTCTCGTCGAATTGCTTCCAGTTCTGCGCACGGAGAAGATCGATCAGTACCGGCGAGGCAAGCGGCGTCTGGCGGACCACGGCGGTGCGGCCATAGGCTTCGAATTTCCGGCTTGCCTTTTCCAGGCGTATTTCGACGTCGCGATAATCCGAGGGATCGAGCGGCACGATCGAATTCAGGCGGTTGGACGGGTGGCCGGCCGTCAGCCGCACCTGCCAGCTGCCGTCATATTGGACGGATGCCGCCGGCCAGGCACGAAAGCCGACGGCCTCCAGCCTGCGCACCAGCGGCAGATTCTGTGAAGAGATGGATGTCTGCACCAATGAACGATCAGCTCCGATAGTCGCCATTGATCGCAACATATTCCTTGGTGAGGTCGCAGGTCCAGACGGTTGCCGTGCCGGTGCCGAGACCGATCTCGACTTTGACGGGGATATCCTGCGCTTTCATGACGTTCGTGGCCGCGGCCTCGGAATAATCCGGGTCACGCTCGCCATTGACGGCGACCCTGACATCGCCGAACCAGATGGCGAGCCGGTCGCGGTCGGCCATCTCGCCGGATTTGCCGACGGCCATGACGATGCGGCCCCAATTGGCGTCTTCGCCGGCGGCCGCCGTCTTGACCAGTGGCGAATTGGCGATCGATAGCCCGATGCGCTTGGCGGCGGCATCGCTCTCGGCGCCCGTCACGGTGATTTCGAGCATCTTGGTGGCGCCCTCGCCGTCGCGCACCACCTGCAGCGACAGATCCTTCAGCACCGCGTTGAGCGCGGCGCGGAACGCGGTAAGGCGCGGGTCGTCGGCGCGTTCGATCCGGGCCTGGCCGTCCTCGGCCGCAGCTCCCGTCGCGAACAGCATCAGCGTATCGGATGTGGAGGTGTCGCTGTCGACGGTCATGGAATTGAAGGTCGGCCCGACGCCATCCGACAGCAGCGCCTGCAGCGCGGCGGGCGCAATATCGGCATCGGTGACGACGAAGGACAGCATCGTCGCCATATCGGGCGCGATCATGCCGGCACCCTTGGCAATGCCGTTGATCGTCACGGCAACGCCGCCGATCTCGGCGCTGCGGGTCGAAACCTTGGGATAGGTGTCGGTCGTCATGATCGCCTTGGCGGCCTCGAACCAGAAGTCGCCGGTGGCTTCGGTCTGCATCCGGTCGAGCACGCCGGCGAATTTGGTGGCGTCGAGCGGCTCGCCGATGACGCCGGTCGAGGCCAGGTAGACCTCGTTTTCGCCGCAGCCGACAGCTGATGCTGCCGACTTCGCCGTCAGCTCGGTCGCCTGGCGGCCCTTCAGGCCGGTGAAGGCATTGGCATTGCCTGAGTTGACGACAACCGCCCGCGCAGTGCCATGCGGCAGATTGGCCCGGCAGAAATCGACCGGCGCCGACGGGCACTTCGAGCGGGTGAAGACGCCCGCGACGGCCGCCGGCTTGTCGAAGACCATCAGCAGCACATCGGTTCGGTTCTTGTACTTGATGCCGGCGGAAGCCGTTGCCATGCGCACGCCGCGCAGCGGCGGCATCGAGACGAAGGATTTCGGGGCGAGCGGAGAGATGGAACCGGACATGATGAAACCTGCCAATGGGCATTTCCAGGCGAAATCGGCAGCGGTTCGCCGTCCGGAAATGCGACAACAACAACGATATTACAGCGCCGCGCGTCTTTTCAGACGCGCAAAGGACGCTGTAACACTTTAAAATTGCTGCATAATTTTGCCCTTAAATCGATTCCGATTTAAGGAATTATGCAGTAAAGGGCCCGGAAAAACCGGGCCCTAATGCGACTATTACTGCTTCGGCGCCGGCGCGACGGGCTCACTGCCCGGTTCCGGCTGCTTGTTGGCCTGTTCGTAACCCTTGCGCAGCGTCTCGTCGCTGATTTCGATCTTGGCAGAGGCCTTTGCCTTGTTCAGAAGCTCAAGATACTTGTCGCGCATGACGAGCTGACGAACCTGATCCTGCACCTGCTCGAAGGGCGGCGGCGGGGCGTCGCGCTTATCCTCGACCTTGATGACGTGAAAGCCGAAATCGGTTTTAACAGGAGTCTTGGAATAGGTGCCCTTTTCAAGCGCGAAGGCCGCGTCCTCGAATTCCTTGACCATGCGGCCGCGCGAGAAATAGCCGAGGTCGCCGCCTTCGGACTTGTTCGGGTCGGTGGACTTTTCCTTGGCGAGTTCGGCGAAATCCTTGCCGGCGTCGAGCTGCTTGATGATGTCCTTGGCTTCGTCCTCGGTCTTGACGAGGATATGGCGGGCGTGGACTTCCTCCTGCTTCGGCAGCGCGGCGACTTCCTTGTCGTAGCGAGCCTTGACTTCTTCAGGCGTCACGATGTCGACGACATGCTTCTTGAAGTAGGCGTTGTGCAGCTCGCGGTCGGTGAGATACTGCATGCGCTTCTTGAATTCGTCGGTCTGATCGAGCTTCTCGGCCGCAGCGTCGGCGGCAAGGAGCTTCACGTCGATGGCGGCGGAAAGGGCTGCGACCTTCTTCTGATCGTCGGGAAGCTGCGCCAGCTGCGGGTCGAGATTGGCGACGGCAAGGTCGAGTTCCGACTGGTGAATCTCCAGATTGCCGACCTTGGCGATGACGGCGTCATCGGCATAGGCCGGGGCCTGGAGCGCAACAAAAGTTGCAAACGCCAGAACGGCAAGTTTGTTGGTGCTCAACATGAAATACCCTTCACAGTTACATCGCCGCTTTCAGCATCGCCTGAATCGGCTCAAAATAGCCATCAACACCGGATTGTGGCCTTTCTGTATCCGCCAAATCCGTTGACATCATTCGACCCCCCTCTTATCTGTCACGCAACCTCGCGTCCAGAACAGTTTCCGGGCGTTTTAGCCGCGCGCCTGATTTTCGGCTGGGCCGCGAACAACAAACGCCGGGGATGAATATTTGAGAAAGGACCAGTCATATGGTCAGCTTTGGCGGTCTAGCCCGCAAGTTATTTGGGTCCTCCAATGACCGCCGCGTGCGGTCTTTCCAGCCGAACGTCGCTGCCATCAACTCTATCGAAGAGAAGACCAAGGCCCTGACGGACGAGCAGCTGGCGGCAAAGACCGTCGAGTTTCGCGCTCTGCTCGCCGAGGGCAAGACGCTCGACGACATCCTGATCCCGGCCTTCGCGGTCGTGCGCGAAGCCTCGCGCCGCGTTCTCGGCCTGCGGCCTTTTGACGTACAGCTGGTCGGCGGCATGATCCTGCATTCGAATGCGATTGCCGAGATGAAGACCGGCGAAGGCAAGACCCTCGTCGCGACCCTGCCGGTCTACCTGAACGCGCTTTCCGGCAAGGGCGTGCACGTCGTCACCGTCAACGATTACCTCGCCCAGCGCGATGCCGCGACCATGGGTCGCGTCTACGGCTTCCTCGGCATGACCACCGGCGTCATCGTCCACGGCCTGTCGGACGAGGAACGCCACGCGGCCTATGCCTGCGACATCACCTACGCCACCAACAACGAACTCGGCTTCGATTATCTGCGCGATAACATGAAATACGAGAAGAACCAGATGGTCCAGCGCGGCCACAACTTCGCGATCGTCGACGAAGTGGACTCGATCCTCGTCGACGAGGCGCGCACGCCGCTGATCATCTCCGGTCCGCTCGACGACCGCTCCGAACTCTACAATACGATCGACGCCTTCATTCCGCTACTCGTCCCCAGCGATTACGAGATCGACGAGAAGCAGCGCTCGGCCAACTTCTCCGAAGAGGGCACCGAGAAGCTGGAAAATCTGCTCCGCCAGGCCGGCCTCTTGAAGGGCAACGCGCTCTACGACATCGAGAACGTCGCGATCGTCCACCACGTCAACAACGCGCTGAAGGCCCACAAGCTCTTCCAGCGCGACAAGGACTATATCGTCCGCAACGACGAAGTCGTCATCATCGACGAGTTCACCGGCCGCATGATGCCGGGCCGGCGTTATTCGGAAGGCCAGCACCAGGCGCTCGAAGCCAAGGAAAAGGTGCAGATCCAGCCGGAAAACCAGACGCTGGCATCGATCACCTTCCAGAATTATTTCCGCATGTACGCCAAGCTCGCCGGCATGACCGGCACGGCACAGACGGAAGCGGAAGAATTTGCCAACATCTACAATCTCGATGTCATCGAGGTCCCGACCAACCTGCCGATCAAGCGCCTCGACGAGGACGACGAGGTTTACCGGACCTTCGACGAGAAGTTCAAGGCGATCATCGAGGAAATCCTCGACGCCCATAAACGCGGCCAGCCGGTGCTGGTCGGCACCACCTCGATCGAGAAATCGGAGCTGCTCGCCGAGCGCCTGCGCAAGCAGGGCTTCGACGACTTCCAGGTGCTGAACGCCCGCTATCACGAGCAGGAAGCCTATATCGTCGCCCAGGCCGGTGTGCCGGGTGCCATCACCATCGCCACCAATATGGCCGGCCGCGGTACCGACATCCAGCTCGGCGGCAACCTCGACATGCGCATCGAGCGCGAACTCGGCGACGTCGAAGCCGGTCCGGAGCGGGAAGCCCGGATCCAGGCGATCGTCGAGGAGATCAAGGAGCTCAAGCAGAAGGCGCTTGCCGCCGGTGGCCTCTACGTCATCGCCACCGAACGCCATGAAAGCCGCCGCATCGACAACCAGCTGCGCGGTCGCTCCGGCCGTCAGGGCGACCCCGGCCGCTCGAAATTCTATCTCTCGCTTCAGGACGACCTGATGCGCATCTTCGGCTCCGACCGCATGGACAGCATGCTGACCAAGCTCGGCCTCAAGGAGGGCGAGGCGATCGTCCATCCCTGGATCAACAAGGCTCTGGAGCGCGCCCAGAAGAAGGTCGAAGCCCGCAACTTCGATATCCGCAAGAACCTCCTGAAGTATGACGACGTTCTCAACGATCAGCGCAAGGTGATCTTCGAGCAGCGCCTCGAACTGATGGAATCGACCAATATTTCCGAAACCGTGTCCGATATGCGCCGTGAGGTGATCGAGGACATGGTCGACAAGCATATCCCCGAGCGCGCCTATGCCGAACAATGGGATGCCGTCGGCCTGAAGACCGGTGCCTTGAACATCCTCAATCTCGACCTGCCGATCGAGGACTGGGTGAAGGAAGAAGGCATCGGCGAAGACGATATCCGCGAGCGCCTGACGCAAGCCACCAACGCCGCCTTCACCGAAAAGGCCGAGCGTTTCGGCGACGACATCATGCATTATGTCGAACGCTCGATCGTCATGCAGACCCTCGACCATCTCTGGCGCGAGCACATCGTCAATCTCGACCATCTGCGCTCCGTCATCGGCTTCCGCGGCTATGCTCAGCGCGATCCGCTGCAGGAATACAAGTCGGAAGCCTTCGAGCTGTTCACCGGCCTCCTCAACAATCTGCGTGAGGCCGTCACCGCCCAGCTGATGCGCGTCGAACTCGTGCAGCAGGCGCCGGCCGAACCGGAGCCGCCGCTGATGCAGGCCCATCACCTCGATCCGACCACCGGCGAGGACGATTTCGCCCCGGCGATCTACCAGGCATCGGAAGTCATCGTTTCGCCGGAAAATCGCAATCCGGATGACCCGGCCACCTGGGGCAAAATCGGTCGCAACGAGATCTGCCCCTGCGGTTCCGGCAAGAAATACAAGCATTGCCACGGCGCCTTCGAGCAGGTCTGAGGCAAGCCGCAAAGATCGTGAAAATGCCGCCTTCGGGCGGCATTTTCTTTTCCGCGACCGCGCTGGAAAACCGCAATTTCAACGTCGGTGACAAGCCCGATGCGGAACCGTTTCTTAACCCTGTTCTGTCAAGACTTCGGGACGATTTGCCTGACCTTCAGAGTTTTGCGTGTTCATCATGGCGGTCATAGAAACAGCGGAAAAGATGCTGCCCGCGGGTCTGCGCCCGATCGGCGGCCGTGCGCTGCGCATGCTTGCGGCCGTGCTCACCGAACGTGGTGAGAAGGCGGCCGCTCAGCGCATGGCACTGACGGCCTTTTCGATCCGCATCCTCAGTGCAGCCCTCGCCTTCATCTCCCAGATCGCGCTTGCCCGGCTGATGGGCGAATATGAATACGGCATCTTCGTTTTCGTCTGGGTGCTGGTCGTCGTCTTCGGCGATCTTTCATGCCTTGGGTTCCACACGGCGATCATCCGCTTTCTGCCGCAATACCGGGCAGCCGGCGCCTTCGAGGAAATCCGCGGCCTCACCGGCACGGCGCGCATCTTCGCGCTGCTTTCCGGCACGGCGGTGCTCGCCGCCGGCATGCTCGGGCTGCATTTCTTCGGCCACATGATCCAGGTCTATTATCTCGTCCCGCTCTTCCTCGGCCTGCTCGCCATGCCGATGATCGCGCTCGGCGACATTCTGGAAGGCACGTCGCGGGCAAACCACTGGCCGGTCATGGCGCTTGGCCCGGTCTATATCGTCCGGCCGATCCTGATCATCCTCTTCATGCTGATCGCCATCGCCATCGGCGCCGAGCATACGGCCGTCACCGCGATGCAGGCAGCGCTCGCCGCGACCTTCGTCACCGCGCTCGGCCAGTATGCCGCAACGCTCTATCGCCTTCGCCGGCATTATGACAAAGGGCCGCACAAGGTCGATTTCCTCGCCTGGATCAGCGTCGCCTTTCCGATTTTCCTGATAGAGGGCGTCAGCTTCCTGCTCACCAATTCCGATGTCGTCGTCGTCGGCATCTTCCTCGAGCCGCACGACGTCGCCATCTACTTCGCCGCTGCCAAGACGATGGCGCTGGTGCATTTCATCAATTTCTCTGTCAAGGCCGCCTCCGGCCCGCGCTTTTCCTCGATCATCGCCGAAGGCGACCATGCGCAGCTGGCGGCGGCCGCCATCGACGCCGCCCGCTGGACCTTCTGGCCCGCACTCGGCGTCGGCCTTGTCGTGCTTGCCGCCGGCCATCTTCTGCTGTCGCTTTTCGGCGGCGCTTTTACATCGGGTTATGCGATCATGGCGATCCTGCTCGCCGGCATCCTCGCCAAATCGCTGGTCGGCCCGGCCGAAACGCTGCTGATGATGGCCGGCAAGCAGAACCTCTGCGTCGGGCTCTACGCCGGTGCGCTGGCGGCCAATGTCGGCCTCAACCTTGCTTTGATCCCGCATTACGGCATCGAGGGCACCGCGATCGCCACGGCTTCAGCCATGGCGGTCGAGGCGATCCTGCTGCATCTTGCCGTGCGCCACACGCTCGGCATCGTCCTTTTTGCCTTCGCCAGCCCCTCCGCGGCAACGCCAGAAATGAGAGTTCGATAAATGGTGCGTATTCCTCCCGTGACCGAAAGCACCGACAGCATAGCCAACCGCATGGTGCATGATCTCGCCGCGCTGCATTTCGAAGCGCCCCGGGCCGAGGCGCGCGCCGAGATCGGCCGGCCGGGGCGTGAACTCTGCGTCTATCCCGGCAAGCTCGGCTATGACCTTCAGGAAGAACTCGACTTCCTCTCCAACCGGGCGATGGAGCCGAACGTCTTCTTCTCCGGCCGCTTCCTCGCGCCGGCCATGCCGCGGCTCGAAGACCGGCAGGTGAACTTCGCCCTGATCCGCGACCACAATGCCGGCCGCAGCCGCATGCGCTTTCTGATGCCGTTTTCGGTCGACAAGCCGGGTTTTGCCGTAGGCCCGTCGATCATCCGCGGCTGGTCGAACAGCTTCGGCCCGCTCGGCACGCCGCTCGTCGACAGCGAGGATGCCGCCGAGACCCTCGACAATCTCTTCGAGGGCCTGACCGCGCGCGACCTCAATCTGCCCGGCATCGTGGTCCTGCCGGATCTGAGGCTGAACGGTATCTTCGTGCGCATGGTCAAGGCGGTGGCGCTCAGCCGCAACCTCCCCGTCACCGTCACCAATCCCTATTTGCGCCCAATGCTGCAGAGCGACGAAGAGGCGCCGGCCTATCTCGGCCGCACCATCTCTTCCTCGCACATGCGCGAAATGCGCCGCCAGTGGCGTCTGCTGGAGGAAAAGGGAACGACGGTTTATGCCGTCGCCCGCCAGCCCCGCGAAATCCACATCCGCTTCGAGGAATTCCTGGCGATGGAAGCCGGCGGCTGGAAGGGCAAGCGGCGCAGCGCCCTCGTCACCGATCGCTATCATACCGCCTTCGCCCGCGAGGCGGTGTCCAACCTTGCCGCCGTCGATGCCGTGCGGATCCACACGATCGACCTCAACGGCAAGGCGATCGCCGCCATCGTCGTGCTGATGATGGGTGGCGAGGCCTATACCTGGAAGACCGCCTATGACGAGAACTATGCGCGCTTTTCGCCGGGCAAGCTGCTGATGAGCGAACTCACCGAATGGCATCTCGATGACGCCAATATCGTCCGCTCCGATTCCTGCGCCGTCTCGGACCATCCGATCATGAGCCGCTTTTGGCAGGAGCGCGAGGAGATGGGAACGCTGGTGATCGGCCTGACGCAGAACAGCGACCGCGATATGCGCCAAGTCTCAGCCCAGCTCCATATGTACCGCAGCACCCGCAATATGGCGAAGATGCTGCGCGAGAAGATCATGTCGCTCGCCGGCCGGAGCGGCTAACTTTCTGCCGCCGCCTTCTCCCGCAGCAGTCGGCGGATCACCTTGCCGGTGGTTGTCAGCGGCAGTGACTCGATGAATTCCACCTCGCGCGGATATTCGTGCATCGAAAGCCGCGTCTTCACCCATTCCCGGATGTCGGCGGCCAGCGCCTCGCTTGGCTGATGGCCTGGCGACAGCACGATATAGGCCTTGACGATCTCGGTGCGCACTGCATCGGGTTTGCCGACGGCGGCGGCAAGCTGCACGGCGGGGTGACCGATCAGGCAATCCTCGATTTCGGCCGGGCCGATGCGGTATCCCGACGAGGTGATGACGTCGTCGTCGCGGCCTTCGAAAGTGACGTAGCCATCGGCATCCTGGCGGCCGATATCGCCGGTGAGCAGCCAGCCCTTGGCGAATTTTCGCGCCGTCGCCGCCGCATCGTCCCAGTAGCCGAGGAACATGACGGGATCGGGACTGGCGATGGCGATCTGCCCCGGTTCGCCGACTGGTAATTCGTCACCGGCTTCACTGACGATCGCAACGCGATGCCCCGGCACCGCCCGACCGATAGCGCCTGCCTTGGTCACGCCATGGGCAGCACTCGACGAAAGCACGAAATTGCACTCCGTCTGGCCGTAAAATTCGTTGACGGTGATGCCGAGCGCGCGCTGTGCCCATTCATAAGTCTCGCGGCCGAGCGCCTCGCCGGCCGAGCCGATGGTGCGCAGCACCAGATCGTATTTCGAGCGCGGATCGCCAACCGATCGCATCAGCCTCAATGCCGTCGGCGGAATGAAAGCGTTGCGCACCTTCATCTCCGCCATGATGCGGTAGGCCATGTCGGCATCGAATTTCTGCGCCGGCGACGAAACGACGGGAACGCCGAGCAGAAGAGCCGGCAGCAGCGCGTTGAGCAGACCGCCCGCCCAGGCCCAGTCGGACGGCGTCCAGACCTTGTCGCCCGCTTTCGGAAAACCCTCATGGGCAAACTGCATGCCGGGAACATGGCCAGGCAGGACACGGTGGCCATGCAGCGCACCCTTCGGCGGCCCCGTCGTTCCCGAGGTGAAGATCATCAACGCCGGATCGTCCGGACCGGTCTCGGCGACCTCGAAGACCGGGGCATGGCCGTCCACCAGTTCGCCGAAGCCAGCCGCATCTGCACTCGGCCCGTCGATGCTGACGATATGTTTCAGCATCGGCAGGCGCTCGCGGATCCGGCGGATGCGTTCGAGACCGAAGCCGTTGGTGACGACGGCAACCACACCTGCCGCCTTCAGCCGGTATTCCAACGCCTCGACGCCGAAGAGCAGCGCCAGCGGCAGCGCGATCGCGCCGGTCTTGTAGATCGCCACATGCGCGATCACCGTCTCGAAGGATTGCGGCAAGAGCAGTGCAACCCGATCGCCGCGTCTTATACCGAGCGACACCAGCGCATTTGCAAAGGCCGAGGAGCGGTCGGCGAGCGCGCGATAGGTCAGGCTGCGGTGATCGCCGTCCGGGCTGAAATGTTCGAGGCAGACCTGTCCCGGCGCCCTCGCCGCCCAGTCGTCGCTGACGGCGCGGCCGATATTGAAATCCTCGGGAATCCGCCACGAGAAATCGCGATAGAGATCGTCGTAACGATTGTGGGACGGCAGTAGCATAGTCGAAGTCCAATGAAATGCTGCACCAGCTAACACCTTGTGCTGCAATTGCGCAAGCGACCGGTCCGGAAGGCGATGACAGACCCGGTTTCAAAACCCATCACGCATTGTTGTGCGCATGGCAGAACCAATGCTTCGCCGGACGCCCTGCGACTTTGCCGGTTTCCGCGCTAGATCATGGAAATCGCCCGGGGCATTGAATGGGGTCATCGGATTCATCACGGAGTCGTTTCATGGAATATGCAAAATTTGGGAAGACCGGCCTCGAAGTCTCGAAAATCTGCCTGGGCTGCATGACCTTCGGCGATCCCGGCCGCGGCAATCACGCCTGGAGCCTGCGCGAAGAAGAAAGCCGGGCGATGATCCGCCAGGCGATCGACCTCGGCATCAATTTCCTCGACACCGCCAACACCTATTCCAACGGCTCCTCCGAGGAGATCGTCGGCCGCGCCATCAAAGATTTCGCCAAGCGCGAGGACATCGTGCTGGCGACAAAGGTGTTCAACCGCATGCGGCCGGGCCCGAATGGCGCCGGCCTGTCGCGCAAGGCGATCTTCGACGAGATCGACAACAGCCTGCGCCGCCTCGGCACCGACTATGTCGACCTCTACCAGATCCACCGCTTCGATTACACGACGCCGATCGAGGAAACGCTGGAGGCGCTGCACGATGTCGTCAAATCGGGCAAGGCGCGTTATATCGGCGCCTCCTCCATGTATGCCTGGCAATTTGCCAAGGCGCTCTACGTCTCCCGGCTGAACGGCTGGACCGAATTCGTCAGCATGCAGGACCACCTGAACCTGCTCTACCGCGAGGAAGAACGTGAAATGCTGCCGCTCTGCGAGGATCAGAAGATCGCCGTCATCCCCTGGAGCCCGCTTGCCCGCGGCCGCCTGACCCGCGATTGGGACGAGGCGACGGCGCGCAGCGAAACCGACGAATTCGGCAAGATGCTGTACACGCAGTCCGTCGACGCCGACCGCAGGATCGTCGAGGCCGTGGCCGAGATCGCCAAGGCCCGCGGCATCTCCCGCGCTGAGGTCGCAACCGCCTGGATCCTGCAGAAGAGTGCCGTGACCGCCCCGATCATCGGCGCTTCCAAACCGAACCACCTCAGCGATGCGGTTGCCTCGCTCTCGGTCAAGCTCACCGCGGAAGAAGTAGCCGCCCTGGAGGCACCCTACATCCCGCACGCCGTGGCCGGCTTCAAATAACCGCCGGCGGCTTTATCTCTCCGTCTACGCGAAGAATATCGAAACCGCATCGTCCCGAATTATGCCCGGCCACCGGGATCGAGCTTGCGGCGCATCGTCACCAGAAATTGCTCGGCAAGCGCCCGGTCCTCGACGGCACGGGCCAGGATGACGGCGCCCATCATCGAGGAGAGCGTGGTGGCGGCATTGGCGCGGCGCTCCTTTTCGCTCTTGCCGGGAACGATATCGGCAAGCGTCTCGACCAGCACGGAGAGCCCATCGCTGAAGACGGCGCGCACCGCACCGCGGCTGCGGCTGACCTCCTGGATCAGCGTCGCGAACACGCAGCTGCCGCCGGGATCGTCGACCGTGCGCCAATGGATATAATGGTCGAGAAGCGATTCCAGCGGCCGGTCGGGAGAATTGGCGATGTGCTCCTTCCAGCGCGTTTCGACCTTGTCGATCAGCTTACGGCTGACCTCGAGCGCCAACTCGTCCTTCGAAGCGAAATGCCCGTAGAAACCGCCATGCGTCAGCCCCGCCGCCTTCATGATGTCGGCGACGCCAACCCCGTCGAAACCGTTCTCGCGAAAGAGCACACCGGCAACGCTCAGGATCTTTTCACGGTTTTCGGCAAATTTCTCGCGGCTGACCCGCATTTCTCATCTCCAGAAATAGTCGCTTGACAAAATATATGACGTCCATCATGAATACGCAAGAAATATGATGACCATCATGTAAATCATTCCCGAACCTGAATCCGAACGGAATCTCGCTCATGGTATCCACAGCGCTCGCCACCACTCTTGCCCGGCGCAACATCCACTACGGCTGGGTCGTCGTTGCCGCAACCTTCCTCACCATGCTGGTCACAGCCGGCGCCATGGGCGCACCAGGCGTGCTGATCAAGCCGCTGCAGGACGAGTTCGGCTGGGAGACCTCGCAGATTTCCTCGGCCCTTGCGATCCGCCTGATCCTTTTCGGTTTCATGGGCCCGTTCGCCGCCGCCTTCATGAATTATTTCGGTGTGCGCAAGGTCATCGTCTTCGCCCTGGCGCTGATCGGCGCCGGCTTTGTCGGTTCGCTGTTCATGACCACGCTGTGGCAGTTGCTGCTGCTCTGGGGCATCGTCGTCGGCTTCGGCACCGGTCTGACGGCGATGGTGCTCGCCGCAACGATCTCCACCCGCTGGTTCACCAAACATCGCGGCCTCGTCGTCGGCATGCTCTCGGCGAGTTCGGCCACCGGCCAGCTCGTCTTTCTGCCGCTGATGGCCGAGCTGACGGAGCGCTACGGCTGGCGCTCCACGGTATTTTTCGTCTGCGCCATGATCATGGTCGCAGCTCTCGCCGTGCTCGCCTTCATGCGCGACCGGCCGGCCGACCTCAACCTGCCCGCCCTCGGCGAAACACAGGTCACGCCGCCGCCGGCCAGCACCTCGCTCGGCGTCGCGCTGATGACGCCGATCACCGTGCTCAAGGAAATCTCCAGGACCTCCACCTTCTGGATCCTGTTTGCCACCTTTTTCATCTGCGGCCTCAGCACCAATGGCCTGATCCAGACCCACTTCGTCACCCTCTGCGGCGATTTCGGCATCGTGCCGGTGGCCGCGGCCAGCGTGCTCGCCGTCATGGGCATCTTCGATTTCTTCGGCACCATCGGCTCCGGCTGGCTGTCCGACCGCTTCGACAATCGCTGGCTGCTGTTCTGGTATTACGGCCTGCGCGGCCTGTCGCTGCTCTACCTGCCCTTCAGCGATTTCAGCTTTTACGGCCTCTCGATCTTCGCCGTCTTCTATGGCCTCGACTGGATCGCCACCGTGCCGCCGACCGTCAAGATCGCCGCCGACCGCTTCGGCCGCGAAAAGGTCGGCCTCGTCTTCGGCTGGGTTTTTGCCGGCCATCAGCTGGGTGCCGCAACCGCCGCCTATGGCGCCGGCCTGTCGCGCACCGAACTTTCGAGCTACTTGCCCGCCTTCTTCATCGCCGGCGCCTTCTGCCTGCTGGCCTCGATCCTGGCGATCACCCTGAAGAAGTCCGGCCTGAGCAATCCCGCACCTGCGGCTGCTCATTGATATCGCAAGCCTCCGGCCTCGAAACGAGGCCGGATCTCTCTACCGGATCAGTTTGATAACTTCGCTTGCCCGTCTTGCGCGTGCGGGCGCTCGCATGTTAGACAGCCGCCCGTTCACTCCGTTGCCCCATTGGCGGAATTGGTAGACGCGCTCGACTCAAAATCGAGTTTCGAAAGAAGTGCTGGTTCGACTCCGGCATGGGGCACCAGCCTCCGCTCTGTGAGCTTCGGCTCGGCGAGCCGCAGTTCCGTCAGGAACGAAGGCGGGTGGGTTCGATAACGGCGCCGGCCAGCATCACCATCATCCCGAATATCATCGTGTCGCGCCTCCGCATCGACAAGCTGACGCGGAAGCGCGGACCGAATTCACATCTGAACCTACTTGTTCTTCAGCAGCCACATCTTGCCGGCCATGGTGATGCCGTAGACGTCTTTCGTGACATCGTCATCGAGGTGCCGCCGCTCGAGGAAACCCGGTTCCTTCAGCTCGCCCAGCGTCTTGGCGGTGACCGATTTGATTTTCTGCGGCCGCTCTTTCCAACGGTCGTTTTTCGCGTAGGTCACCGTCGCGTTCTGATGCGTCCATTTATTGGCCGGCTGAGGGTAAAGGTCTCCATCCCGGGCGAGTTTCAATGCGGCGATCTGGGACGGCGTAAGTTCAATCATACTCAAAAATCCTGTGCAGGCGGTGTTTGCGCTGGGAATGCGCTTCTACCAAAGGCGTGCTCATAACACCGACGGACGAGTTTCACCACTGCATTGCGATATCAGCGCCATGAAAGGCGAAAACCCGGCTCTGTGAACCGGGCTTCGTCCTTGTCGAGAATGTTTCATTAGTTGCAGCGCCGGACCGTCTTGGTCACTTCGCCGTCGTCGGTCTGGCGGGTAACGCTCCTGGTTTCGCAGCCATTGTCGCGATAGCGGCGGTGTTCACGTTCGCGCACCGCACCGAAAGTGACGCCACGCTCGCTGATGGTGATGCCGGGTCTGACGCGCTCATGACGATAACCGTCGTCATAGGAACGTTCCCTGACATAAACGCTGTCGGCGAGAACAGGCGCTGCAAACGAGCAGGCGGCAAGGGCCGCCACAGTACAATTCAGGATGATCTTCCGCATGTCGTTTCTCCTTTCTTGATGAAAGGGCAACGAGACAAGACGCAACTGGTTCCAACATTGCCGGCCGCCCGGCCGTGCCGCAGACGACAGCATATAAGTTCCGCGCTTCATCGCACGGATTGAGAACAAGGCAGCGCCATCCGCCAAATCGACTGTTTAATTTTGCCTGCACTTCGTACAGAGTGGCCGCCGCTATTACAGGAAGGTTCGGACGTGCATCAGGAAGTAGGGCTCATCGCGACGGTTGCCGTCAGTTTCGTTTTCGCGGCGATCCTGGGTTATGGCGCCGACCGGCTGCGGCTGCCGCCGCTCGTCGGATACCTGATGGCCGGCATTCTGATGGGGCCGTTCACGCCGGGCTTCGTCGCCGATACCGCCCTTGCCGGCCAGCTCGCCGAAATGGGCGTCATCCTGTTGATGTTCGGGGTCGGCCTGCATTTTTCCGCCTCCGATCTGCTCGCCGTGCGGGGGATCGCCGTGCCGGGCGCCATCGGGCGGATCATCCTCGCCACCCTTCTCGGCATCGGCCTTTGCAAACTCTGGGGCTGGAGCCTCGGCGCCGGCATCGTCCTCGGCCTCAGCCTGTCGGTCGCCAGCACCGTCGTTCTGCTGAAGGCGCTGGAAGAGCGCAATCTCGTCAACGCGCCGAGCGGGCGCGTCGCCGTCGGCTGGCTGATCGTCGAGGATCTGGTGATGGTGCTGGCGCTGGTGCTGCTGCCGGCGCTGGCGGAGCTTCTCGGCGGCAATGCCGCCACGACTACCAATCACGGTCTCGGCGAGCTGCCGCTGGTGCTGACGCTCGGCCTGACGCTCTTGAAGGTGGCCGGCTTCGCCGCCATGGCGATCTTCCTCGGGCCGCGCATCGTGCCCTGGCTGCTGACGATGATCGCCCGCACCGGCTCACGTGAACTGTTCACGCTGACGGTCTTGGCGATCGCACTCGGCATCGCCTTCGGCTCGGCGGCGATCTTCGGCGTCTCCTTTGCGCTCGGCGCCTTCTTCGCCGGCGTCGTCATGAGCGAATCCCAGCTCAGCCACCGGGCGGCGGCCGATTCGCTGCCGCTGCAGAACGCCTTCTCGGTGCTGTTCTTCGTCTCCGTCGGCATGCTCTTCGACCCTTCGATCCTGGTGCGCCAGCCGCTGGCGGTGATCGGCGCGTTGGCGCTCGTCATCCTCGGCAAGGGCATCATCACCTTTGCGATCGTCATATTGCTGCGCTATCCGATCGGTCTCGGGTTGACCTTGGCCGGCGGCCTTGCCCAGATCGGCGAATTTTCCTTCATTCTCGCCGGCCTCGGCGTCACGCTCGGGCTGCTGCCGCATGAGGGTCAGGATCTGATCCTCGCCGCCGCGATCCTGTCGATCACGCTCAACCCGATCGTGATCCTGGCGACCGACGGGTTGAAGACATATGCCCATGCGACATGGCCCACCCTCTGGGAGAGCTACGGCAGAAAGCGTCAGAAGGCGCTGGGCAGGGAGCTGGAAAAAATCAGGGCGCTCGGCGAGGAGCGCGAACGCGAGCATCAGCTGAAAATGCAGCAGCTGATCGAGACCTTCCCGTTGTTCTCCGAGGTCGACGAGGACGCGCAGGAGGAGCTGCTGCTGCTCTTCAAGGCGAAATCCGCGCCCCCCGGCGAACGCGTCATCCGCCGCGGCGACCGCGGCGACGGCATGTATTTTATTTCTTCTGGGGCGGTGGAAGTCCGGCTTGCTAGCGGCGCGATCCGCCTGGAGCCCGGCGCCTTCTTCGGCGAAATGGCGCTCTTGAGCGGCGGACGGCGCACTGCCGACGTCATCGCCGTCGACTTTTGCCAGTTCGAGGTGCTCGAACGGCGCGACTTCAACATGTTCATGTCACGTCATCCCAATTTGCGCGCCGCCGTCAGCGAAATGGCCCAGAAGCGCACCGAGATGAACGACCTGCGTCAGCAGTGGGAAAAGTCGATGGATCTCTCCTGAGGCAACACCGATACATGGCTCGGAATTGCGATAAAGCATGTCGCGCAAAAGTGTGCCACGGTTTTTCCCAGGCAAAGCGGGAAGCGCTTTTGCGGCAACGACATGCTTAAAAACAAAGACCTAAAGCGCGTCGCATGAATCAAGTTTGACGCGACGCGCTTTAGCGCGATCGCCTCAGCCGGCCGGCCAATAGCCGTCGGAGCGGAAATCCTCAGGGATCGGGTCGAGCCGCGATAAGCTCTCGGCGGCGAAATCGATCTGCAGCGACAGATATTTAAGCGAGGCCAGCATCGGCACGCCGGTCGCAAATTCCCGGACGCGCGACGGATGATAGCCGCTTTCGTCCAGCCGCCGCGCCGCCTCCCGGCGCACATCGTCCCGGCTCGGCCTGCCGCCCTCTTCGGACCGCTCGGCCATGTGCACGGCCTGCCTGCGGCCGCCTTCGATCACTTTGAACATTCCCATGCCACCCTGCACGTCGCCCCACATCAGCTCGAGCATGATGTTATGAGAAACCGCCCACACTTTCGGCATCATGCTTTGAGACAGCTTGCTGCAGAATGGCCGATTCGCCATCCCGTGAAATCTTGGGAAGGGCGGCAGGAGCCCGCATCACGAAATTTTTAGGCGGCGGGTGGCACGAAGGACACGGGCGAGCATTTACAGCGCCGCCCACGGCCCCTAAAGCTTTTTGCACCGCAACAGGAAGGGAATGGAATGCTTCGCAGACTTTACGACTGGACCATGTCTCTGGCCGCGCGCAAATCGGCCGAAGTCTGGCTCGCCGTCATCGCCTTCGTCGAAAGCTCCGTCTTTCTCGTCCCCGCCGATGTGCTGTTCCTGCCGATGGCGCTTGCCAAGCCGGAACGCTCCTATCGCTACGCCGTGATTGCCACAGTCGCTTCCGTGCTCGGCGGCATAGCCGGCTGGGCGCTCGGCTTTTACGCCTTTGAGACGGTGGCGCGGCCGGTTCTCGAATTCTACGGCAAGCTCGACGCCTTCGAGCAGATGAAGGCCTATGTCACCTACGAGTGGATCCTGCTGCTGCTTGTCACATCAGGTCTTGCGCATCTGCCGCCGATCAAGATCGTCACGATTCTCTCCGGCGTCATTCACGTCAATCTGGGCCTTTTCATTGTTTCGGCGATTATTGCCCGCGGCGCGCGTTTCCTCTTCCTCGCCTGGCTGCTGCGCCGCTACGGCGAGCCGATCCGTGACTTCATCGAGAAGCGCCTCGGCCAGATCGTCGGCATCGGTGCCGGTGCGGTGATCGTGCTATATGTCGGCTACCGCTCTTTCGCCCACTAAAGCATCTTTACTGTTCCGCAATTCCGGACGCAAAACCGCTTCACATTTTTGCTGGAATTGCACCAATCCAAACTCTCGCGGAGCTCCGCCATGACTGCCACCGCCTCGCCGCTCGCCCGCCCCGGCTTCGTCTATTCCCTATTGCTCGCCATCGGCATGGCGGCGGCGGTCGGCACGGCACTTGGTTTCCAATATATCGGCGGCTATATACCCTGTGCGCTCTGCCTGCTGCAGCGCCAGCCCTATTACTACGCCATCCCGATCGCCATCCTCGCGGCAATTTCGGAACTTGTCGGCCTGCCGAACTGGATCACCCGTGCTCTCATTCTCGCCGCCGGCATGCTGATGCTGGTGACGGCCGGCATGGGCGTCTATCACGCCGGCGTCGAATGGCATTTCTGGCCCGGCCCGGCCACCTGCTCGACGACGGCAAGCAGCATGACGACCAATGCCGGCGATCTGCTCGGCGAACTCAACACGATCAAGGGCCCGTCCTGCACCGATGCGGCGCTCCGGGTGCTCGGCCTGTCCTTTGCCGGCTGGAACGTGATAGCCGGAATCCTGCTCGCAGCCTTCGCCTTCGTCGGCGTCCGCAAATCGGCCTGAACTGATCAGGGCTGCAGTTCGGTATCCCAGTAGAGATAGTCGAGCCAGCTGTCGTGCAGGTAGTTCGGCGGGAACAGCCGGCCGTTATTGTGCAGATCCTGCACCGTCGGCTGATAGGGCTTCTGCGCCGGGAACATGCTGGCCTGCTTGGGAAGCTTGCTGCCCTTGCGCAGATTGCAGGGCGAACAGGCGGCCACGACATTCTCCCAGGTGGTTTCGCCGCCATGGGCGCGCGGGATGACGTGATCGAAGGTCAGATCGTCATGGGCGCCGCAATACTGGCACTCGAACCGGTCGCGCAGGAAGACGTTGAACCGGGTGAAGGCCGGATTGCGGGACGGCTGAACGTAGGTCTTGAGGCACACGACGCTCGGAAGCCGCATCGAAAAACTCGGCGAGGAAACCGAATGTTCATACTCGGCGATGATGTTCACACGGTCGAGAAATACCGCCTTGATCGCGTCCTGCCAGGACCACAGCGACAAGGGGTAATAACTCAGCGGCCGGTAGTCAGCGTTCAGAACGAGCGCTGGCAGGGCCTGGGGGGAGACTGCAATCGTCAAGGGACTCTCCTGATCGATTCGGCATCTGCACCTGTATATTAGGCCGGTTGTTACAGGATTGTGAAGTCCAATAAATTCAGAGGATAAAGGCAATTTGAAGAGTATTGCCGATCAGCCGGTCGGCACCATGTCGCGGCGCGTTTTCGTGGCGTAATAGGCCCAGAAAAGCCGGGCCGCCACCGAGCGCCATGGCGACCAGGTTTGCGCCAGGGCAGTCAGCGCCTTTATCTGCGGCCGGGCCGCGAGACCGAATGCCGCACCGACGGCACTCTGCAGCGCGACGTCGCCGGCCGGGAAGACATCGGCATGGCCGCCGCAGAACATCAGATAGACCTCTGCCGTCCACGGACCGACGCCCTTCAGCGCGGTGAGTTCGCCAAGCGCTTCTTCAGGCGGCTTCAGGCAGAGCCCGGCAAGATCGAGTTGGCCGGAGGCAACGGTTTCGGCGATCCGCGACAGCGTCTCGGCCTTGGCGCGCGACAGGCCGAAGTCGCGCCAGGCTTCGGCGTGAAGCAGCACGTAGCCTTCGGCGGTCAGGAGGCCGTCGGCCGGCAGCATGCGCCGCCAGATCGCCTCGGCGCTGGCGCGCGACACCATCTGCGAGACAATGATGTGGGCAAGGCCGGCAAAGCCCGGTTCGCGCAGCCGCAGCGGAACAGGGCCGGCCTCTGCCGCAATCGGCACAAGGCGCGGATCGAGACGGAGCAGTGCTTCGAGCCCCAACCTGACGTCGTCTTCGTTGCGGATGATCTGCACATCGCCTCGCAGTGGTTCGAAACCCAAATCCATGGCAGAAGAAAGCATGACCACGAGCGAGCGTCAAAAACCTGTCTTTCGTTTTGCGCCGAGCCCCAACGGTGAGCTGCATCTCGGCCATGCGCTCTCGGCCTTCTTGAATCACGACATGGCCGAAGCCGAGCATGGCCGCCTGCTGCTGCGCATCGAGGATATCGACCAGACCCGCTGCACGCCGGAATTCGCGGCCGGCATCCTCAGCGATCTCGACTGGCTGGGGATTGGCTGGGAAAGCCCGGTGCGGCGCCAGTCGGAACATTTCCCCGAATATCAGGCGGCACTGCACGCGCTGATCGAGCGTGGGCTGGTCTATCCGGCCTTCCTGACGCGCGGCGAGGTAAAGACGCGCGTCACAGCCTATGAGGCGGCCGGTAAAACCTGGCCGCGCGATCCCGACGGCACCCCGCATTATCCCGCAACCGATCGCGAGCGCCCGGAAGACGAATGGCGGGAGATGCTGACCTCGGGAAAAAAACACGCCTGGCGGCTCGATATGCGCAAGGCGCTCGACCTGATCGGCGAGCTGCTGTTTTGGACGGAAACCGGCGACGGCAGATCGGGCGAGATCGCCGCCGAGCCGGACGTCTGGGGCGACGTCATCCTGTCGCGCTCCGACGCCCCGTCGAGCTACCATCTTTCAGTGGTCGTCGATGATGCCCTGCAGGGCGTCACCCATGTGGTGCGCGGGCTCGACCTGTTCCATGCGACATCGGTGCACCGACTGCTGCAGGTGCTGCTCGGCCTGCCGCAACCGGTCTATCATCATCATCGCCTCATTCTCGACGCTGCCGGCCGCAAGCTTTCGAAAAGCCAGGGCGACAGCGGCATCGGCGAATTGCGCGCCCGCGGCCTGTCAGGGGCCGATATTCGCCGCCTTGTCGGGCTCTGACGGCCTTTCGACCCGCTGCCTGCCGACGATCGAGAGCGTGTGGGAAAACATCCGGAAGACCCGGAATTTGATCAGCGCCGCGTTGATCTCAGCGCCGATGATGAAGATGACGCCGACCATGTAGAGGAAGATCAGCACGATCATGACCGAGGCGAGACCGGCATAGGTTGCGGTATAATTGGCGAAGGTCGCGAGATAATAGGCAAAGATCAGCGCCCCGGCGAGCCAGAGCAGCAGGGTGAGCAGCACGCCCGGAATGACGTCGAAGACCCGCCGTTTGCCGGCCGGCAGCCAGAGATGCATGACCAGCAGCCCGACGGTCAGCACCACAAGCGTGCCATAGATACGCCAGCTGAAGACGATCTCGAGGGTATCGGCAAACAGCGGAAACCAGTTCCTGGCATAGTCGAGCGCCAGCGGCACGGCGACCAGCAGGATGCTGATCGCCGCAAAGATGATCACTGCGATCAGCACATAGCCGAGGCTGGCGAGGCGGGTGAAATACCACGGCCGCGTTTCCTGCACCCGGTAGGCGCGGTTGAGCGAAATGCGCAGCGCCTCGACGCCGTTCGAGGCGAAATAGGCGGCCGCCAGCACCGAGATCGTCAGCAGCCCGCCGCGCGGAATGGTCAGCACTTGCAGCACTTGGTCGGCGAGCGGCTTGGCGATCGCCTCGGGCCAGGTGTCGAAGATCAGATGAATGGCGGTCGAGGAAAACTGATCGGCGCCGAGGAAGCTTGCCAGCGCCGTGCCGAAGATCAGGAAGGGGAAAACCGCAAGCAGGCTCGACAGCGCCACATGGCTCGCCATGGCGAAGCCGTCATCCTCGACCATGTGACAGATCGCGTCATAGACCACGTCGTAGATCGTGCGCAGTGGCTTCGGCATTCCGTCTCCGGCTTTCCAGATTGTATCCTCTGGCCGAATATGGGAAACGAGTCCCATTTTGTACAGGAATCATTCCATGGCGGGAGAGCGCAGCATCGTCGTGACCGGATGCTCGTCCGGTATCGGCGCTCATTGCGCCCGGGCGCTGAAAGCCGATGGCTGGCGCGTCTTCGCGACGGTGCGCAAACCGGAAGACCTGTCGGGCCTGGAGGCCGATGGCATCGAAGCCTTCCTGATGGACTATGCCAGGAGCGAAACGATCTCGGATCTGGTCGGCGCGGTTCTGGAACGCAGCGGCGGCCGCATCGATGCGCTCTTCAACAATGGCGCCTACGGCCAGCCGGGCGCCGTCGAGGATCTTTCGACGGCAGCGCTGCGCGCCCAGTTCGAGGCGAATTTTTTTGGCTGGCATGAGCTGACGCGGCAGGTGATCCCGGCAATGCGCAGGCACGGCCGGGGACGGATCGTGCAATGCTCGTCCATTCTCGGCGTCGTGCCTTATCGCTATCGCGGCGCCTACACCGCTTCCAAATTCGCGCTCGAAGGCCTCAGCATCACGCTGCGCATGGAGCTGCAGGGCAGCGGCATCCATGTGAGCCTGATCGAGCCGGGACCGATCGCCACACGTTTCACCGCCAACGCGCTCGCAAAGATCAAGGAGCATATCGACCTTGAGAATTCGCCGCACGCGGCCGACTATGTCAGGCAACTGGCAAGACTCGATGGATCCGGCCCGGCCAGCCGCCACAAGCTTGGCCCGGAAGCGGTCTATTCCGTATTGAAACACGCATTGAACTCGAAAAATCCAAGGCCACATTATCCTGTAACCACACCGGCTAAACAGGGCATGTTCCTGAAGCGGCTGCTTCCGGCAGACTTCTTCTACCGCCTGATGCGCTGGACGGACTGAGAAAGCTGAATGCCATGTCCACGGTCACCTATATCCTTGCGATCATCGTCATGGGCCTCGTCGCCCTCGTCCTGATCCGCGGCCTCTTCAACATGATGAAGGGCGGCGACGCCAACCGTTCCAACAAGCTGATGCAGTTGCGCGTCCTCTTGCAGGCCATCGCCGTCATCCTGATCATGCTGACACTCTGGATCACCGGCGGCGGCCGGCCGACGTGAGAAGGCCATGGGAGGGGTATTTTTTAATGACGAACACGGAAAGAAATGACGAAGGAGAGGCGAGCGCCCGCTTAAGGAAGCACCTCGAAACGGTGTGCGTCAGTATGCCGGGGCGAGTTTGGCGAAAAGGCCAACCCCAACCTCCGTCGTCCTCGGGCTTGACCCGAGGATCCATCCCCGTAGCCGCTGATGAATGCGGTGTGGATGCTCGGGTCAGGCCCACGGCTGTCCGGTTCGTACCAATGGCTGCCCCTCACCCTAACCCTCTCCCCGTTCTGACGGGGAGAGGGGACGTGCCCTGCGAGACGTGGGTGAGGAGCGGAGAGGGTGCGGCATATTCCCTTCTCCCCGTCAAAACGGGGAGAAGGTGGCGGCAGCCGGATGAGGGGCGTGGTGAGACGCCGCCCGACGCGGTTGCTCCCTACGCACGGGCAAATTTGGCGACAATGCCAACCCCACCTTCCGTCATCCTCGGCCTTGAGCCGAGGATCCACGCCGCGGCCGTCGATGGATGCGGTGTCGATGTTCGGGTCAAGCCCGAGCATGATGGAGGATGGGGTGGTTCAACCCTGCCCCTGTCAGGCGGTACAGCATGGTGAAGCTCAACAAAATCTACACCAAAACCGGCGACGACGGCACGACCGGGCTGGTTGCCGGCCCGCGCCGGACAAAGGACGATCTGCGCGTCGATGCCTATGGCACGATCGACGAGGCCAATTCCGCGATCGGCCTGGCGCGGCTGCATACAGCAGGCCTGCCCGAACTCGACGCCATGCTGATGTCGATCCAGAACGATCTCTTCGATCTCGGCGCCGATCTTGCCACGCCCGATAGCGGCGAGCCGCCGGCCTATGAGCCGCTGCGGATCGTCGAGGCGCAGGTCGCCCGCGTGGAGCGCGACATCGACC
The DNA here is from genome assembly GCF_002211295.1 of Rhizobium sp. N122. NCBI lineage: Bacteria > Pseudomonadati > Pseudomonadota > Alphaproteobacteria > Hyphomicrobiales > Rhizobiaceae > Rhizobium > Rhizobium sp. N122. Next base: position 80,189 of record NZ_LOKU01000011.1, on the reverse strand, counting down.
AGTTGAACGCCGGCCTCGAACCGCTGAAATCCTTCATTCTGCCGGGCGGCAGTCCGGCCGCCGCCCAGCTGCATCTGGCCCGCACGATCGCGCGGCGCGCCGAACGTTTGATGGTGGCGCTTGCCCGCACCGACGGCGAGATCGTCAGCGAGCCGGCCAGGAAATACGTCAACCGGCTCTCCGATTTCCTCTTCGTCGCCGCACGTCATGCAAATGACCGAGGCCATGCGGATGTGCTTTGGGTTCCGGGAAAAAACAGATAGGCTTGCCGCGATTACGATCGCCGGGGGGCTTGATGTTCATACCATTTCACGACGCCAATACGCTGAAACATATCAAGGTCCAGTGGGTGACGCTCTCACTGATCGCATTGAATGTCGCCGTCTGGCTTTTCACCAGCCTGGAGAGCGAGCAGGCAGCGCAGGCAACGATGGTCGGGCTCGGCTATATCCCGGCGATCGCCTTTGGCGACGCAGTGCTGGCCCAGGGGCTGGAAATCGTGCCGGAGCCGCTGACTTACCTCACCTATGCCTTCGTCCATTCCGGCTTCTGGCATCTGGCCTCCAACATGATCTTCCTCTGGGTCTTCGGCGACAACGTCGAGGACGCGATGGGACATCTGCGCTTCCTGATTTTCTATCTGCTCTGCGCGGCCGCCGGCGCACTCTGCCACGGCCTGCTGACCATGACGTCGCAAGCGCCGCTGGTCGGCGCCTCGGGGGCGATCTCCGGCGTGGTTGCCGCCTATGTCATGCTGCATCCGCGCGTCAGGGTCTGGGTTCTGGTCTTCTTCCGTCTGCCGCTGCCGCTGCCGGCCTTCGTGCCGCTGCTTTTATGGATCGGCCAGCAATTCTTCATGCTGGCGATGGCACCCGACGGCGACGTATCCTGGGGCGCCCATGTCGGCGGCATCCTTGCCGGGGCGCTTCTGATCCTGGTGCTGCGCCGGGAAGGCGTGCCGCTTTTCGACCGGGAGATCGTCACGCCCCGGGCTGTGAAAGACGATCCCGGCGCCGGTCCGGCCATCACTGTCGATGCCGCCGGGCGAAAGATCCAACGCCTTCCCTGGGGCCGGCGCCGACAAGAATATTGACGTGAACGTCAACGTCCATATATTGCCCGGCAAATTGCCGCCAGCGACATGGAAGCGTTGAATTTGGAGGAAAAGCGCGTATCCATGTCGCCATTCGACAATCGAAATGGCGCGCGAACGCGCATTTTCGCTCCAGCTAGTTTCTCCTGAAGGAAGGACCACCATGAAGATTCTCGTGCCCGTCAAGCGCGTCGTCGACTACAACGTGAAGATCCGGGTGAAGCCGGATGGTTCCGGTGTCGAGCTTGCCAATGTGAAGATGTCGATGAACCCGTTCGACGAGATCTCGGTGGAAGAGGCGCTGCGGCTGAAGGAGGCCGGCAAGGCTGAGGAAGTGGTGGTGGTGTCGATCGGCCCGGCCAAGGCCGAGGAGACGCTGCGCACGGCGCTGGCCATGGGCGCCGACCGGGCGATCCTGGTCGAGACCGACGATCAAGTCGAGCCGCTGGCGGTCGCCAAGATCCTCAAGGGCGTGGCCGATGCCGAGCAGCCGGGATTGGTCATCGTCGGCAAACAGGCGATCGACGACGACAGCAACCAGACCGGCCAGATGCTGGCCGCCCTGCTCGGTTCGGCGCAGGCGACCTTCGCCTCGAAGATCGAGATCGGCGACGGCAAGGCGCCAGAGGGCACAGCAAGGGTCACCCGCGAGGTCGATGGCGGCCTGCAGACGATCGAGGTCAAGCTGCCGGCGGTGATCACCTCGGATCTGCGTCTCAACGAACCGCGTTATGCCTCGCTGCCGAACATCATGAAGGCGAAGAAGAAGCCGCTCGACAAGAAGAGCCCGGCTGATTTCGGCGTCTCCACCACGCCGCGGCTGAAGGTGCTGAAGACCGAGGAGCCCTCGGGCCGCAAGGCCGGCGTCAAGGTCAAGTCGGTCGCTGAGCTGGTCGACAAATTGAAGAACGAAGCCGGCGTGCTTTAAGGCAGGAAAGAGAGAACACCATCATGACCATTCTTCTTCTGGCCGACCACGACAATGTCAGCCTTTCCGACCAGACCGCCAAGGCGCTGACGGCCGCAAGCCAGATCGGCTCCGATATTCATATTCTCGTCGCCGGCAAGGGCGCCAGGGCTGCGGCCGATGCCGCGGCCAAACTCGCCGGTGTCTCCAAGGTGCTGCTCGCCGAAAGCGACGAACTGGCCAACAATCTGGCCGAGCCGCTCGCCGACCTGATCGTCTCGCTCGCCGGTGCCTACGACACCATCCTCTCGGCCGCCACCTCGGTCGGCAAGAACGTGCTGCCGCGGGTCGCCGCCCTGCTCGATGTCGCCCAGATCTCGGAGATCATCGAGGCGATCTCCGCCGATACCTTCAAGCGGCCGATCTATGCCGGCAATGCCATCCAGACGGTGCAGGCAAGTGATGCCAAGAAGGTGATCACCGTGCGCACCGCCTCGTTTGCCTCAGCCACCGAAGGCGGCTCTGCTGCCGTTGAAGCGATCGCGGCAATCTCCAATCCGGGCCTGTCGCGTTTCGTCGGCGATGCGCTGTCGGCTTCCGATCGTCCGGAACTGACGTCGGCGAAGATCATCCTTTCCGGCGGCCGGGCACTCGGCTCGGCGGAGAAGTTCCGGGAGGTCATCCTGCCGCTTGCCGACAAGCTCGGGGCTGCCGTCGGCGCCAGCCGTGCCGCCGTCGACGCCGGTTATGCGCCGAACGACTGGCAGGTCGGTCAGACCGGCAAGGTCGTCGCGCCGCAGCTTTATATCGCCGCCGGCATCTCCGGAGCGATCCAGCATCTGGCCGGCATGAAGGATTCGAAGGTGATCGTCGCCATCAACAAGGACGAGGAGGCGCCGATCTTCCAGGTTGCCGACTACGGCCTGGTCGCCGATCTGTTCGAGGCTCTGCCGGAACTGGAAAAGGCGCTCTAAGCACGTCGCGCAAAGACCGAAAGCGCGAGATGCGAATCTGAAAGCGCGCAGCGCGCTTCAAACGCGTCAAATGCTCTTCTTTCGCACTTGCGAATGACTGGAAAATTATCTTTTATCGGTCTACTACTGCTGCCGGGCGATCATTCGTCCGGCAGTATTGCTAAAAAATGCGGCAGCGCGGGGGCGAATGCCGTGCGGGGGTTTGGAGATGAATGCGGTGTTGAAGAATATTGGTATTATCGGTGCCGGCCAGATGGGCTGCGGCATCGCGCATGTTTCGGCCGCCGCAGGTTACAGGGTTCACATCTACGATCTCTCGCAGGATCGCATCGAGTCCGGCCTTGCCACCATCAACGGCAACCTGGCCCGTCTGGTGACGAACGGCAAGATGACCGAAGAGGAACGCAAGTCGACCTTGTCGCTCATCACAGGCTCGTCCGACGTCAATGATCTCGCCCCGTCCGATCTCGTCATCGAAGCGGCCACCGAGGATGAGAGCGTCAAGCGCAAGATCTATGCGCAGGTCTGTCCGGTCCTGAAGCCGGAAGCGCTGCTTGCCACCAACACCTCTTCCCTTTCCATCACCCGGCTTGCTGCCGCCACCGACCGCCCCGAACGCTTCATGGGCATTCATTTCATGAACCCGGTGCCGGTGATGAAGCTGGTCGAACTGGTGCGCGGCATCGCCACCGACGAGAAGACCTTCTCCGCCGCCAAGGAATTCGTCGGCACGCTGGAAAAAACCATTACCGTCGCCGAGGACTTCCCGGCCTTCATCGTCAATCGCATCCTGCTGCCGATGATCAACGAGGCGATCTACACGCTCTATGAAGGCGTCGGCACGGTCGACGCCATCGATACGGCGATGAAGCTCGGCGCCAACCATCCGATGGGACCGCTGCAACTTGCCGATTTCATCGGCCTCGACACCTGCCTGTCGATCATGCAGGTGCTGCATGACGGCCTGGCGGACTCGAAATATCGACCCTGCCCGCTGCTGGTGAAATATGTCGAAGCCGGCTGGCTCGGACGCAAATCCGGCCGCGGCTTCTACGACTATCGCGGCGAAGTGCCGGTCCCGACCCGGTAAGTAAGCAGGCCTCATCAGAACGGGCGAATAGACCGGACGCCGGTGAAATGCTTTCCTTGCCGTGAATGGGAGGAAACGCCATGTCGACTGAAACTCCGATGTTCCTGCTGCAATGCTGCGTCCTTATCGGAATTGCCGGCGTTTTCCTGATGAGAGGAGATGGCGACTCCTGACTGATATCCTTACGATCCGATCGCACCCTTGATCAAACTCTTGGCGTCTTCGCTGTCCCAGGCAGCGGGTCCGTTCATGGCGGAGATCAGGCAGCCCTTGTCGTCGAGCAGCAGCGTCACCGGCAGACCGAAGGCAAGACCTTGCTTCTTCAGGCTATTGAAGACGCCGATCGTATTGTCGCGATAAAGCTGCAGCGCATCGACGCCGGTCTCGGCGAGGAAAGTCTTCGGCTTCTCGTCGTCCCCCGTATCGATATTGACCGGCACGACCTGGAACTTGTCGCTGCCCATCTGCTTTTCCAGTGCGTTCAGCGCCGGCATCTCCTCGCGGCAGGGCACGCACCACGTCGCCCAGAGATTGAGCAGCACGGTCTTGCCGGCGAAATGGTCGAGCGTCAGCGGTTTGCCGTCAGGGCCGTTGAAGGACACCCCGGTCAGCTTGCGCGGCTCATTGGCGGCGACCATCGCGGCAACCTGCCCCTTCATCAGCGGCGTCAGATTGGCGGAGCGTTCCCTGGCCAGCGGGCATTCGACTGACGCCGTATCGCCGATGCCATTGCCAATCCCCGTCTCCTTCACGTATACCGCTGCCGCACCGGCAACAACGCCTGTAACGGCGGCAATTGCGATCAGTTTTACGGACGGCAGACCGAAGGGTTTTTTCGTCGTCATTTCATTCTCCAGGACGGGCATCCATGGCCGAGAGCAACACGGACACCAAATCCTCCAATCAGATGTGGGGCGGGCGTTTCGCCTCCGGCCCGGACGCGATCATGGAGGAGATAAATGCCTCGATCGGTTTCGACAAGAAGCTATTCGCGCAGGATATCCGCGGTTCGGTCGCCCATGCGACGATGCTCGCCCATCAGGGGATCATTTCACCCGACGATAAGGACAAGATCGTTCACGGGCTAAACACGATCCTGTCAGAAATCGAAAGCGGCAATTTCGAATTCTCGCGTCGGCTCGAAGACATCCATATGAACATCGAGGCACGGCTGGCGACGCTGATCGGACCGGCGGCCGGCCGGCTGCACACCGCTCGCTCGCGCAACGACCAGGTGGCGCTCGACTTCCGCCTCTGGGTGAAGGAAGAGCTTGAGAAGACCGAGAAGATGCTGACCGGCCTGATCGCCGCCTTCCTCGACCGCGCCGAAGAACATGCCGAAAGCGTCATGCCGGGCTTCACCCATCTGCAGACCGCCCAACCCGTCACCTTCGGCCATCACTGCATGGCCTATGTCGAAATGTTCGGCCGCGACCGCTCGCGCGTGCGCCACGCCATCGAACATCTGGACGAAAGCCCGATCGGCGCGGCTGCCCTTGCCGGCACCGGTTATCCGATCGACCGCCATATGACCGCCAAGGCGCTCGGTTTCCGCGAACCGACCCGCAACTCCATCGACACCGTCTCAGACCGCGACTTCGCTATCGAATTTCTGTCGATCGCCGCAATCACCGGCATGCACCTGTCGCGCCTGGCCGAAGAGATCGTCATCTGGTCGACCCCGCAATTCGGCTTCGTGCGCCTCTCCGACGCCTTCTCGACCGGCTCGTCGATCATGCCGCAGAAGAAGAACCCGGATGCCGCCGAGCTGGTGCGCGCCAAGACCGGTCGCATCAACGGTTCGCTGGTAGCCCTTTTGACGATCATGAAGGGTCTGCCGCTCGCCTATTCCAAGGACATGCAGGAAGACAAGGAACAGGTCTTCGACGCGGCCGAGAGCCTGGAACTGGCGATCGCCGCCATGACCGGCATGGTGCGCGACCTGACCGTCAACACCGCACGCATGAAGGCGGCGGCCGGCTCCGGCTTCTCGACGGCGACCGACCTTGCCGACTGGCTGGTGCGCGAAGCCGGCCTGCCCTTCCGCGATGCCCATCACGTCACCGGCCGGGCCGTGGCGCTTGCCGAAAGCAAGGGCTGCGATCTTGCGGAACTGCCGCTCGCCGACCTGCAGGCGATCCATCCTGATATCACCGACAAGGTCTATGACGTGCTGACGGTCGAAGCCTCGGTCGCCAGCCGCAAGAGCTTCGGCGGCACCGCACCCTCCGAAGTACGCCGGCAGATCGCCTTCTGGCGCGCCCGAAACTGAGAGATATCAGGCGGCATAAGCCGCCGCGGCCTTGCCGCATAGGCGGCAAGACCGTCCAACAATCAGGGTGCACAAGGCGGATAAACTTCGCTATGACAATGTCCATCGCAATGCCGCCGAAGAGGATATCCATGCAGAAGAGCTTGCCGCACCTCATCCGCCTGACGGCGGTCATCGCCGTCATCGGCCTTGCCGTTGCCGGGTGCGGGCGCAAGGGCGATCTCGATCCGCCGAGTGCTGCGGCAACCAAGGAAGGTGACGTTTCCAAACCGACGAAACAGCCGGGAACCGTCGACAAGCCCTTCCTTCTCGACCCCCTTCTTTAAGGCATAAGCCCGTGAACCATTTCGAGTACCGCGACGGCGTCCTGCATGCCGAAAACGTCCCCGTTCCCGAGATCGCCAAGGCGGTCGGAACACCCTTCTATGTCTATTCCACTGCAACGCTGGAGCGCCATTACCGGGTCTTCTCCGAAGCCTTCGCCGATATGGACTCCATGGTCTGCTACGCGATGAAGGCGAATTCGAACCAGGCGGTGCTGAAGACGCTCGGCCGCCTCGGCGCCGGCATCGACGTCGTCTCAGAAGGCGAACTGCGGCGCGCGCTCGCCGCCGGCATTCCGGCCAGCCGCATCATGTTTTCAGGTGTCGGCAAGACGCCTCAGGAGATGGATTTCGCTCTCGAGGCCGGCATCTACTGCTTCAATGTCGAATCCGAGCCCGAGCTTGAAATCCTCAACCAGCGAGCCGTCAGCGCGGGCAAGAAAGCGCCGGTCTCCTTCCGCATCAACCCCGATGTCGATGCAAAGACCCATTCGAAGATCTCGACCGGCAAGAAGGAAAACAAATTCGGCATCTCCTGGGAGCGTGCCCGCGCCATCTATGCCCATGCCGCCAGGCTGCCGGGCATCGAGGTCACCGGCATCGACATGCATATCGGCAGCCAGATCACCGAATTGCAGCCCTTCGACGACGCCTTCAGGCTGCTGCATGATCTTGTCGCGACGCTGCGTGCCGACGGCCACACCATCGATCACGTCGATATCGGCGGCGGCCTCGGCATCCCCTATAAGGACGACAACAATCCGCCGCCGCTGCCCGACGCCTATGCGGCGATCGTCAAGAACCAGTTGCGCGGCCTCAACTGCAAGATCATCACCGAGCCCGGCCGCCTGATCGTCGGCAATGCCGGTATCCTGGTGACCGAAGTCCTCTATGTGAAGGATGGCGGCGAGAAGACCTTCGTCATCGTCGACGGCGCGATGAACGATCTGATCCGCCCGACCCTTTATGAGGCCTATCACGAGATCCGGCCGGTGACGATTTCGGCGGCGAACGCCCCGCGCATCCGCGCCGACGTGGTCGGCCCCGTGTGCGAGACCGGCGATTACCTGGCACTCGACCGCGAGATGGCGATGCCGAAGCCCGGCGACCTGCTGGCCGTCAGCACGGCCGGCGCCTATGGCGCGGTGCAGGCCGGCACCTATAACAGCCGGCTGCTGGTGCCCGAGGTCCTGGTCAAAGGCAGCGATTTCCATACGATTCGCCCGCGCAGAACCTATGCGGAGCTGATCGGCCTCGACTCGGTTCCCGCCTGGCTCGACTAAGCAGCCATCACTTTTTGGCGAATTAATGTGAAAAGCCGGTATTGCCGGCCGCTCGCCCTCGCCTTCGCCACAAAGAGTGTTATCCTTGTCAATGATGAGCGTATTGCCCTGCAATCGCCGGAAGCGCCCTCTGTTCCAAAACGCCAGATCGCGGAGACCGGATCGATGACAAGCCCCTCAAGGCAGAGGAAAGGTGCGTTTGCGCTCCGCCCCTCGCTTGCCCGGCTGGTGACGACAAAACGTCTGCTGGCGCGTGTGGTGCTGTTTTTCGAGCAGTTGCTTCCGCCCTTGATGCCGGTCCTGGCCGTCATCGCCCTTTATCTCTCAGCCTCCTGGTTCGGGGTCTTCCGCAGCGTACCGGACTGGCTGCGCATCCTGCTTTTGATCGCCTTTGCCGCCGCTGTTCTCGTCTCGCTCCTGCCCTTGCGCGGCCTGCGCTGGCCCGGCGTCGCCGAAGCCGACCGCATGCTGGAAGAGCGCAACGGCCTGTCGCACCAGCCGGTCACCGTCCAGGAAGACGAGCCGGCCTTCGATACGCCTTTCGCCCAGGCGCTCTGGCGCGAACACCAGACCCGCATGGCCGAAAAGATCGCAGCCCTCGATGCCGGGCTGCCGCGGCCGGATATCGCCGCGCATGACCGTTTTGCGCTGCGCGCCGTGCCGGCGCTGCTGCTGGTCACCGCCTTTGCCTATTCGTTGTCCATCAACGGCGGCTCGCTCGGTGACGCGTTTCAGGCGGCACCCGAGCAGGTGACGGTCGATCCCGCGGTGCGCATCGACGCCTGGGTGACGCCGCCCGCCTATACCGGCCGCGCCCCGGTCTACCTGACCGCCGACGGCAGCGAGCAGGCGCCGATCGGCATTCCGCAGTTTTCGGGCCTCACCGTTCGTGTCAGCGGCGGCAAGACCGCCGAAAAGGTCGTGTTCCGCAAGGCGAACGGCCAGGCGCAGGATATTGCCGTGCAGGCGGACTCCAAGCCGCAGCAGGCGGCAGCAGCAGGCGGCGAGCAGCCGAAGACGGCCCCGGCCGGCGAGGCGCCCACCGGCCAGGCGCCCGCCAGCCAGGCACTTGTCGCGCAGACGCATGTGATGAAGCTCGAAGAGAGTGGCGCCCTCGAAGTCAACGGCCGCCGCTGGAGCTTTAACATCCTCCCGGACAAGGCGCCGGAGATCGCCTTCGACGGATTGCCGAAGCCCAGCGTCAACGGCGCGCTTGAAATCGGCTTCACCGTCAAGGACGATTACGGCGTCCAGGAGGCGCATGCGGAGATCGTTCCCCTGGAAAACGATCCGGCGGCGACGCCGCTCTATCCCTTGCCGGAATACCGGCTGGATATTCCCCGCCGCAACGCCCGCGACGCCAAGGGCGTCACCAGCCGCAACCTGACCGAACATCCGCTTGCCGGCAAGCGCGTGCGCGTGACGCTGGTCGCCAAGGATGCCGCCGGCCAGACCGGCCGCAGCCCGCCGCACGACATGATCCTGCCATCGCGGCCCTTCAACGAGCCGCTCGCCGCGGCCGTCGCCGAGGAACGGCAGGTTTTCGCGCTCGACACCCGCAAAATGCCGCAGGCGATCGGGCTGAACGAGGCGCTGACCATCCGTCCCGAGGAGACCATCCCCAAGCTCACCAACTATCTGCTGCTGGAATCCGCCTTGACGCGTATGAAGCTCGCAAAAGGCGACGAAGCGCTGAAGGATACGGCTCAATATCTGTGGGAGATCGCTCTCGGCATGGAGGACGGCGATCTTTCGCTTGCCGAGCGCAAGCTGCGCGAGGCCCAGCAGAAACTTGCCGACGCCTTGGACCGCAACGCGCCGGACGAGGAAATCAAGAAGCTGATGGATGAGCTGCGCAAGGCGATGCAGGACTATATGACCGAGCTTGCCCAACGCATGCAGAACGCGCCGATGCAGCCGAACCAGAACGCCCAGAACATTCTGCGCCAGCAGGATCTGGAACGGATGATGGACCAGATCGAGAATCTCGCCCGCTCCGGCAATCGCGACGCAGCCCAGCAGATGCTGTCGGAATTGCAGCGCATGATGAACAACCTGCAGGCCGGCAGGCCGCAGCGCGGCCAGCAGAACCAGGAAAACAGCGAGGCCCGCAAGCAGATCGACAAACTCGGCGAGATCCTGCGCGACCAGCAGAAGCTGATGGAACAGACCTTCCGTCTCGACCAGCAGCTCAGGGACCGCATGCAGCGCGGCGAACCCGACATGGGCGAGAACGATCCGCTGCTCGACGAGATGAATCCCGGAGAAAACGGCGAGCCGCAGGATCAGCAGCAGGGCCAGCAAGGCAAGGACGGCCAGCAGCCCTCCGACCAGATGACCGCCGAGCAGTTGCGCGAGGCATTGAAACAGCTGCGCGCCCAGCAGGATGCGCTCGGCAAACAGCTCGGCGAATTGCAGAAGAGCCTCGGCGAGTTGGGCATGAAGCCTGGTCCCGGCTTCGGCCAGGCGCAACGCGAGATGGAAGGTGCCGGCCGCGAACTCGGCCAGGGCCGCGGCCAGCAGGCCGTCGAGGGCCAGGGCCGGGCGCTCGAAGCGCTTCGTCAGGGCGCCCGCGACATGATGAACCAGATGATGCAGGCCCAACAAGGCCAGCAGGGTCAAGGTCCGAACGGCCAGGTGGGCCAGGGCGATCAGACCGGCCGCGACCCGCTCGGCCGGCTACGCCGGACCCGGGGGCCGGATTTCGGCGACAACAGCGTGAAGGTTCCCGACGAGATCGACGTTCAGCGCGCCCGGGAAATCCTCGACGCGATCCGCGAAAAGCTCGGCAACAATCCGCCGCAGGAAATGGAGCGGCGGTATCTCGAACGGTTGCTGGATATTCAGTAGGCCTTACGCCGCCGTAGAGTGGAGCGGCGGCGCGCTAAGCCAGTGTCACGCAAAACTGTGCATGACGTCGCCCGAGACAGGCTCAGGCGTTTCCTCGTCATGCTTCAAGCGACGAGCGCTCTGGCGACCGCCTTGCGGATATCGGGAAGTGCAAAAGGTTTGGCGACGACGTCGATGATCTTTTCGGCAAGATCGTCGGCCCGTTCGCGCTGTTCGGCATAGCCGGTCATCAGCAGGATCTTCAGGCCGGGAAAGGCGTCTTTTGCCTGATGGGCGAGTTCGATCCCATCCATCACGGGCATACGGATATCCGAAAGCAGCAGGTCGTAGGCCCCGTCCTTGAGCTTCTCCAGTCCCTCGGCGCCATCGGCCGCTTCATCGGTCTCGTGACCGTCGAGCCTGAGCGCCCGGGCTACGAAAGACCGCAGGGAGTCCTCGTCTTCCGTAATCAGAATTCTTGCCATATGTGCATTGCTCCGTCTTCAGCCCCGCGACGGAAATCACCAGACTTTCCTTTTCGATCGGTAAAGATGGAGAAGCGATGGATGGGATGGTTAACAAGCCGTCTCGAATGGCGAGGCGGCCTCTGCCATGATGCAGCAGCTCAGGCGTCGCCGGTCACCACGCCGACGAAGGGCAGTTCGCGGAAGGCGTAGGCGACGTCCATGCCATAGCCGACGACGAAATAGTCGGGGCATTCGAAGCCGACATAATCGGCCTCCAGCTTTTCCTTGCGCTTGACGCGCTTGTCGAGCAGCACGGCGATGGTGACGTTGCGCGCGCCGCGCTCGAACAGCAATTCCTTGGCAAAGAGCAGCGTCCGGCCGGATTCGAGGATATCGTCGATCAACAGGACGTCGCGGCCGTGCACGTCGCTATCGATATCCTTGACGATGCGCACGCCCTGCGAAACCGTGCCGATGCCATAGCTCGACAGCGTGATGAACTCGACCTCCGGCGCAAGGCCGCTATCGTGCAGGGCGCGGATCAGGTCGGCGGCGAAGATGAACGACCCCTTGAGCACGGCAATGACGAGCAGGTCCTTGGTCGGGCCGTTGGCGATCTCCCGCGCCATCGCATGATTGCGCTCGGCGATCTGCTCGGCAGTGAAGAGCGGCTCGATATTTTTTCCGCGCACGACAGGCATAAGGGCTTGCTCCATGAAAAGAAGGGTAAGCCGTTAGCACATATGCGAGCCTGAAACAGCCTCGCCAGCCATGAAATTAACCGGATTGGCGCGACCTGCGGCAGGAAAGTCAGCCATTCCGTTTCAAATCACTCTCTACGGCAGGAACGAGAGCCGCACCTCCGGCAGTTTTCCGCCGGCATGTTGCACACGCGCCGAGAAGCCCCGGCTCTGGCCGCCATAGATGACATCGGAGGGCGGATTGATGACGATGCTGGCGGTCAGCCGCTCGTCGGTGACGAGATCGGCGCGGATCGGTTGCACCGTCTGCGTCGTGCCGCTGTCGTTTTCGATGATGCCGTTGATATCAAGCACGCGCATGCCGTTCGCGTCGCGCGGTGCCACCGTCACATGGGTAAAATGCAGCGGCGCTCCGGAATAGGCCGGCGCGGCGGAAAGGCCGGAAAAGCCGCCCGCAAGCCCGAAGACGAGCACGGCGAGCGCCAGCACCAAGCCTGCGAAGCTCCGCATCGAAGCGCGCTGCAGGAAGGATTCCAGCTCGCGCAGAACGGTTGCCATCGTGGGTGTCGGCAGGGCCTGTGCCGCGTGAGCGCCAGCCGCGCGCCTGCGGTTGTCGTTATAGGTCCTTGCCGTAAATTCCTTCGGTCGGGCTTTGCCGAGCGTCACGAATTCGGCGTCGGAAATATCGGCGGGACGCGCCGCGCGGTACTGGCGGGCGGCAGGTTCCGGCGGCAGGAAATCATAGGCCTGGCCCGGCGTCCGGCTGAAGGAGGATGCTTCCATGGTGGCTGCCTCGCAGATGTCCACATGGTTTCGCTGCCAGAGGAAATCTGGCATTGAAACGAATCCTGCTCAGTCGTAAATTTTAATGGTTAATGCTTCGCAAAGACCGCCATCAATCGGGCGTCTTTCCGGCAAAATTTACCGGCTGTTAACGGTGTTGGTTAACAAGTCACGCGGTGAAACCCACAACAGACTGAGCTGCCCGTTGATCCACTTCGAGAATGTCGGTTTGCGTTATGGCATGGGCCCGGAAATCCTCCGGGACCTGACCTTCGACATTCCGAAGAAATCCTTTCAGTTCCTGACGGGCCCATCGGGGGCCGGCAAGACCTCGCTTCTGCGGCTGCTGTTCATGTCGCTGCAGCCGACGCGCGGCCTGATCCGCATGTTCGGGCGCGATATTTCCGAAATCCCGCGCCCCGAACTGCCGCTGCTGCGCCGCCGCGTCGGCATCGTCTTCCAGGATTTCCGCCTTCTCGATCATCTGACGACCTATGAGAATGTCGCTTTGCCCCTACGCGTACGCGGCAAGGACGAGAGCTCCTACAAGACCGACGTCCTGGAACTGTTGAAATGGGTCGGCCTCGGCGAACGTATCAACGTGCTGCCGCCGGTGCTCTCCGGCGGCGAGAAACAGCGCGCCGCGATCGCCCGGGCGCTGATGGACCGGCCGGAGGTGCTGCTTGCCGACGAACCGACAGGCAATGTCGACCCGCCGATGGCCAAGCGCCTGCTCAATCTTTTCCTTGAGCTGAACCGCCTCGGCACCGCCGTTGTGATCGCCACGCATGACCTGGCGCTGATGGAACAGGTCGAAGCCCGCCGCATGATCCTCTCGGGAGGGCATCTCGATATCTATGACTGAGCCCTCATCCAGAAATCCGGACAAGGCGCCTGGCAAGGCGGAGCAGAAGCGGCCGGAAATGCGCGTGCGCCCGACCGCGCCGATTCTGCCGCCGTCCAACATCCAGGGCAACGCCTTGATGGTAGTGATATCGATCATGGCCTTTCTCGCCTGCCTGACGCTCGGCGGCGTCAGCATGGTGCGCTCGACGGCGGCAAGCTGGGAGAGCCAGATCTCCCGCGAGATCACCATCCAGATCAAGCCGGACGACAATCTCGACATGGAAAAGGCGCTGACCCAGGCGCGCGACCTGGCGCTGACCTTCGTCGGCACCAAGAGCGGCCAGATCGTCGATGAGGCCGCCACCGCCCGTCTGCTCGAACCCTGGCTCGGTCCCGGTCTCGATCTCAAGGACCTGCCCGTTCCCCGCCTCGTCATCATCACCATCGACGAGAGCAATCCACCGGATTTCGATTCCATGCGGGCCCTGCTGAAAGACAGCATCCCGCAGGCCACCCTCGACGATCACCGCACCTGGGTCGACCGGCTGGTGTCCATGGCGCACACCACCGTCATGATCGGCACCGGCATCCTGCTCTTGGTCTTCTCGGCGATGGTGCTAACCGTCGTCTTCGCAACACGCGGCGCGCTGTCGGGCAACCGCCACATCGTCGAGGTGCTGCATTTCGTCGGCGCCGAAAGCTCCTTCGTCGCTACCGAATTCCAGAAGCATTTCCTGAAGATCAGCCTCAAGGGCTCGGCGATCGGCAGCGCCCTTGCGGCTCTCTTCTTCGCCACCGCCGGCTTCTGGCAGAGCCGCACGCTGGCCACTCCGGAAACGGACCAGGCGACCGCGCTCTTCGGCACCTTCTCCGTCGGCGTGCTCGGTTATGCCGGCATCTTCGCGACGATGATCGTCATTGCCCTTCTGACGACGTTTACGGCGCGCCTGACCGTCATGCGGACGATCTATGAAATCGATACATTGCGCTCGGACCCGACACGCACCGACGGCATTGCGAGTTGATCGTGACCATGCCGTTTTGTCATGAAAGCGTCTGTTCCGCGCCGCAATCAGCGTATAGTCACGATTCATGACGATGGGAGACACGACACCCAACCCGATTCATCAGGATCCGGGGCTTGACCGCCCGGCGGCTCTGCCACCGCGGCGTGGGCCACTGCGCCGCCTGTTGCGCTGGGGCGGTTTTGCCTGCGTACTGGCGATCGCACTGGTGTTCGGCGGTTTCCTGCGGTTCGCCGATTCGGTTACGACGCTGAAGCCGCCGGCCGAGCCGAAGGCCGATGCGATCGTGGTGTTGACGGGGGGCTATCAGCGCATCGACCAGGCCGTGGAACTGCTGCAGAAAGGCGCCGGCAAGCGCTTGCTCATCTCAGGCGTCCATCCGACGACGACGCCGGCGCAGATCCGCAGGATGACGCAGGGCTCGGCCGATCTCTTCTCCTGCTGTGTCGACATCGGCTACGATGCGATCGACACGATCGGCAATGCCGAGGAAGCGTCAAACTGGATCCACGCCAAGGGCTATCGCAGCGTTCTGATCGTCACCAACAACTACCACATGCCGCGAAGCCTCGCCGAACTCTCCTATGTCGATCCCGACATCGAGTTCATCGCTTACCCCGTGGTCAATTCGGATTTGAAGAGCCGCAACTGGTTCACCGACCCGAATGCGATGCGCGTCATGCTGGCCGAATATGCCAAAGTGCTGCTGACCGGCGCCCGCAACATCACCGGCTTCGGCCGCCACACCGGGCTGCGCTCGGCCAGCGCCACCGCCCAGCAATAGAGCGCCGCGTCCGATGCGCTTCGGGCTTTTGCATCGAGGCGGAATCAATCGCTTTGTATGACGGGAAATATCGTGTAGGCCGGTCGCGTGAGCATGCCTCGGGAAAGTTTCATGATCGCCCTGCGTTCCGTCCTCTTCAACACGATCTTCTACGCCAACCTCATCATCCGGATGATCGTGCTCTCGCCCTATTATTTCCTGGCGCCGCGCCTGACCGCCTATGCGATCCCGAAAAACTGGGCGCGCTCCAACCATTGGCTGATGCGGGTGATCGTCGGCACTACCTTCGAGATCGAAGGCTTGGAGAACCTGCCGGATGGCAGCTACATTCTGGCGCCGAAGCACCAGTCCTTCTGGGATACCTATGCGCTGCTGCCCTGGCTGAAGGACCCGGTCTACATTCTGAAGCGCGAACTGATGTGGATTCCGCTGTTCGGCTGGTATGCCAAGAAGCAGCGGGTGATCCCGGTCGATCGCGGCGCCCGCGGCAAGGTGATGGTGGAGGTGCTGAAGCGCACGAAGGAAGAGCTTTCGACCGGCCGGCAGCTGATCATCTATCCCGAGGGCACCCGCCGTCCGCCGGGCGCCGAGCCGGTTTATAAATACGGCATCGCCCGCATGTACCGCGATCTCGCCATCCCCGTGGTGCCGATCGTCATGCATCCCGGTCTGTTCTGGCCGCGGCGGAGCATTCGCCGTTATCCCGGCCATTTCAAGGTGAAGATCCTGCCGCCGATCATGCCGGGAATGGATCCGGACGCGTTCTTCGCCCATCTGATCGAGGTATCGGAGCGGGCAAGCGACGAGCTTCTGCTCGAAACCGTGGAACGCAATCCGCATGTGCCGCTGCCGCCGACGGCGGTCGAAAGACTGGCAGAGCTTCGTAAGCTGAAAGCAGCGACTGCTTAAATCACGCGGCGCGCAGCCGCTCCACTTCACCGACCACCTGCTCCAGCCAATGGTCGCGAATGCCCATCTGCTGCAGATGCGCCAGCGTGTTGAAGACATAGGCATCGTTGGGGCCCGACTGGCCCCTGGCCTCGTGGACCACCCGCGCTGCCGCCAGCGCGTCGAGAGTGCCGGCATATTGCTCGTGGTCGCGATCGGCGATGTAGGTCACCGCCTCCGTCCGGCGCCGGCCGGCAAGCTGCAGTTGCACCCGGCGCTCCAGATAGACATTGGTCACCAGCTCACGGGCGCGGAGATAATCGATCACCTCGTCCCACTTTTCCGGAGAAATGCGAAACGCCATGCCGCGGCAGGCGCCGCCCCTGTCGAGGCCGAGAACCAGACCGGGATTGTCGCGCGTACCGCGATGGACGAAGGAGCGGACGCAGAGCGAGCGCCTGTAGCCGTAGATCAGAGCCTCTGCCCGCTCCATGAATTCGAAGCCCGGATTCCACATCAGCGAACCGTAGCCAAATACCCAAAATTCGTCCATATCGCACGCCAGACCGGAATCACATTTGCGATTCACCATTGGAGAACATCATGGCAGCGTCAAGCCAATCCGGCAGCAGCCAATCCGGCAGCGGTAAGAAATTCTGGCTGCTGGGCGGCGGCATCCTCCTGGTGATCGCGCTTTATACCGGCGGCTGGTTCTACGCGGCATCGACGCTGAAGACCACGGTGCTGAAGGCGATCGCGCCGCGCGACCAAGCGGGCGTCAGCGGCGAATGCTCGGATATCGAATTCCGCGGCTATCCTTTCCGGATCGGCCTGTTCTGCTCCAAGATCGATGTCGACGACACTGTCAACGGCGTCTCGGCCACCTTCGGTGCGTTGCATTCTGCAGCCCAGGTCTATGCGCCCGGCAATATCGTCTGGGAGCTTGATTCGCCGGCCGAGATCCGCACCAGCAACGGCCTTTCGATCTCGGCCCAATGGGCGGACCTGCAATCGAGCCTGGCGACGAGGCTCAGGGGCATCGACCGCAGCTCGACCGTCATCAAGGGCCTGAAGGCGACGGCGGTCTCCTCCTACACCGGCCAGACCATCAGCTTCGATGCCGCCCACACCGAAATCCATCTGCGCCAGAACGGAGCCGATCTGGACGGCGCGATCTCCGTCCAGGATGCGAATGCGGCGATCAAGGATTGGCCGCAGATCTTCCCGAAATTGTCTGCCAGCATCGATCTGACCGTTGCCGGCAAAGCCGGCCTGATCGACGGCAGTGACCCGAACGGCCTCAACGGTTCTACCGGCGAACTGCGCCGCATCGTCGCCGACATCGGCGACGGCAAGGTGATGACGCTGACCGGCCCCTTCTCCTTCGACGAGCACGGTCTGCTCTCGGGAAAATTCAAGCTGGAGATCGAACAGCTCGGCCCTTGGGGCGACAGCCTGAAACAGGCGTTCCCGGATATCGCCTCGACCGTCAACACGGCGACGAAGCTCTTGAAATCGCTGGCCGGCGGCAAGGACAAGGTCTCGGTCGATCTCGTCGTCGATCGTGGCAACGCCACCGTCAGCGGTTTCATCCCGCTCGGCCGGATTCCGCCGATCTGACCGGCGCGTTTCTCAGTCTATGTGCTTGATGAAGAAAACCTCAGGCACCGATTGCAGACCGGGCAGCTCGATTGCGCCGGTTTCGACAAATCCGTTGCGGCGATGCCAGTCTTGCGGCCGGCTCTCGTCGCATTCGCTCGAGGTCATCAGCAGGCGGGCGCCGTCGGCGCGCATCGCCTCTTCCCAGGCGAGAAACAGCGCTGTGCCGACGCCCGACCGGCGGTGGCCGGGCAGGACGCGAATCATTTCCATATAGGGAACCCTTCCCCAGAAGCGGGAGAAGCGCAGGAAGCCAACGATCTCGCCGGCCTCCCGGGCGACGAGATATTCGCCGAGCCCCACGCATCGCGATACCCATGCCTTTCCGGCACTGGCGTCTTCGCGAACCAGCCAGTCGATATCGGCCTGACTTGCGCTCGCCACCTCCGCCATCGGGCGCGGCTACTTCTTGTCCAGCGCGTGGGGGCGGCCGAAATCCGGCGCGTCGACATCCTGGCCGGCCTGGACGATCGAGCGGCGAATGGCGCGCGTGCGGGTGAAGAGTTCGAAGATCTTGTCGCCCTCGCCCCAGCGGATCGCCCGCTGCAGATAGGCGAGATCTTCCGAGAACCGCGCCAGCATTTCGAGGATCGCATCGCGATTGTGCAGGCAGACGTCGCGCCACATGGTCGGGTCGGAGGCGGCGAGGCGGGTGAAATCGCGAAAGCCGGAGGCTGAATATTTGATAACCTCAGACTCGGTCACCGTCTCCAGATCGTCGGCGGTGCCGACGATATTATAGGCGATGATATGCGGCAGGTGCGAGACGATCGCCAGCACCTTGTCGTGATGCTCCGCATCCATCTCATCAACCTTCGAGCCGAGCGCTTCCCAGAAGCTGCGCAGCCGTTTCAGCGCCGTCTCGTCGGTGCCGGCGACCGGCGTGAAGATGCACCAGCGGCTTTCGAAGAGACCGGGAAAGCCGGCATCCGGGCCGGATTTTTCCGTGCCGGCCAGCGGATGGCCGGGGATAAAATGCACGCCGGCCGGGATATGCGGCTGCATCTGCGCGATAACGGAGGCCTTGGTGGAGCCGACATCGGTAACGATTGCCCCGGGCTTCAGGCTTGCCGCGATCTCTTTCGCCACACTTTCCGAAGCGCCAACCGGCACCGAGACGATCACCAGATCGGCATCCTTGACGGCATCGGCCGAAGAGGTCGTGTAGCGGTCGCCGAGACCGAGCTCTTCGGCACGCTTCAGCGTATCGGGGCTGCGCGTGGCGACGACGATCTCTCTTGCGAGGCCGAGCCGGCGGATGTCGTGAGCCAGCGAAGAGCCGATCAGACCGATGCCGATCAGCGCGATACGATCGAACTGCACGTTCATGCCTTGTGTCCCATAAATTCGCTGAGGGCGGCGATAACGCCGCGATTGGCCTCTTCAGGGCCGATGCTCATGCGCAGCGCATTGGAAAAACCGTAGCTGCGCACCGCGCGCAGGATGTAGCCGCGGCTCGTCAGCAGATCGTCGGCATCGGCGGCGCGCTTGCCGTCGATATCGGGGAAATGGATGAGAACGAAATTGGCGACGGATGGCGTCACTTTCAGGCCGATCGCCTCCAGCGCCTGGGTCAGCGTCTCCACCCACAGCTGGTTGAAGGAGATGGCCTGCTGAACAAAGACCTGGTCGCGGATGGCCGCCGCACCGGCGGCGATTGCCGGCGCATTCAAATTGAACGGCCCGCGCACGCGGTTCACCGCGTCGACGATCTCGGCCGGCGCATACATCCAGCCGACGCGCAGCGCCGCCAGTCCGTAGGCCTTCGAGAAAGTGCGGGTCATCACCACATTGGCGTTTGAAGACACGACCTCGATGCCAGCTTCATAATCGTTGCGGCGCACATATTCGGCGTAGGCAGCATCGAGCACCAGGACGACATGTTTCGGCAGCCCTGCCTGCAGGCGGCGGATCTCGCTGACCGGGACATAGGTGCCCGTCGGATTGCCGGGACTGGCGATGAAGACGATCTTGGTTTTCTCCGTCACCGCGGCAAGGATCGCATCGACATCGACGGTGTGATCCTTTTCCCTGACGACGACGGGCGTGGCGCCGGCGCCCTGGATCTGGATCTTGTAGACCAGGAACCCGTGCTCGGTGATGATGCCCTCATCGCCGGCGCCGAGATAGACATGGCAGAGCAGGCCGAGCAGTTCGTCGGAACCGTTGCCGCAGAGGATGTTGGCCGGGTTGAGGCCGTGCACGGCAGCGATCGCCTCGCGCAGGTCGATCGCCTGCCCGTCCGGATAACGGGCGAGATTGTCGGCAGCCGCCTTGAAGGCTTCGACCGCCTTCGGGCTGGCGCCGAGCGGCGTTTCGTTGGACGAAAGCTTGTAGACGCGGGCAACCCCCGGCGCATGTTCCTTGCCCGGCACATAGGATGCGATATCGAGAATACCGGGACGCGGATCGGGCTTGCTCATCTCAACGCTCATGGGTCGACCTTGGAATTGCCGGAAATGACCACGTGGCATTAAAGCGGAATGGGGTTTTTGTCGAGAGCCGGGACGGTGTCAGCGGTTGCGTGTGGTCGGCACGCCATGGGGTGCCAGAACCGGCACGAAAACGCGGCGCGAGGCGCGTGCGGCGACCGGCAGCCCCTGATAGAGCCGCTTCTGCGCCTCGACGATGATGACGCCTGAAAAAGCCGGCCACAGCGTCCGGCCGATCCGCTCGAAGGCGCGGCGAAGCCGCAGGATGGTTCTGAGCTTCGAGGGCGGGAAGAACAGCGCTTCGGCCGTCGCGCCGGGCGTGAAATTCGTCTCGCGCAGCAGATGCGTCAGCTGACCGCGGGAATAGGGCCGGCCCGAGCCGAACGGCGTATGCTCCATCCGCGCCCAGACGCCGCGCCGGTTCGGCACGACGATGACAAGCCGTCCGCCAGGCGCCAGCACCCGCCAGAGCTCTTTCAGCGTCTCGCGCGGGCTTTCGGCGAATTCCAGCGAATGCACCATCAGCACCCGGTCGATCGAGGAATCCGGCAGCGGCAATTCCTCGTCGAAGACCAGTGTCGTCGAAGACAGCGAGCCCATCGGCCAGTTCACCGCGCCCTGCCCGGCCGGCATGAAGGCGAAGGTGCGTTCGGTATCGGCCTGGAAGCGGTCGAGGAAGGGCACGGCATAACCAAGGCCGACCAGCCGCTCCTGCGGCAGCCGCACCCAGAGCGACGACAGCGCCATGGCGATCGACTGCTCGGCAAGACGCCCGAGCTCGGAGTGGTAGAACTGGCGTAGGTCGACGATATCGGCGTGCATTGCGACAAATGTTATCAGCGGGCGGTTGGACTTCAAGGCCGGACTCTCTACATTTCCGCGAGACTCGCATGACAAGGGATAATTGCACGATGAAACCTTTGGAATTGGACGTTTTTCTCTGCCGCACCGACAATTTCGGCGTGCTCGTCCACGACCCGGAAACAGGATTTACCGCGGCGATCGACGCGCCGGAGGAGGCGCCGATCCTGCAGGCGGCGGCACGCCGCGGCTGGAAGATCACCCATATCTTCACCACCCATCACCACACCGATCATGTCGCCGCCAACCTGGCGCTGAAGGAGCAGTTCGGCTGCGAGATCATCGGCCCGATCAACGAGGCGGTTGCCATTCCCGGCCTCGACCGGACGATGGCCGATGGCGACAGCTTCCTTTTCGGCGATCACACGATCAACGTCATCGAGACACCCGGCCACACCGCCGGCCATATCTGCTATCACTTCGTCGACGACAAGCTGCTCTTTGCCGCCGACACGCTGTTTGCGCTCGGCTGCGGCCGGCTGTTCGAACGCCCGGCCGCCGATATGTGGCATTCGCTGCAGAAGCTTGCCGTGCTGCCCGATGAGACCGCCGTCTATTTCGGTCACGAATATACTTTGTCCAACGCCCGCTTCGCACTGACGGTCGACCCCGGCAACGAACGGCTGAAGGGCCGCGCCGCCGAGATCGAGGCCTTGCGCGCCGACGGCAAATTCACCATCCCGACGACACTCGGCCTGGAAAAGGAAACCAACCCGTTCCTGCGCGCCGCCGATCCGGCGATCCGCCGCAATCTGCTGATGGAAGGCAAGACCAATGAGGAAGTCTTTGCCGAGATCCGCAAGCGCAAGGACAATTTCTGATGTCGCCTGAGGACATCATCCGCGAACTTGCCATGCAGCCGCATCCGGAAGGCGGCTGGTACGCTGAGACCTTCCGCGACACGGCAGGCGGAGCGCGCGGCCATTCGACGGCGATCTATTACCTCCTCACCAGAGGGCAGCGCTCGCACTGGCATCGCGTCCATGACGCGGCGGAGGTCTGGCATTATTACGCCGGCGCGCCGCTTTCGCTGCATCGCTCTGAAGACGGAACGGCAAGCGAGACCTTGACACTCGGAACCGACCTGGCGGCCGGCGAGCGGCCGCAGGCGATCGTTCCCGCCAATTGGTGGCAGGCGGCCGAAAGCCGCGGCGATTTCACCCTTGTGGGATGCACCGTCTCGCCCGGCTTCGAATTTTCGAGCTTCGAGATGGCGCCATCCGGCTGGAGCCCAGGCAGCTGATCATTCCGCCGCGACGGGCTGGGTCTTGCGGCGGAACATGTCCCGGGCGGCCAGCACCGCGCCGCCGGTGACGAGCAGGCAGGCAAGCGCGATGCGCCAGCTCGGCTCGGCAAAGCCGAACAGCGTCAGGATCAGCGTCGACAGCAGCGGTGCGGCATAACTGGCCGCGCCGAGGATCTGGATATCGCCGTTCTTGACGCCGTGATCCCAGGCATAGAAGGCCGCACCGACCGGCAGGAGCCCGAGCCCGGCGACGGCAAGCCATTCGAAAGCCGTGGCCGGCCAGACGGTCGTCTCCAGGCCGAGATGGCAGAAGAGCGACAGGATCGAGGTCGCCAGGCAGAAGCCGGTGACGACATCGGTGGAGACGGCGTCGAAACGCCGGGTCAGCAGCGAGTAACCGGACCAGGTGAAGGCGCAGAGGAAAGCGGCGCCGTAACCGACGGCATAGGCGCCGTTGAAATCGATGCCGTTGCGGCCGACGATCAGGAAGGTGCCGCAAAGCCCGGCAAGGGCGCCGGTAACATGATACCAGCGCAGCCTTTCGCCCGGCAGTAGCGCCGAGCCGACGACGATCAAGAGCGGCCAGAGATAGGCGATCAGCCCCGCCTCCACCGCCGGTGCGTTCCGGAGCGCGGTGAAATAGAGGAAATGATAGCCGAACAACCCTGAGATGCCGGTGATCCAGACCCTGGCCGGCTGCTTCAGCAGCGCCAGCCGCGAGGGGTTGAGGATCAGCACGGCGAGGCCGGGAAGGCTGCCGATCGCAAAGCAGACGGCCGACAGCTGGAATGGCGGCATTTTGCCGGAGGCGGCGGTGAACAGCGCCAGGAACGACCACATCAAAATGGCGGTAAAACCGATCAACGTCGCGCGAAGCTTCACCCGTCCCCCTTCGACGGAGGACGAACTCCGTCAGCTGTTGCTGCCGTATTTGACGGCAGTGATCGTCACCATTCCATATTCGGTGGGAATGCGCACATAGACCGGAGCGTATACATTTGCCGCGTCCGACTTGGCAAACCAGATTTCCATCCGGTCGCTCTTGCTCAGATAGTCGATATCCTTGCGGCCCTTCTTGTAGCCCGAGCGCGGCACGAAGCGCACGCCGCAGACCGTCGCCTTGCCCTTGAAGCCGTTGGTCGAAAAATCCTCGTCGCCCTTCGGCGACAGCACCAGATCCATACGCGTCTCGCCGTCGAAGATCGGCAGCGTCTGCGAGCAGACCTTGGTGTCACCGGTAAAAACCAGGCCGGAGATCGGATCGAGCACCGAGCGCATGTCGCGCGGCGTCACGTCGATCCAGTTCTTCGGACGCTTCGGCGGCGGTGTCGTCGTCGCCGAGATGATGTTGCCGTTGCGATAGCTGACCTCGTAGACGCGGGCCTTCTTGCCGGTCTTGTAGTAGAGCGAATAATTCTGCGCCTGCAGCCTGTCATTGCGCACGACACCGGTGACGCTGGTTTTGGCCGAAATCGTCGTGACCAGATCGGCAAGCCCGGCCGAGTTGATGCTGCCGGCGATCTTGTAGCTGTGATCGTCCTCGATCTTGGTCAGGAACGCGGCGCGCGCGATCGGCAGGCCGGCCAGCGTCACCCGGTATTCCGTCCGATGCTGGATTTCGGCCGCCGATGCCGGTATGGCAAAAAACGCTGCGATCGCCGAAATGAAAATCCGTCTGCCCGAATGAGCCATGAGTGAAGCCTTGTCTTGCCGCGCGCCGGCAGCCTTTGCTAGGGCGCTCTATACTCCTGCCGTGAAGCGAAGAAAACAGCAGCTTTTTGACGGAATTGCGGGAAAGTCCAAGGTTTGGCTTGACGCGCGCGGCCTGCCTGACTATAGAACCGCAACTTTCCAATCATGCCCGTTGGATTGCGCGCCTGGTTTTGACCGGGGATGGCAATTCGATGGCCGACAAAAACAAGAATAGGTGTTCCATGTCCCGCGTGTGCGAATTGACCGGCAAGGCCGTCCTGACTGGTAACAATGTCAGCCATGCCAACAACAAGACCAAGCGCCGGTTCCTGCCGAACCTGTGCCAGGTCACGCTGATTTCCGACGCTCTCAACCAGCGTTATCGTCTTCGCGTTTCGGCTGCTGCCCTTCGTTCGGTCGAGCATCGTGGCGGCCTCGATGCCTTCCTGCTCAAGGCCAGCGAAACCGAGCTGTCGATGCGCGCACGCCTGCTGCGCCGCCAGATCGTCAAGAAGACCGCCGAAGCGGCTGTTGCTGCCTAAGCTTCTGCTCTTCTTTCATACGGCTTCGAAAGGCTTGCACGGATGACCTCCGGTCAAGCCTTTTGTTTTGCCTGAGCACTCCAACTGGTGGCATCACCCAGGATAAAAAAATGCTGAAGACCCGCTATACCATCGCCTATGTCGCGCTGATGACGCTCGTCGTCGTCGCCTCCAACTTCCTCGTCCAGTTTCCGCTGAACGCCGAAGTCGCCGGCATCAACCTGGCCGACATCCTGACCTGGGGCGCCTTTTCCTATCCGGTCGCCTTCCTGATCACCGATCTGACCAACCGCCAGTTCGGCCCGCAGGCCGCCCGCAAGGTCGTCCTTGCCGGCTTCGTCGTCGGCGTGACGCTGTCCTTCTTCACCTCGGTGCCGCGCATCGCCATTGCCTCCGGCTCGGCCTATCTCGCCGGCCAGCTGCTCGATATCGCCGTCTTCAACCGCCTTCGCCGCCAGGCCTGGTGGCGCGCCCCGCTCGTCGGCTCGCTGATCGGCTCGGCGCTCGATACGGTGATGTTCTTCTCGCTGTCCTTCGCCGCATTTTTCGTCTTCCTCGGCCCGAACGAACCCTTCGCGCTGGAGGCAGCCCCCGTCCTCGGCGTCTTCGCCGCTGAGGCGCCGCGCTGGATCTCCTGGGCGCTCGGCGATTTCGCCGTCAAGATGATCGTCGGCCTCGTCATGCTGTTGCCCTACGGCGCGCTGATGAACGTGCTGCGGCCGATGCAGGCCGCCCGCGCCAGCTGAGCTAACTACCGACGCCGCCGGACCGCTCCGGCGGCGATGGCGGGATGCAGAAGAACCTGCGCGGCCAGCTCGTCGATCGCAAGCGATGAATCGAGCCGCAGCACCGGCGCCGTCTGGGTTTTCAGCCATTGATCATGTGCCGCCAGGCTGCGGCGTTCGGGACCGGCCGTATCGTAACTTGCCGCCCATTCCAGGAATTGCCCGCTTTTGACTTCCATGTCCCCGCCCGGCCCGATCCTGTCGCCGTATCGGGCGGTCTCCCGCGCCCGGATCCGCGCCATCCGAAGCTCCGGCTCGATCCTGAGGAAGACGATCAGATCGTAGAGCGGCTCGAGCGGCCCGCCCCATTTCAGCGCCGATCCGGACAGAACCCAGCCGCCGGGCCGGCCCGTCTGCGCAAGCAGCAGCCGGATGCGCTGATCGGCATCCCGCGGCGTCGTGAACGGGGGATCGGTCGGCAGCCAGAAGAAATCGTCGGTGTCGAGATGGGCGATATCGAGCCTTTCGGCCAATGCGAGACCGAGCGATGTCGTGCCGGAACCGGACGCGCCCATGACATGAATACGCACCATGATATTCTCCGAAAGCTACAGACAGATGCGGCGGGATAGCCGGCGCATATGAAGTCAGTCTGACGCTTTGCCTGCGGTCTGTTCCGACAGCCGGAACTCCAGCATCAGATTGCGCTGCAGGAGCGAATGATTGTCGTCCGACACCAGGATGATATGGGTGGTGCCGTCGGCGCCCTGGAAAGCGTCCAGCCCTTCCATATTGTCGATCTGCGAGTTGAAATTGCCTTCGAGCAGCAAGTCGCCGTCGACGACGGCTCCGGGCTTGATGTCGGCGCCCCTGACGCGCCGAAGGCGCATACCGATGCCTTCGGCCATATTGAAGCGGCGCTCCAGGAGCAGCAGGTCGCCGTTCGGCAGGAAGGCGCCGTCGGTGACGTCGAAGCTGCCGTCGCGCGCGACCGAAAAGCGCCCTTTCAGCGGCCCGCTCAAAATGGCCGCCAGCCGGTTGCCGTCGCTGTCGAGACCGCGTTCGGAGACGATGACCACGCCGCCCTTGAGCGGGCTCGATGCGGGCGCGACAGTGATGGTCTCGATACCGCGATTGTCGCTCAGCATCTTGCGCGGGATGAGGATCGGCAAAGTGCCGATCGCGCTCGACTCGGCAAAACCCGGATCGGGATAGACATCGACGCGATGTTCCTGCTCGAACGAGACCAAGATCCGGTCGCCGTCGAACGCCAAGCCCTCGGCATCCATATGCCCCTTGCCCTCGAAGCTGCGCCCGGCGCTGTTCTTCATCGGGGTGATCTCGACATCGGCAAGGCCGGAAAGCCTGCCCTTGACGTCGCGCTCGATACTGCCGGTCAGCCATTGGCCGGTATCGAGCACCACGACGAAATGTTTTTGATCCTGCCGGAAGCGGATGGAGGAGAGCGAGCCGAACAGCGCTTTGCTGGAAACCATCTCCAGGCCGCCGAGAAATTCCAGCGATCCGAATGTCGTCTGCGAAGAGCCGATCCTGAAATCGGAGATTTGCCGGCTAATGACCGGCACATCTCCCGCCCTTGCAGGGCAAGCGCCGGCGGCGATGCAGGAAGCGATCAACGCCGCCCAGCTGAGACGCTTGCCAGTCATCTTTCCTTCAGCGGCGTCAGCCGGCACGGCGGAGCCGGCCGCCGCGCGGCTGGGTGGATTGATCTTCGAACAGCGAGGCAAGCTGTTCGGTCATCGCGCCGGCAAGCTCGTCGGCGTCGACGATCGTCACGGCGCGGCGATAGTAGCGCGTCACGTCGTGACCGATGCCGATCGCCAGCAGCTCCACCGGCGACCGGGTCTCGATCTGCTCGATGACGGCGCGCAGGTGCCGTTCGAGATAATTGCCCGGATTGACCGACAGCGTCGAATCGTCGACCGGCGCCCCGTCCGAGATCATCATCAGGATGCGGCGCTGCTCGCGACGGGCGAGCAGGCGATTATGCGCCCAGATCAGCGCCTCGCCGTCGATATTTTCCTTGAGCAGCCCCTCGCGCATCATCAGCCCGAGATTGGCGCGTGCCCGCCGCCACGGCGCATCGGCCGATTTGTAAATGATGTGGCGGAGATCATTGAGGCGTCCCGGCGTCTGCGGCTTGCCGCCGGCAAGCCAGCTTTCCCGCGCCTGCCCGCCCTTCCAGGCCTTCGTGGTGAAGCCGAGAATCTCGACCTTGACGCCGCAGCGCTCCAGCGTGCGGGCGAGAATATCGGCGCAGGTGGCGGCAACCGTGATCGGCCGGCCGCGCATCGAGCCGGAATTGTCGATGAGCAGGGTGACGACGGTGTCGCGGAACTGCGTATCGCGCTCCATCTTGAAGGAAAGCGCCTGCATCGGATCGATGATGATGCGCTGCAGCCGGGCCGGATCGAGATAGCCCTCTTCCAGGTCGAAATCCCAGGAGCGGTTCTGCTGTGCCATCAGGCGGCGCTGCAGCCGGTTGGCGAGGCGGCCGACCGCGCCCTGCAGATGCGCCAGCTGCTTGTCGAGGAAGGCGCGCAGGCGCTCCAGCTCGGCGGCGTCGCAGAGTTCCTCGGCAGTGATGATCTCGTCGAATTCTTCGGTAAAGACGTGATAATCGACCTTCTCGTTGAAATCCGAGAAAGGCGTGTTCGGACGGCGGGTCTCGCCCGGCGTCTCCGAATCGTCCTCGCCCTCTTCCATCATGTCGTCGTCGGAAATTTCGGCGCCTTCGGTCTCGCCATCCTCCATCTGCTCGTCGGCGACTTCACTATCCTCGACGGGGGCGGCATCGGTGCCGGCATCCTCGTCGACCTCGTCCTGATCCTGCTCGTCGCCGCTCGGCTGATCTTCCTGATCCGACTGGTCGTCATTGTCGGCGTCGCTGTCGTCGTCGCCATATTCCTCGGCCATTTCCATGGCCGACAGCATGTTGCGGATCACCTTGGCGAAGGCCTGCTGATCGTTGATCGCGCCCGACAGATTGTCGAGTTCGGCTCCCGCCTTGTCCTCAATAAAGTTGCGCCAGAGATCGAGCACCTTGCCGGCGGAGGCCGGCGGGCGCTGGCCGGTCAACTTCTCGCGCACCATCATCGCGACGGCTTCGCCGACCGGTGCGTCTTCCTGGCGCTCGATGCCGGTGAAATTCGCCTTGGAATATTTCTCTTCGGTCATGGAGCGCAGGTTCGACGCCATGCCCTCCATGCGCAGCGCGCCGATCGATTCGACGCGCGCCTGCTCGACGACATCGAAGATCGCCCGGGCGTCCGAGCCCTGCGGCGCCATCGTCGCGTGCATCTTCTCGTCATGGCAGGCAAGGCGCAGCGCCATGGAATCACCGAGCCCGCGGGTGACCGCCAGCTCATGCGCCGTCGGCCGCTTGGAAAGCTCCGGCAGGCGGATGCGCTCGCCGGTCATCCCCGGCCGTTCGTTGGCGAAGGTCACCTCGACATCGCCGTCGCCGGCGACCGAGCGCACGCAGCCGGTTATCGCCCGGCGTAGTGGCTCGACGTCGACGGGCGCGCCGGGCTTAGCTTTCGAATTGTCACCGCGAGCTGCCATGATCGGTCGGTCTCAAGCTCCGAGAACGATATTGGCGGCACTTTCCTTCAGCTCGACCCCGAAGGCGCGCTGATAGTGCTCGGCGACCAGCGGGCGCTCCAGTTCGTCGCACTTGTTGAGGAAGGTGACGCGGAAGGCGAAGGCGAGATCACCGAAGATCTCGGCATTCTCGGCCCAGGTGATGACGGTACGCGGGCTCATGACGGTGGAGAGATCGCCGTTCATGAAGGCGGCGCGCGTCAGGTCGGCGACACGGACCATCTTCGACACGGTCTCGCGGCCCTCCCTGTCCTTGCCGAAGCTCTTCACCTTGGCGGCGACGATGCCCACTTCGTGATCATGCGGCAGATAATTCAGCGTCGTGACGATCGACCACCGGTCCATCTGTGCCTGATTGATCTGCTGCGTGCCATGATAAAGGCCGGTGGTGTCGCCGAGGCCGATCGTATTGGCGGTCGCAAACAGGCGGAAGGCCGGGTGCGGCCGGATAACGCGGCTCTGGTCGAGCAGCGTCAGGCGGCCGGAGGATTCCAGCACGCGCTGGATGACGAACATCACATCGGGACGGCCGGCGTCATATTCGTCGAAGACCAGCGCGACATTGTGCTGATAGGCCCAGGGCAGGATGCCGTC
Source organism: Rhizobium sp. N122 (assembly GCF_002211295.1). Lineage (NCBI taxonomy): Bacteria > Pseudomonadati > Pseudomonadota > Alphaproteobacteria > Hyphomicrobiales > Rhizobiaceae > Rhizobium > Rhizobium sp. N122. Next base: position 50,549 of record NZ_LOKU01000011.1, on the reverse strand, counting down.
CTTGAATTCGGTGATCTGCAGCCCGTCCTTGATGACGATCGCGTCCTTGCCGACCAGATCGATACGGCTGACATGGCTGTCGAGGTTGATGCGCACGCAGGGCCAGTTGAGGCGCGCCGCCACCTGCTCGATATGCGAGGACTTGCCCGTGCCGTGATAGCCGGAGATCATCACGCGGCGGTTATGGGCGAAGCCGGCCAGAATGGCGAGCGTCGTCTCGCGGTCGAATAGGTAATCGGGGTCGAGGTCCGGCACATAGGCGTCGCCCTTGCTGTAGGCGGGAACGCGGATGTCGGAATCGATACCGAAGGTCTCGCGGACCGAAACGGTGGTATCGGGCAGTTCTGCTATATCAAGATCGATCTTGCTCATCATGTCTCCAAGGCGGGTGATGCCACCCGGCCATACTGTCTCAGGCCATGTCGCAACCGTGACGCCGCGATCTAATTCCGCGCCCGTCCAGGTCGGAACGTCGGCGATACTTCTCCGGGACTGAAACGAAACCTCGGCGGGATGATGTCCGCGTGCGAGCATTCTTGAAAGAGTCCCGGACAAGAAACGCCGCGTCCGGAAGGTCGGCGGAGGCGATGTCGGGAAAACGCACAAATATGAGCCGCGTTTGCCTGCGGCCTCAGCCGATTTGGACCATACCCGATTGAAGCCCAAGAGCAAGGACGGGAATTAACAAAAACCGTTCTGCTTCAACAATTGATAGGCCTGGATGACGGCGCGGAAACGCTCTTCCGAGCCGCGGTCGCCGCCATTGGCATCCGGATGGTGCTTCTTGACCAGTTCCTTGTAGCGGCTCTTGATCTCGGCCGACGTCGCATTGGCGTCGAGACCCATCGTATCGAAGGCCTTGCTTTCCAGCGACTTCAGCTTGCGCGCCTGGGGAAAACGCGGCCCGCTGCCCTTGCCGCCTTCCTTGACGAAGCCGAAGGGATCGCGAACGCGGCTATAGGCGCCCGAGCGCACCTCCGAATGCAGCGGGCTGTCCTTCGCCGACTTGTTGACGCCGACGGTCCATGTCGGCCGGTGGCCGGTGATCGCCTCTTTCTGGTAACGGGCGATCTCGCCGTCCGACAGACCGGAGAAATAATTATAGCCCTTGTTGTAGTCCTTGACGTGCTCGAAGCAGAATAAAAAGAACTGGCCTTCCGCATTGCGTCCGACAGGAGCGCGATGCAAGCCTTTCTTGTCGCAGCCGTCCCACTGACAGGTAGGCGGCGCCTGTTCTGCCTCCGGCTGGCGTTTGCGGCGTGTTCGGATGCTATCGAAGTATTTTGAATCAAGTGTCATGACGGCGCTAATTATGAGGCTGTCGCGACGCGACAACAAGAATTGACAAATGGGTTTGTTGCTGGCTTGGTGGGAACCCTTTTCGCGAAGCAGCAAGACCGGATGATGACCCTGCGAACCCGCATCGAAGAAAAACTCGTCGAAGCCTTCGCGCCGGAGCGCCTGAGCGTCATCGACGAAAGCCATCTGCATGCCGGCCATCAGCCCGATATCACCGGAACCGGCGAAACCCATATGCGGGTGAGAATCGTCTCGGCCAAGTTCGCCGGCCTGTCGCGGCTGGCGCGCCACCGGGCGATCACCGAGCTGTTGAAACCGGAACTCGATGCCGGCCTGCATGCGCTGGCCGTCGAACCGGCAGCACCTGACGAACCGACCCGCTGGTAGCACAGCCTATATAAGATTGATCGCCGGCAATCCAAGCCGGGTCAGGCCGGTTTTGCGCCGTCTTCTCCGGCGGGGCGGATGCGCAGCTTGGTGATGCGGTTCTTCTCCCGCTTCATGACGATGAAGCGCTTGCCGTAAAAGGTGAAGGCCTGGCGCTCTTCCGGGATGGTCATCGATTCATGGATGACCAGGCCGGCAATCGTCGTCGCCTCCTCGTCGGGCAGGTGCCAGTCGAGCGCGCGGTTCAAGTCGCGGATCGGCACGCCGCCGTCGACGACGACCGAACCGTCGGCCTCCTGGCGCACACCCTGGATCTCGATATCGTGCTCGTCGGAAATATCGCCGACGATTTCCTCGAGAATATCCTCCAGCGTGACGATGCCCTGCACCTCGCCATATTCGTCGACGACGACGGCGAAATGCTGCTTGCGGCGCAGGAAGGCGTTGAGCTGATCTTCCAGATTGGTGCTGTCGGGCACGAACCACGGCTTCTGCGCGATTTTGACGATGTCGAGGTTCTGCGGCTCCATGTTCGGCTCGGCAAGCGCCCGCAGCAGATCCTTGGCATGCACCACGCCGATGATGTTGTCGATCGTGCCACGCCACAAGGGCATGCGCGTATAGGGACTTTCGAGAATGGCGCGCACCACCGCCTCAGGCGGATCGTCGGCGTTGATCGCCCGCATCGCCGTGCGGTGGACCATGATGTCGGAGAGTTCGAGCTCGCCGAGATCGAGCACGCCGCCGAGCCGGTCGCGGTCGGCCTTCACCACCGATCCCTCGCGGTGCAGAAGATCGACGGCGCCGCGCAGCTCCTCGTGCGCCGTCAGCATCGATACCTCCCGTGAGAGATTGATGCCGAACAGCGAAAGGATCCGCCGGACGATCGCATTGACGAAGGAAGAAATCGGGCCGACGACGAGAACGAAGAGCCTGGCCGGCATGGCGATGGCAAGCGCGAAGCGGTCGGGTGTCGAAATCGCCCAGCTCTTCGGCAGCACTTCGGCGAAGATGACCAGAATGACGGTCATGGCGAGCGTTGCCAGCGCCACGCCGGAACTGCCGAACAGCCCGAGGAACAGGCTGGTGGCGATCGACGACGACAGGATATTGGCGAGATTGTTGCCGATCAGCAGCGCGCCGATCAGCCGGTCGCGCCGCTCTATCAGCTGGCGGACGAGGCCGGCGCGTTCGTCGCCGTTGACTTCAAGCGTATGGATACGGCTGCGCGAAACCGCAGTCAGCGCGGTTTCCGAGCCGGAAAAGAAGGCGGACATCAGCACGAGCGCCGTGATCGAAAGGATCGCCGGCCAATATGTCGCAAGAAATGCCAGAGCGCCTTCGACGGTCATCAGGGGTGTTTTTCCCTGAGAAAGCTGGTGACTTCGGAGGCAGGAACGTCGTCGGCGACGAAGGACTGGCCGATGCCCCGCGTCAGGATGAAGGTAAGCTTGCCGCTCTTGACCTTCTTGTCCTGGGCGATCGCATCCATCAGCATTTCGGCCGGCGGCAGCTCGCCCGGAATATCGGACATGCGGGTCGGCAGGCCGACCTCCTTGAGGTGCCGCTCGACGCGCCGCGCGTCATCGGGGCTTGCAAGGTTCATCCGTGCGGAAAATTCGTGCGCCAGCACCATGCCGATCGAGACGCCCTCGCCATGCACGAGGCGGGCGCTGTCGTAGGCGGTGGCCGCCTCCAGCGCGTGGCCGAACGTATGGCCGAGATTGAGCAGCGCCCGCAGACCGTTCTCGCGCTCGTCGGCAACGACGACATCGGCCTTCGCCTGGCAGCTGGCGGCAATCGCCTCGATACGGGCGGAGCCGCCTGCAAAAACCGCCTGCCAGTTGGCTTCCAACCAGGCGAAGAAATCCGGTTTGTCGATCAGCCCGTATTTGGCGACCTCGGCGTAGCCGGCGCGGAATTCGCGCTCGCTCAGTGTATTCAGCACGTCGGTATCGGCCAGGACCAGATCCGGCTGGTGGAAGACGCCGATCAGGTTCTTGCCGTGGCGGGAATTGATGCCGGTCTTGCCGCCGACGGAGGAATCGACCTGCGCCAGCAATGAGGTCGGAACCTGCACGAAGCGCACGCCGCGCCGAACGATGCCGGCCGCAAATCCCGAGAGGTCGCCGATGACGCCGCCGCCGAGGGCGATGACGCAATCATTGCGCTCGACGCGGGCTTCGAGCACCTTGTCGCAGGCGGTCATCAGATGCTCGAAGCTCTTGGTCTTCTCGCCGGCCGGCAGGACGACCGCGGCCGAGGCGATGCCCGCTTCATCAAGACTTGCGACGAGCGCCTTGAGGTAGAGCGGCGCGACATTTTCATCGGTGACGACAGCCGCCTTGCGGCCCTTGAGGCGGGAGGCAATTTCGGCGCCGGCCCGCGCGATCAGCCCCGGGCCGATCAGGATATCGTAGGCACGCTCGCCGAGCGGCACATGCACGGTCTGGACGGCGGCGGCGGAGGCTATCGCATTCATGAGGCTGCATTTTCCTTCTGGGCTTCGATCAGCGCCTGCAGCACTTCGTCGGCCATAATTTCCTTGCGCACGTCGCGCGAGAGCACGGTGAGGTCGGCCTGCGCATAGATCGGGTAGCGCGCATTCATCAGGCCCTCGAGCGTCTGCTTCGGATTTTCGGTCTTGAGCAAGGGGCGGTTGTCGCGCTTGTTGACCCGCTCCCAGAGCACGTCGAGATCCGCCTTCAGCCAGACGGAAAGACCACCCTTCTTGATATGCCTGCGTGTCCGCTCGTTGATGAAGGCGCCGCCGCCTGTGGACACGACCCGTGGCCCGCTCCTCACGAGCCGCTTCATCACCCGCGTTTCCAGCGCCCGGAACTCTTCCTCGCCATAGGCGGCGAAAAGTTCGGGGATCGTCATGCGCGACACCCGCTCTATTTCGTGGTCGCTGTCGATGAAGGGAATGCCGAGCTGGCTGGCGACGATGCGGCCGACGGCAGATTTTCCCGCACCCATCAGGCCGACGAGGATCAGATTGCGTGAACCGAGCGCGGCGCGAGCTCTGTCTCTCAGGCTGTCAGCAACGGTCAGCAGTGGTTCACTCATCGGTCCATTCACACTTTGTTTGCAAACCGTATCGACAAATGCAGGTGGAGCGTCAAGTCGCGGACAAGGGAATCATGGCTTGAATAGCGCTTCTTGCACTTGCAGATACGCTTCTTATAACAGAAGCAGAGCATGAAGGAGTTGCCGGATGCCGAGCCTGTTCCGTTTTCTGTTCGTCTGCGCGATCCTCGCCGGGACGGTCTACGGAGCGATGTGGGCGCTTGTGACCTTCGTCGAGCCCGAGCCGCGCGACGTGACGATCCGCATTCCGTCCGAGCGGGTCAATCCGCCGGCGACGGGCGCGATCAGCACGACCAGGAAGTGACCGGCATGGTGGATCTGAGCCGCGTCCATGTGGAATCCTTCCTGGAGATGATGAGCGCCGAGCGCGGTGCGGCCGCCAACACGCTGCAATCCTACGAACGCGATCTCGACGATGTCCATTCGTTCCTGACCGGGCGCAGCGTGCGGCTGACCGAAGCCGCCTCCGCCGATCTTTCCGCCTATCTCGCCTCGCTCGCCCAAAAAGGTTTCAAACCCTCTTCCCAGGCGCGCCGGCTTGCCGCCATGCGGCAATTCTACAAGTTCCTCTATGCCGAGGGCCTGAGGACCGACGATCCCACCGGCATTCTCGACGCCCCGAAAAAAGGCCGCCCGCTGCCGAAGACGATGGGCGTCGAGGAGGTCGGCAAGCTGCTTTCACAAGCCGAAGCCGAGGCGGGAGATGCAGCGCCAGGCCAGCTGCAGCGCCTGCGCATGCTGGCGCTGCTGGAACTGCTCTATGCCACCGGCATGCGCGTCAGCGAACTGGTTTCGCTTCCCGCCCGCGTGCTCGATCAGGAAGGCCGTTTCCTGATGATCCGCGGCAAGGGCAACAAGGAGCGGCTGGTGCCGCTGTCGCAATCGGCGATAGCGGCGCTGAAAGCCTATGGGCGCCTGCTGGCGGCGGAAAATGCCGCTGCCAAGGCGCCGCAGGATAGCCCATGGCTGTTTCCGGCCGCCTCGAAAGAGGGCTACCTGCCGCGCCAGGTTTTCGCCCGCGACCTCAAGAACCTTGCGATCCGCGCCGGCCTGACGCCGTCGATGATCTCGCCGCACGTGATGCGCCACGCCTTTGCCAGTCACCTGCTGGCCAATGGCGCCGACCTGCGCGTCGTGCAGGAACTCCTCGGCCATTCGGACATTTCGACCACACAGATCTACACGCATGTGCTCGAAGAGAGGCTGCAGCAGCTCGTCCAGACGCATCACCCCCTTGCCAAACAGGCGAAAAAGCACGAATAGGACCGGCGACAAAGGGCGGAGCCAGGAAAACGCCCCGGGCACAAGGAACGGAAACGCACCTCATGCACAATTATCTCGACTTCGAAAAGCCGATCTCCGACCTCGAAGGCAAGATCATCGAGCTGAAGAAGCTCGCATCGGAAGACGAGAGTATCGACACCACCGATGAAATCGGCAGGCTTGAGGTTCGCGTCCGTGAGGCGATCCTCGAAATCTATTCCAAGCTCAATCCCTGGCAGAAGACCCAGGTCGCCCGCCATCCGCAGCGCCCGCATTTCGTCGACTACGCCAAGACGCTGTTCCAGGAATTCACGCCGCTCGCCGGCGACCGCAAATTTTCCGAGGATGCGGCGATCCAGGCCGGCCTTGCCCGCTTCCGCGGCCAGCCCGTGGCCGTCGTCGGCCAGGAAAAGGGCAATGACACCAAGACCCGCCTCAAGCATAATTTCGGCAGCCCCCGGCCGGAAGGCTACCGCAAGGCGATCCGCATTCTCGAAATGGCCGATCGTTTCGGCCTGCCGGTGATTTCGCTGGTGGATACGGCGGGGGCCTATCCCGGCGTCGGCGCCGAAGAGCGCGGCCAGGCCGAGGCGATCGCCCGCTCGACGGAAATGTGCCTCGGCGTCAAGGTTCCGCTGGTTTCCGTCGTCATCGGCGAGGGCGGCTCTGGTGGCGCGATCGCGATTGCCACCGGCAACAAGGTCTATATGCTCGAGCATTCGATCTACAGCGTCATCTCGCCGGAAGGCGCCGCCTCCATCCTCTGGCGCGATTCCACCCGCGCCCGGGAAGCGGCGACCAATATGAAGATCACCGCCGAAGACCTGAAAGCGCTCGGCGTCATCGACGGCATCATTTCCGAGCCGCTCGGCGGCGCGCATCGCGATCCCGACAGCGTCATCGCCGCGACCGGCGACATGATCGCCAATGCGCTCGGCGAAATGGCCTCGCGTTCGGGCGAACAGCTACGCAACGAGCGCCGCCAGAAGTTCCTCAATATGGGCCGCAATCTTTAGAACAGGATGATTTTAGGTCCGGTTGGCCTAAAATCTGAATCCTGTTCTAATTAAAGAGTTGGAGCATGATGTCGTCCGAAAACCGCGCACACTTTTCGGCATCATGCTCTAAAAGCCGCGGAAAGCGCTGATACTTTTCCGCATCACCTCCGAGACAAGTTCGGCTTTCACCGATTGGGGCCAAATCTTGGCCACATTGATATTATCTGTAGCATTCGCGCTTGCGGGGATGTTCAGGGCACGTCATAGGCTGGTAAGGATTTATAAAGTATAAGCCGCCTATGATTCCGTCTGATGCCCGAACTCCATAGGCGGACCGGGTCGCATTATCTTTATGGGCTATTTGGATGCGCATACGTTATTTTGCCTATGTTTCCCTCATGGCGCTGGCTCTGACCGGCTGCAATGACGCGTTGGAAACCGCGCAGGTCGATCTCTCCAAGGTCAAGAACAAGGTCGAGCAGCCGCTCCCCCCGCATATCCTTGCCGCCATGTCCGCCAAGGGCATGGACCGCAATTCGCCGATCATGATCCGCATCTTCAAGGAGGAAGGTGCCATGGAGATCTGGAAGGCGAAGACCGACAACCGTTTCGACAAGATCGCCGACTACAAGATCTGCGCCTGGTCCGGCCGTCTCGGCCCGAAGGTCAAGACCGGCGACCGGCAGGCGCCGGAAGGTTTCTACGACCTGACGCGCGCCAACCTGAATCCCAATTCCAAATATTATCTGGCGATCAACACCGGCTTCCCGAACCGCTACGACGCGGCGAACGGCCGCACCGGCTCCGATCTGATGATCCATGGCGCCTGCTCGTCCTCCGGCTGCTATTCGATGACCGACCAGCAGGTGCTTGAAATTTACGCCTTTGCCCGCGACGCCTTCAAGGGCGGCCAGGCGACCGTGCAGCTACAGGCGTTCCCTTTCCGCATGACGGCGGAAAACATGGTCAAGCATCGCCTCGACTCGAGCTACGACTTCTGGAAGATGCTGAAAGTCGGCTACGACAATTTCGAAGTGACGAAACGCCCGCCCGAGGTGGCCGTCTGCGAGAAGAAATACGTCTTCAACCAGCAGGTAACCGATGGCGGCGCCTTCAACGCCGCCGGCAAGTGCCCTGCCATGTCGACGCCGCCGGCGCTGACGGCCGCCCTTGCCTCCTACGGCAAGACCTATGATGCCGACTACGCCAAGGCGATGAGCAAATTCGACGGCATGGCCTGGTACGACCCCTCCGAGGCCGAGCGCAAGGCCGTCGTCGCCAAGACGCGCAAAGGCCGCGAACTCGCTTATGCCCCGACCGGCACTTCGCTCGAAGCCGGCCGCATGGTCAAGGTCGCCGAACTCGAAGACCTGATGGCCAAGCGCACCGCCCAGGGCCTTGCCGCCAAATCAGCACCGGGCGCCACGCCTGCAGCCGCTGCCCAGCCGCAGGCGCAGGCCCAGCCAATGGCAGTCGCTGCCGCGACGCCCGTGGCCGTGCCGGTGCCGATGCCGAACCCGCTGGCCTATACGGCGCCCGAACCGCAGGAAACCGCTGAGGCCGCGGCAAAGAAGCCGTTCTGGAAATTCTGGGCGCGGAACTGAACGGCTTGAACCCCGTTCTCTACGATCTTCGCGGCCTGAAATGCCCCTTCCCCGTGATCAAGACGCGCAAAAAGCTTGCCGCCATGGCAAGCGGCACGCTCATTCGCGTCGACACCACCGATCCGCTGGCGGTGATCGACATGCCGCATTTCTGCAATGAGGACGGCCACGAGCTGGTCGAGACCGAAAAGACCGAAACCGGCCACCGCTTCCTGATCCGCAAGCGCTGAGCAATTCCGCAGAAAGTGCGAAGCAGTTCTTGCTCTAAATCCGCAAGCCTGGAATGGCGAGCGGATTGTCGGACAGCGCCGCGCGGTCCGGCATGTCGATGCGCGGCTTGCCCAGGAAGGCGTCGAACAGATCCTTGACGAAGGCTTCCGGCAAATCCTTGGTGATCAGCACCATGCGCGTGCGCCGGTCGCCGGGATCCGGCCAGGCGGCAAGCCGCACCGGCGGATGGAAAATGCTCTGGACGCCATGCAGCACCAACGGCCGGTCCGGCCGATCGGAAACGGAAACTATCGCCTTCATCCTGAGCAGCTTCTCGCCATGGGCCGAGCGCAAGAGATCGATGAACATGTCGAGCGCCATCGGATCGATCGGCTTCTCCTCGATAATCGAGAAGGAGCGGATCGAGGCATCGTGACGGTTGACGTCGTGCGGATGCTGATGCGCATGATCGCCATCATGATCATGGTGGTGATCATCATGATGGTGGCGGCCGTGGTGATCCCCACCATGGCTATGGGCGTGGCCGTGGTCGTGATCTCCATCGCGACCGTGGTCGTGATCGTGATGCGCCTCGTGCGCATCCTCGTCCTGCAGCCAGCGGCCGACATCGGCAATCTTGGTCGCCGGATCGTAGAGCCCGTTGACGAGAACCGCGGCGCTGCCGGCCTCAGTGCTGTCGGCATCCATCATCGCGGCACGCGGATTGAGCGCCCGCAGGCGTTTTTCCAGCCCGTCGGTTGCCTCGGCCATCGCCTTCTTCGAGACGATCAGCCGGTCGGCCACCGCCGCCTGCTTGCGTGCTTCCTCGTGATTGTCGAGCGTTTGCAGCCCATTTACCGCATCGACGACGGTCACGACGCCATCGAGTTCGAAATTTTGGGCGATGACCGGATTGCCCATGATCGCCTGCATGACCGGGGCGGGGTCGGCAAGGCCGGTCGTTTCGATGACGACACGCTTCACGGGCTTGACCCGGCCCGTCTGCACGGCATCCATCAGATTTGCCAGCGTATCCACCAGCTCGCCGCGCACGGTGCAGCAGAGGCAGCCGTCTGACAGCTCGATGATCGAATCGCCGGAGCTTTCGACCAGGAGATGATCGATGCCGACATCGCCGAATTCATTGATAATGACGGCCGCATCCTTCATTTCGGGATCTTTGAGAATGCGGTTGAGCAGCGTCGATTTGCCGGCACCGAGAAAGCCGGTCAGGATGGTGACCGGAATCCTGTCGTTGAGCGCGCTCATGTCGTTTGACCTTGAAATCTGATCTTAGAAAGATGTCGGGCGCGGCATCGGCACCGGCACGTTGGCGATGCCGCCTGCCGTATCGCCCGTCGCCACTTTTTCCGGCTGCTGCGCCGGCTGCGGGTCCTGACCGGGAATGAGGCCGGCAAAGACGAACCGCGGATCGTGGTCCATTTCCAGGATATAGGGCGACTGCACCTTCATGCGGCCGACTTCGTCGCGCGTTTCGCTGCGTATCTTGGCGCCCTTGGCGCTGCAGATGTCGGCGGATATGTCGGTCACCTGGTCCTGTCCCTGCCCGTAGGGTCGCAGCGAACCGAGCGTCTCATTGCCGGGAAACTGCGCGGTGAAACCCTTCTGCAGAAGGTTCGCCGTTGCATCGGCGCGCGCCGCAAGGCTGTCGGTGCCGAGCACGACCGAGACGATGGTGCGGCCGTTGCGGGTCGCCGAACCGATCTGGTTGAAGCCCGAGGCGCAGATGAAACCGGTCTTCATGCCGTCGGCGCCGGCGAAGCGGCCGATCAGCATGTTGAGGCTCGGCACGTTCTGCTGGCCGTTGGTGAAACCCTCAAGCGCGAAATAGCTGGCATATTGCGGAAAATCGCGGCGCAGCGCCACCGTCAGCACGGCAAGATCGCGCGCCGTCGTATATTGCCCCTTGCCCGGCAGGCCGTTCGGATTGACGAAATGCGAATCCGTCATGCCGAGCTTCAGCGCCTCGCCGTTCATCCGCGTCACGAAGCCTTCCTGCGTGCCCCCGATGGCTTCGGCGACCGCGACGGCAATGTCGTTGGCCGATTTCACCATCAGGATCTTCAGCGCGCTGTCGAGCGTCAGCTTCTGGCCCGGCTTGAAATACATCTTGGCGGCCGGCTGCGCGGCGGCGCGCTTGCTCATGACGACAGGCGTATCGAGGCTGATCTGGCCGGCGCGGATGGCGTCGAACACGGTGTAGACGGTCATCAGCTTGGTGAGCGAGGCCGGATACCACTTGCGGAAGGCTTCTTCATGCTCGAGCACGCGGCCGGTCTGCACATCGACGAGAATATGCGGATTGGCCTGGGCAAGGGGAATCGCGGCAAGAAAACCGGCAGTCGCAGCGACCACGAAACTCAGCGGCCGCAAAACGGCAAACAAACGGAAGTGGCTCGTCGACACAGTTCGTCCTTCGGATATCAGGAAAATCTCGAAACCTTCCCCTATTTAGCCTATATGGCTATGACATGGCAAAGGTCATTGACTAAGTAATTTCCACAGGCTCACGCCCCAGCCTCCTCATACCCCCTGCCTCACGCCCTTGTGATGCGATCAAAGATTGCCGGGATTTCATAACAGGAACGCCAACATGCCGATTTTGAACAGAGCCGCCGAATTGCAGGACGAAGTCGCCGAGTGGCGCCGCCATATTCACGCCCGGCCCGAGCTTCTCTTCGCGGTTGAGAACACGGCCGCCTTCGTCGCTGAAAAGCTCAAGGAGTTCGGCGTCGACGAAATCGTCACCGGCATCGGCCGTACCGGTGTCGTCGGCCTGATCAAGGGTAAGGGCGAAGGCCGCCGCACTGTCGGCCTGCGCGCCGACATGGACGCCCTGCCGCTGACTGAAATATCAGGCAAGCCCTGGGCCTCGAAGACGCCGGGCAAGATGCATGCCTGCGGCCATGACGGCCACACCGCCATGCTGCTCGGCGCGGCGAAATACCTGGCCGAGACGCGCAACTTCAACGGCAATATCGCCGTCATCTTCCAGCCCGCCGAAGAAGGCGGCGGCGGCGGCAATTTGATGGTCAAGGACGGCATGATGGAGCGCTTCGGCATCGAAGAGGTCTACGGCATGCACAATCTGCCGGGCCTGCCCGTGGGTCAGTTCGCCACCCGCAAGGGCGCGATCATGGCGGCGACCGACGAATTCACCGTCACCATCAAGGGCCGCGGCGGCCACGCCGCCCAGCCGCACCGGACGATCGACCCGATCGCCATCGGCGCCCAGATCGTCGCCAACCTGCAGATGATCGCCTCGCGCACCGCCGATCCGATCAGCTCGGTCGTCGTCTCGGTGACCAAGTTCAATGCCGGTTTCGCCCATAACGTCATCCCGAACGACGCGACCTTCGCCGGCACGGTGCGCACCCTCGACCCGGAGGTGCGCACGCTTGCCGAGACGCGGTTCCGCCAGATCGTCGAGGGCATCTCCGCCGCCCACGGCGCCGAGGCCGAGATCGGCTTCAACCGCAATTACCCGGTCACCATCAACCACCCGGATGAAACCGAGCATGCGGTCGCCACCGCCAGCGCCATTGCCGGCGAGGGCAATGTCAATGCCGAGATCGACCCGATGATGGGCGGCGAGGATTTTTCCTACATGCTGAACGCCCGCCCCGGCGCCTTCATCTTCATCGGCAACGGCGACAGCGCCGGCCTGCACAATCCGGCCTACGACTTCAACGACGAAGCCATCGCCCACGGCATCTCCTACTGGGTCCGCCTGGCCGAACAACGCCTCGGCGCCTGACAACAATTAAGGCTTGGCTTCGCGCCAAGCCTTTTGTATGCATGGCATGCAAGTGGTCCCGTAGCTCAGCAGGATAGAGCAATTTTAAGAGCGGAAACCATTACCGATTTCTTCCAAACCGCTATTCGTTAGGGTTTGTGAGGGGCGGTAAACCTACCGAATTTAGACGGAAACCAGCCGCCAAATAACAACCATGCAGTTCGGAGATTGGTCGAGCCGACAGCCACGAGAGATGTGGGGCCGCACGTTATCCCTCTGAAAAGGGGCGGCGGTGGCATCATCATCCCCTTGAGGAGGATGTCGGCGACGCGCAGAACGACTATGCGGACGATCTCCTCACCTTCGTTGAGATGATCTGGCGTTGGCCAACGGGCTTCTAAGACAGCGCGTCATATAGACCTCGGCATTTCGAGGTTGGCCATGCCTAACCGAATTCAGCACCTTTGATAATTGTAGAGGTAATTACCGGTGTTTGGACCGCATACAAACGCCTGCACCGTGTGAACGATCTTCCGGCAGGATAATGACGCCGTTCTCGAACAGAACGTCGCGTAATCTCTCTGCAGATTGTTCCGGGAGACGTTTCTGATTTCCGCGTTCCAACCGCGCAATCGCATACTTTCCGACACCCGACCGAGCGGCCATTTCGTCCAGGGAAATACCAAGCATGGCTCGTCCGTGGCGTAGACACTCGACCCAAGTCTTGTTGGTCGGCTCTGTCCATCGAACGCCTTCGCCCCGAGCCTCTGCGGCTTCGAGCAGTTCCAAACCGTTGGCCTCCAAAACACCTTTGACCTGCGAAAGGGCATGGTTGTCAGGAAGCTTTCGCTTGGCGGATTCTAGGCCAATTACAACAGCAGGCGTGATCTTGGCTTGGTTAGCGAGCCACTCCTGAGTTTTGCCGAGCATCGACCGCGCGGCTCGCAGCTGACCGTGTGTTGGGTATCCCGCCATGCTGGGAAAAGAAATGAAACCCCAAAAATGTCAACATATCTAGTTTTGTTGCGGCATAGCTATTTTAGGAGCGTATTTCGCAGTTTTATTGCGCGAATCAAAATCACCCGGTAAGGAAATCGAGCGCGAATCAACCCATCTTCCTGTCGCCAACAACCGGCACTCGAAACAGAAGGTCTATCGATGAACGACAAATGGCTCGGAACTCCGCCCTCCGTAATCCTTCCGCGATTGAGATCACTCCTTGCTGATCTCGAACAACTCTCCTTGCCCGGCGATCATCCGGCTCTTGATGACGCACTGACTATTCGAAACTGTGTTCTCGCAAGCCGTGCGGTTCCGTGCCTGATGGGCCTAATGAGCGGGCATCCGACCATCAAAGATGGCCCCGGCATTACGAGCGAACTGTTTTATCTCGACCGGAAGCGGCGGCTCGGAAGGACACTGAGCCGTTGGTACAGGTTCGACGAAGGCCTCATCTGACGCGGAAGCGGAGAAAATCCATGGATACGGCCTTCAAGGACAACCTCGACCAATACATCAGTAAACTTCAGCGGATCGCGATCCGGCTGAACGGGGTGCGAGGCGCTCATCCGCTGAGAATAGGGCGCGAAGGTGCAGCAATCGCAATGCGGTCTACCCGCCTTTTTTTATCATATTGTGCGCTGGTGAACCTGTTTCGGCGAAACATCGAGCTGGTCTCGGAGCCATTTTGCGTCGCGCTGGTCATCGTACCGGTTGGATGGCAACTGACTGACGTCAAGGAGGCGGCGAAAATCATCTTCAAAGATGAGAAAGTCCGCTTTTATATTCATCCTGAAGCTAAGAGCAGACGCGGCTGGGATATCGACCCTGCTGAAGAGCTAATATTCGGTAAGCTGATCATCTTTGCGACCGAAGGATCGCCGGTTCACGAAGATTTCGAGCTTGCTGCAACGATGCGCGACCGCCTCCGAACGTGCGATGTGCGCCACCTCCGAGCGCTAGCCAAGCTTAGAGGCTGCGGCGACATTTCCGACAACCAGGCTGCATTAATTGCCGAGCAACCGTCCGAGAGAATGGAGGCCATTTTCCGGATCGGACAACCGGCTCGCAGGTCAGCACTTAGGCTGGCTGAGCTTGGCCCACAACGGCCGGTAGCCGAGGAAGTTAAGCACCTGGACCTCTCCAACGGCTTCGGTGAGGCGGGCGATTGGGCACGGGAGCTGAAAAAGGACCTGCGAGAATGGCGGGATGGGAAGCTGCCCTGGTCCGAAGTCGACAAGGGGTGCCTCCTCTATGGGCCGCCTGGAACTGGAAAAACCAGGTTTGCGGCGGCCCTCGCGGCGGAATGCGACATGCATCTGGAAGCGACGAGCATTTCGAGGTGGCAGAGCAGCAAAGACGGTCATCTGGGCGACTTGCTCAAGGCGATGTACCGAACCTTCGCAAACGCCAAGGAGAAAGCGCCATGCCTGCTATTTCTCGATGAATTCGACTCGATTGGTGACCGTTCGAAGTTCGTTTCCAGTTACGCGGACTACAGCATCCAGATAGTGAACGGCCTCCTGGAATGCCTCGACGGCATCGAGGGACGAGAGGGCGTGGTTGTCGTCGGCGCTTGCAACCATCCCGAACGGATCGACCCTGCCCTTATCAGGAGTGGGCGGCTGGAGAAACATATCCACTTCCCATTGCCAGATGCACAGGGTCGCGCCCAAATCCTCGCATTCCACCTTCCGTCGCTCGCTGATGAGCCTCTCCTCAAGGAAATTGCCGCTAAATTGCCTGGCACAAGCGGAGCTGATCTGGAACGCCTCTCGCGGGATGCCCGTAGAGTTGCACGGCTGGAGCGCCGGTCCGTAACGATAGATGACGTTCGAGGAAAGATCGCGCCGCTGCCCGTTTTGAACGATGACTATCAGTTGCAGATCGCCATCCACGAGTCCGGTCACGCGCTGATCGCTCACACGCT
The DNA here is from genome assembly GCF_002211295.1 of Rhizobium sp. N122. Taxonomy (NCBI): domain Bacteria; kingdom Pseudomonadati; phylum Pseudomonadota; class Alphaproteobacteria; order Hyphomicrobiales; family Rhizobiaceae; genus Rhizobium; species Rhizobium sp. N122. The sequence goes on along the minus strand of NZ_LOKU01000011.1, from coordinate 35,012 downwards.
GAAGGTCGGACGGGTCGAGCGGGTCGAAATCTTCGATAACGTCGAGAACTTCGCGACTGATGTCGACGCTCACGGGATAACGGTAACCGATCAGCCGAAGGTACCCTTTAAAACCAAAAGCCAAGTTATGAATCGGATTGCAATGCTCCTTGCCGGTGCGGCTGCTGAAGACCTTTTTTATGGCGACAGGTCGACCACAGCATCAGGTACCAATAACAGTGATTTCGCAAAAGCTACTGAAATCGCTGTCGAAATGGTCACCCGATGGGGGTTTGGGAAATCGCCCTACTATCTCCCGGGCTCCGTAAGCACGAGCAATCCGGGAGAGCTTTGGCGCGATCATCGATTGAGGGCCGAAGTCAGCGAAATCCTTCAGACGGAATATGCTCGGGCTCGGGACATGCTCAGCGGTCTGAAGCAGACGCTGGTTGCGTTTGCGACCGAACTTGCCAGGCACAAACGCTTGCAAGGTGATCAACTAGAAAGGCTTTGGCCGGAGCCATCTGCGTCGGGCGATACGGACGCACTGAAATGCTGATCGCTTTTAAGGCCGCGTTTCCTTGGAGACCGAACACTTCCTCATGCTCGGCGGCGCGGTGGCCTGTGGCGGTCGACATGAATTAGCGGGACCTGTCACCTTGATGCGACACGCGAGTTGGCTTGCTCCGGCCAGCTGGACTAAACCTCGCGCCCGGTTCGCGCACCCATGAAAACCCGACCAAGGCCCCAGCGCTCCGAAAACTCAATGAAATAGAAAGCGACGGATTACCCGGCGCGTCATCCCCACCCCTTTGCCTTCACGGAAGGTCGGCCGCATGCGAGCATGGATCATCAGCGATCTCCACCACTCCCCGACTGATGCCCTGATGGGCATGCCATTTCGGGTTCCCGATGCAGACATCTGCATCTGCGCGGGCGACATCTCAGAAGATATTTCGATGAGCATCGCTTACCTGCGGCGCAATATCGAGCCGCATATGCCCGTGGTCCTCGTCCTTGGCAATCACGACTATTACAACAGCAGCATCGAGTTTGCGCTGGAACGAGCACGCCGCGAGATCGAGGGCACCCGCATCTATCTCCTCGAAAACCAGAGCATCGAGATGGCCGATTGCCGATTTATCGGCGCGACGTTGTGGACGGACTTCGCTGTTTCCGTCGGTGACGACGAGCATGTTCCGCCTGAAGAACGTCGGGAGAAAGCGTTCGGCCTAGTGCCGTACCTAATGGCAGACTTCGAATGTATTTTTCGATCCGACGAAAGACGCGAAGGTGAAATCGGGCTAGTCACCGTTCGCGAAATCCTTGAGCGCCACATCGATAGCCGGTCATTCATTGACCGGGAACTGGAAAAGCCGTTCGATGGCCGCACATTCGTCGTGACCCATCACGCGCCGCTCATTCAAAGTTTCGATCCACGTTTCTATGGCGACATAACCAATGCGGCATTTGGAAGCGATCTGTCCGATTTGATCGGGCGGCGGCGACCGTCGGTTTGGATTCATGGCCATATCCATAAATTCCGCGACTATATGGCTGACAAAACCCGCGTAGTTTGCAATCCAAGGGGCTATGGGGGCGAACGCGGCACGTCGGGATTTCGCCCGGGCTTCCTCATCGACTTTTGAACTGCAAACTGAACGGGTCAGGCAGTGCGACAAGTGTCCTTGGGAGGTACCCACGCACCCTACTGATACCCGCTGGGTCATTCCGCTGTAGCTTCGAAAGCACTGCGCCCATTGCTGCCCCTATCGCGAGGACGGCCGCTCGTGACACTTCACGGATGCTCGCCTTCTGCTTCAAAAACCTATCGGTGGAGCGTAAAAGCAACGGACCGTGTCCTCGTTAGGGAATAAGCAAAGATGATACGCCCCGTCCGGGGATTCTTTCACTTCCCCTTGGGGAATCGAAAAGACGTGCCTGCGTGTCGCCAATCGATGGTCCCCCGGAAGAAGCGTCACCTCGTAGCCTTCATTGTTAGGGCGGACGGTTTTTGAGGAAATCCTTTGGCAATCGCCGTTTTCGCCGTCACCATTGCAGCAGAAAGGATCATAGGTGAAGCCCGACGGCGCTTGATGGGCATGGGTAGCTGTAGCCAACATCATCATGGCCCCTGCTAGTAAAATTCGCATGGCAGCCTCGCTTTCAAATGTAACGCAAGCGGAACGTGGTTCGACCCACGCCCCGGCAACGTTCATTATTTCCTTCCATCGAATGGATCAGCCAACGCCGAAGCCGGACGACTGATCGGATACTTGATGACGGAGACCTTCTCCGCGAGCTTGACGTCGCCGTTTTCCTTAAGCAGCGCTCGGAAAGTTAGGTGCATCCCGCCGTCCTGATAGGCAAGCGCCGTAAAAGGCTTGGCGGCCAACTCCTGGTATTTCTTTTCGTCAGCGGATGATTTGGCTACGACCGCAGGATCAGGTTGGTCGACTCGCTCCGGGCATGAGGCAAGCGGATTGCCAGGATCGCCTTCCTTGAACTCGGCGTCGAAGACGTATTTCCCGCTGCAAGCGGCAACCTTGGGCTCGCGCCGCCGAATATCAAATATGTCGTAACCTTCCTTGAGGTTCTTCCAGAAGGCGAAATTCGGGTCATCGCGATGTGCGGACAGGTTCTGCGGTGTCATGCGAAATGGATACGCTTGGACCTGGAACGCGCTCTGCCCGCCTTTCAGGGCCTGCTCGACAATAGCGTAGATTTCCCCGACTCCTTGATCGGTCAAAGCAAAGCACCCTGACGACGAGCACGCCCCATGGACCATTAGCGCCTCTCCGGTATAGCCAAGAGCAGCCTCCAAACGGTTCGGGTAGCCGAGATTGAACGAGAGATAGAACTGCGATTTCGGGTTCAGGCCACCTGTGGAAACTCGGTAGAAGCCCTCTGGTGCCTGCCGGTCGCCAGTTTTCGTCTTGGGTCCAAGTTTTCCGGACCATCGGCACATCGGGTAAACCTTCAGCAATGCGTATTTACCGCTGCTGTCGACTTTCCAGACCTCCAGTTCGCTTTCCATTTTGAAGATTCGGACGAGGACAGGACTCTCCGGCTTCATCCCTTTTGCACGCATACTGGCCAATAGCTTCGGCGGAATTTCATGAGATGCGACGCCGAGACCATCGAGCGACTGGACGCAGCCGCTCAAGATCAACGCGATCACCGCAAGTGCCATCCAACGAAGCGATTTCCAGCTCGCCGCCATTGGACTCAATATATTCTCTCGTGACGATAAACCACTAATGTGGCTTGCAAACATAGACATGCGCAAAGTCATGCCCTTCCCTTTGGTCTGAAACTTCGAACGGATGGAAATCAGACGGAAGAGATGGGGGGACGTTGCTCAACGGATTTTATAATGCCTGAGATCACGACGGAAGCCGTCACGCCGAACCAGACAACGGTGGGTGGGGTACGAAGAGCTTCAGGGGCCTGCGCCACAAGGCCATCCTGCTGGCAGTGCGATGCCGAAAAAGGTCGGCCGTCACCTCGATGGTGCCCGCCCGACGTTGAAGCAGTGCTAACGGAAACCCGACCCGCATGATCATGATCAACCTGCGCGGCGACGCAGGGCGCGGCAAGCGAACCCAGCAGCATTATCGTCGCGATAAAGACGTTGATTAGTAGGCGCATCGGCTCATTTGCACACGGACCATCCGTGAATTCATCGTCGACATAATGGTGAAGTTCGTCTTTTCGGTCAACGCGCCGGTTCGTACTTGACCTTCCAACGATGGAAAGCCTCAGCCTGCGCGAGCTAGAAGAGGAGGATCGTTTGTTCATTCAGCCCGTCGATTATCTTCTGTTTGCCTGGTTCATCCTGGCGGCACTCAGCACTGCGTACGTCTCGTGGGATCAGTTCCGCAACAATCCTGAGCCAGCAGTAATGAAGTGGGGCTTCATCCTCGTCACCCTCTATCTCGGTGCGCTCGGACTGCTGCTGTACGTGCTCGCTGACAAGGAGCCTCGACCGAACACTCACGAGGAATTTGTTAAACCGCTCTGGAAGCAGGGAATTGGGAGCACTATTCACTGCGTAGCGGGCGATGCGACCGGCATCATCGTTGCTGCGGCAATTACCGCCATGCTTGGGCTTCCGATGTGGCTGGACATCATCATCGAATACGTTGCCGGGTTTGCCGTCGGGCTGTTCGTGTTTCAAGCGCTTTTCATGAAAAACATGATGGGTGGGACGTATTGGCAGAACGTGCGCAACTCCTTCATGCCCGAATTCATCAGCATGAACGCGATGATGGCGGGAATGGCACCCGTTATGGCGATCCTGATGATGGGACGCGATATGCGAGCCATGTGGCCCGGCGAAATGCTCTTCTGGGGCGTCATGGCGCTCGGCATCGGTGTCGGGTTCGCGACTGCCTACCCGTTCAACGTCTGGCTCGTGGCAAAACAGCTGAAGCACGGTCTGATGACGGCCCGCAACAGCGGTCAGAAAGATTTGACCGATTCTGAATCTGCGGAGCATCCGAGGAGTCGCAAAACGCGGATGGGTCATCAAACGAAGGCTCACCACGAACAGCATACACCTCATCAAGAACAGATGTCCCACGGGGACGACCACCAGCACGGTGAGAAACTGCCCCCAGCCGTCGCCCCGACGCGGACTCAGCTCGCGACAATGGCGGGGTTTACGCTCATTATGTTGGCTGGCGGCTATGCTTATCCGTTTACGCTGGTGAACATGCATCTCAGCGCCCACGATGTCGGCCGGTCGATCATGGCTCCAGGTATGATCGTGGCCTTCGATACGCCGGGGGACGCAATGAAGGACATGGCGGCGGTCGATCCACGCGGAGTGAAATTTACAGCAGCCCCAGATGCTCGTGGCGCAACCGTACTCGAACCTCGCATCGAAAACGGGGTGAAGGTATTCGATCTCGCGGCGTCCGTCATCCAATGGACGATCTTGCCGGGCGTCACAGTTGAGGCTTACGCCTATAACAATCAAGTTCCTGGCCCTACGATCCGCGTAACTGAAGGTGACCGCGTCCGTATCAATGTGAAAAACGACCTTCCAGAAAGCACCACCGTTCATTGGCATGGCCTGATCCTGCCCAACGAGATGGACGGTCCGGCGATGATCACGCAGAACCCGATAGAGCCCGGCCAAAGTTTTTCCTACGAGTACACCGTTGGCCAACGTGGCACTTATTTTTATCACACCCACGACCATGTCGACCGACAGCAGGCCCTCGGCCTGTATGGTGCCCTCATCATCGGTCCCAAAAATCCAGCCGATCTCATTCCGGCCGATATCGAATATCTTGTCCAGCTTCAGGAGTGGACAAAGCGAGATTGGCTGACCTTCCCAGCGATGCCGATGGAAGGAGCGCTGCCAAACTACTTCACGATAAACGGCAAATCATACCCCGCGACCGAAACTGTTCATATGAAAGTCGGTCAGACGCTGAAGGTGCGGTTCATAGGATCAAACACTACGGCCATCCATCCCATGCACATTCATGGTGGCCCGTTTGAGGTAGCGGCTGTTGACGGAGAGACGCTTGCGACTTCCGCCCGCTATCTGGCCGACACAGTCAATATTGCGCCTGGGCAGCGATACGACGTCCTCTGGAAAGCGAGGAAACCCGGCAAATGGCTGATCCATTGCCATATCTCGCATCACACCACGAACAACAACGTCGAAATTCAAGGCGGCGGCGGCTTGATGCTGGTGATTGACGTAGCGGCATGAGGGCATTTGGTGACCGCGTTCTCTCATCCGACCGCTGATACGCAATAACCAGCATCGGCTTAAAGCAGACGCTGGGCAATCCGAAGCGGCGACAAGGGTCGGTCTGAAGGCGGAGCACAAGCCTAGTCGCAAAAACAGAAGTTTCGGGACCTACTCTTGCGACGTAGGCATCCGGAATTTGGGAGGGGCTGGCTTGCCAATCGGCTTTCCTTTTCTCATGGTGGGTCCGCTGGGTCAGAGCGGGAGGACTAAGTTGCCCAAAGGTACAGTTAAGTGGTTCAATCCGGACAAAGGGTTTGGCTTCATCGAGCCTGATGACAAATCGACCGACGCATTCGTGCACATTTCGGCCGTTCAGCGTTCGGGTCTTTCCGGGCTGCAGGAGGGCCAGAAGGTCAGCTACGACGTTGTCCAGGATCGGCGCACAGGAAAATCGTCCGCTGAGAACCTCCAAGTCCTTTAAGGTATCAAAATGCGGTGGCGACTGGGATTTCAACAGCCGCCACCGTTTCAAGGGAGGCCGAGACGTCCGGAAAGAAGAAGCGCATACGCTCCAACGTCGCCCTCATTCGGCAGCATCGTCTTCGCCCCAAGCGAAGGGTTCGATCTCCCGTGCTGCAAGCGGCAAACCGACAAGTCGGGCTGATAGCCTCGCTGGTCGTTATCGGCTTCATTGCCGCCGTCGCGCTCTATGCCCTGCTGACCTAGCCTAAACGGGCCGGATGCTCAGGATCACGATTGGCTTTCCACCATTCCTGGGCACACTGAAAACGTCGTAGGAGGCGTTCGGATCATTGCCCATTCCGAGCGATCCGGAGGGCATTCCGGGAACCGCCAGGCCAGCGATATCGGGTCGCTTGGATAAAACATTCTCGACCGCCGCTACCGGGACATGCCCTTCGAAGTAGTAGGGTTCGACTATAGCCGTGTGACATCCCTGCATTTCAGCTGGGATCGCGTATTTTTGCTTGACCGAGGCCAGATCATTCGTGTCCCGCACAGTCACCGCGAAATCGGCATCGATCATCGCCTCAGCCCAAGCGTGGCAGCAGCCACAGGTGGGGTCCTTGTAAATGATCATTTCCGCTTGTGAGGCGAGAACTGGTTTGGTCGCTGCGACGACTAGCCCCGCGACGGTAGAGCAAATAAATTGTCTTCGTTTCATTGGCTCGCTCCATATTCCAGATTCGGCGTTTATCTAGCTCTTCATCGATAGTTACGACGCCTTGATTTTACGCTCCGCGTCAGCAGCGGTGAAGAAGGCGTAAGTCAGCGGAAGAACAGATATTTGATGAGCGCCGCGATCAGGAGAAGCACGACCATGATCCCGACTATCCCCGCGAACATCATGCCCCACATCATCCCGCTGCCCATCATGTCGTTCATCACGGTGGCTCTCCGTTCATTCTGCCGCTTGCGTGACAGCTGCCTCCTCGCTCGTCATTGTCGTCGATCTGCTGCGAGAACTTGTTCGTAATCCCCAGCCTTTGACCAGCCCATAGATCGCCGGGATCACCACCAGGGTGAGCAGCGTCGAGGAGATCATGCCGCCGATCATCGGCACGGCAATGCGCTGCATGATTTCCGATCCGGTTCCTGTGCTCCAGAGTATTGGCACCAGTCCCGCCATGATGGCGACAACAGTCATCATTTTTGGCCGAACCCGCTCGACCGCGCCGATCATGATCGCGGCATGAAGATCGGCTTTGCTGAAATCGCGCCTCTCCGTCTCGCAAGCTCGTTGCCGTTCTCTTAGGGCCTGATCGAGATAAATGAGCATGATCACGCCTGTCTCAGCCGCCACACCGGCAAGCGCGATAAACCCGACCGCGACGGCAACTGAGGCATTGAAACCGAGCCACCACATCAGCCAGATGCCGCCGATCAGCGCGAACGGCAATGACAACATGACAATCAGAGTCTCTGTCAATTTCTTGAAGTTGAGATAGAGCAGCAGGATGATCAGCGCCAGCGTTAGAGGAACGACAATGGCCAGTCGCGCCTTTGCGCGTTCGAGATATTCGAACTGGCCGCTCCAGGCGACGGAATAGCCAGGAGGCATTTTCACACTCGCGGCGACCGCCTCCTGGGCTTCAGCCACGTAGCCACCCAAGTCACGATTGGCGATATCAACGAAGATGTAGACGGCAAGCTGGCCATTCTCTGTGCGGATGGTGGTGGCTCCGCGTGCGAGCTTAACATCGGCTATCTCTCCCAGAGGCACCGACCCGCCGCCTGGCAGTGATACCTGCACGTCCCGGGCAATGGATTGAGGATCACTTCGGAAGGCTCGTGGATATCGAACTGCCACGCCGTAACGCTCCCGTCCCTCGACGGTCGAAGTGACGATTTCAGAGCCGAGCGCCATGCTGATGACCTCCTGGACATCGTTGACGGTCAACCCGTAACGGCCAAGAGCTGCGCGGTCCGGAACAATGTCGAGATAGTAGCCACCAATGACCCTTTCCGCGTAGGCGCTGGAGGTGCCGGGGATAGTTTTCAGCACGCTTTCGATCTGGCGAGCGATCTTTTCCATTTCGCCGAGATCGGTGCCGTAAACCTTGACGCCGACGGGCGTCCTGATCCCGGTCGACAACATGTCGATGCGGGCCCGGATCGGCATGGTCCAAGCGTTCGAGACACCGGGAAACTGCAGGACGGCGTCCATCTCCTGCTTCAGGCTGTCGGTCGTCACACCCGGCCGCCACTGAGACTTCGGCTTGAGGGTGATGATCGTCTCGAACATTTCCGTCGGAGCTGGGTCGGTGGCGGTCAGTGCACGGCCTGCCTTTCCGAAGACACTCTCAACTTCGGGGAATGACTTGATAATGCGATCCTGCGTCTGCATCAGTTCGGCTGCCTTGGTGACCGATATGCCTGGCAGCGTGGTCGGCATATACATCAGCGTGCCCTCATCGAGGCTGGGCATGAATTCGCTACCGATGTGCTGGACCGGCCAGGCAGTTGCCGCCAGTATCGCGACAGCGGCAATGATGGTCAGCGTTTTGACCTTGAGGACGCCCCGGATGACTGGTCGGTAAATCCAGATCAAAAAACGGTTCAGCGGGTTCTTATGCTCGGGCACGATGCGGCCGCGCACGAAGAGAATCATCAAAGCAGGAACAAGGGTGACCGAGAGGAAGGCAGCCGCCGCCATCGCGAACGTCTTGGTGAAGGCGAGCGGCCCGAATAGCCGTCCCTCCTGCGATTCCAGTGTGAAGATCGGCAGGAACGATACCGTGATGATCAGCAGGCTGAAGAACAGCGCTGGACCGACTTCGCTGGCAGCCTCGACCAGTATCTTGATCCTGGGCTTACCCGGCGGTGCGCGTTCGAGGTGCTTGTGGGCATTCTCGATCATGACGATTGCCGCATCGATCATCGCCCCGATGGCGATAGCAATGCCGCCAAGGCTCATGATGTTTGCCCCAATACCGAGCAGCTTCATCGCGATGAACGCGATCAGGATGCCCACTGGCAGCATGATGATCGCCACGAGAGCACTACGCAAATGGAGAAGGAAGGCTACCGTTACCAGCGCGACAACAATGGATTCCTCGATCAAGGTGCCCTTCAACGTTTCGATGGCAGATTCGATCAAGGTCGACCGATCATAGACCGGCACGATCTCCGTGCCTGCAGGCAGGCTGTTTTGGACCGAAGCCAAACTTGTCTTGGCGTTGCCGATGACGGTCAGCGCATTGGCTCCGAACCGCTGCAGGACAATGCCGCTTGCGACCTCGCCTTCGCCATTGAGTTCGGTAATTCCTCTTCGTTCATCCGGAACGAGTTCTACCTTGGCGACGTCGCCCAGCCGGAGTGGCGTGCCGCCCTTTGTCTTGAGCACAATGTTTTCAATTTCGCTGATGCCCTTGAGATAGCCTCGTCCGCGCACCATGAACTCGAATTCGGAAAGTTCGATGGTTCGGCCACCGACGTCGGTGTTGCTGGCCCGGACTGCATTTGAAATGTCGCTAAGCGATATTCCCTGAGCCTTCAGCCGAGAAGGATCAACGACGATGGAATATTGCTTCACGAAGCCACCAACACTGGCAACTTCGGCGACACCCTCCGACTTAGAAACGCCGAACCGTACGACCCAGTCCTGCAGCGAGCGGAGTTCAGCAAGCGTGAGGTTCTTCGCGACGACAGCATACTGGTAGACCCAACCCACACCTGTGGCGTCTGGTCCGAGCGTCGGCGTCACACCCTGCGGCAGACGGCTCGACGCAACATTCAGATACTCCAGCACCCGGCTTCTCGCCCAGTAAGGGTCGGTCCCGTCTTCGAAGATCACATAGACGAACGAAACTCCGAAGAAGGAGAAGCCTCGAACAACCTTCGACTTCGGAACCGTCAGCATCGAGGTGGTCAGAGGATAGGTGACCTGGTCCTCAACCACCTGCGGGGCTTGGCCCGGATATTCTGTGTAAACGATCACCTGAATGTCGGAGAGATCGGGAATGGCGTCAAGCGGCAGTGACCGCAGGGCATAGATGCCGCCTGCGACGGCAAGCGCCGCACCGACGAAGATCAGAACGAGATTGTGGGCGGACCAGGAGATGACGCGGGAGATCATGGCTTCACCTCATCTGCAGCCATGCCGCTGAGGGCCGAGTTGAGATTGCTTTCGGCGTCAAGAAGGAAGTTTGCCGCCACGACTACCTGATCGCCTGCTGTAATGCCTTTGGTGATCTCGGTTCGCTCGTCACCGCGTACGCCGAGCTTGACGTTCTTCGGTTCAAACTTTCCGTCACCCTTGTCTATGAAGACGACCTGGCGATCCCCAGTATCGATGACCGCGCTGTTCGGCACGGCGACGACAGGCTTCTGTACCCCAGCCTCGATCTCCACGTCAGCGTACATGTTGGCCATCAGAATACCGTCCGGGTTCGGAAGCTCGATCCTGACTTTCGTTGTTCGGGTCTCCTCCTGGACTTCCGGATAGATGAGATCGAGGGTTCCTTCGAAGGTCCTCCCTGGGAGGCTCCGAACCGTCACGGCAACGGGAACTCCTTTTTGAATGGAAGCCAGATCGAATTCCGGCACGTCGGCGATGACCCAGACATGAGAGGTATCGGCAATCCGAAACAACGGATCGCCTGGTTTTGCCATCATGCCCGTGGTCGCCATGCGTTCAAGGATGACACCGTTGCGAGGGGAGATGTACTCGATGCTGGTTGGCACCTCATGCTTCTCGGCGATACTCCGGATCACCTCGTCCGGTACGCCCAGATTCTTTAGCCGAAGCGCCGAACCGGCATCATTGTTGCGAAACTCGCCCTTTCCGGCAGCGAATTCTGCGCCTGCGGTGGCAATCTCCCGGGAATAGAAGTTGAAGAGGCCGTCACCCTTTCCTATGCGGTCCCCCGTCGTCACATTCGCCACGTTGTCGATGAAGGCATCGGTGCGCATGGAGATGACGCTGATGAGCCGCTCGTCCAAGGCGACCGTGCCGGGTACGCGAATTTTGCGGGAGATGCTCGCCAATTCTGCTGCAGCGGTTTTGACGCCTGTCCGCTGTAGCTTGCCGAGCGAGACCTTAACCATCGAGGTGTCAGCCTGGTCCCCCTCAAAGACGGGGATGTAATCCATTCCCATGGAATCCTTCTTCGGCACCTTGGAAGTGTCCGGTAGCCCCATCGGGTTGCGGTAATACAGGACCTTGCGTTCGGTTGCAGCCGATCCCGACGCCGACCCTTTCTGATCGGAAGTCGCGGCCGTTTTGATGCCTGAGGCTGTAAAACTGATGTCTTCACTTTCGCGGACAGACAGGAACTCGCGGCCGTCCTGTGTTTTCCTGGGCGTTGCGGAATATTCGGGAAGCCCATCAGGATGGCGGTAGTAAACGACAGCCCCCGTCGGTTCAGCCTTGCTCGGCTGCGCTTCAGCGACGCCCATATCGAACAGCATGTGGAGTTGCCGCTGGCCTACACCCTGGGACCCAGCTAGGTACGCTCCCCCGCCAAAGACGGCGAGGGAGGTAACGGCGGCCAGCCATTTTGCGGTCTTCACGGTGTGGCCTTTACGACGACTTCACCTTTCACGGTTTCGCCTTCGCCCTGAACCTTGGCCGCGAGTTGGAAGCGCCAGCCGCCTTCCATGCTCAGGTTGGTCTTGAACTTGTACGTCCCCGGCTGAGCAGACGGAAGTTCTTCAACAGGCGTCGTCATCGTCTCCATGCCCTCGGGAGCCATATCCATCCGGGTCGTAAAAATGACCGCGTCGGTAACTGGTTCGCCCGATTTCTTGTTGACGAGGCGGACAGAGACCTCGGTTGGACCTTGCTTCACCTCAGCCGATACGAGTTGGAACTCGTAATCCTCGGGACCGGCGTAAGCATTGGCAAAAGACAGGGACACAAGGGTGGTTGCAGCGAGCAGAACTCGCGTAAAAGCGCTGGATTTCTTCATCTGATTACATCTTTTCTCGCACAGGCGTGACAAGCCTTGCGGTGAACAAATCTGCCAAGCGACCGTTGGGTGACGGAGGTTCGGCGTTTAAATTGCTAGATGTAGTCAGGCTCTAGGAGGTCGAGCTGGAGGTTCGACGAGGCTGGAGGTCAAGCTCGCGTCATGAAGAACAAGGAAGGACAGCGTCCATGGAAACGCAATCCGCGTCTCCGCTGACTGCGGAGAATGGACGAGTATCATCGACCCGCAAATGAGCGCCAGCGGACAGTCTTTCGTGCACCCGGGCGTCACCTGCTTGACCTTCGGGCAGCAGGGCATGTCGCCCTTCATCGCTGCCGTTTCGTCGGAGAGTGATTGCATCTCCATGCCGGTCATCGAGGCTGCACCCGAAGACGCCATCGCGCTTTCGGCCGTGCCAATGCTGATCGGGCCAAGGATGATCCCGAGCATTGCAAGGACGCAAAGCAAACGCTGGAAGGCGGCGACGAGTTTCATATTCCTATACTGGCATGCGATTTCGTCTGACGGAAGCGGGCTCACGAAAATTTGCGGCAGCGTGCGTCGTGGCCTTTGGTGGGAGCAAAAAGTGAAGGTCACACCAAAGGCCTATTGACCTTCCAATGGTGGGAAGCCCCACATAGACACCATCAACGCTATGGAGACTTACAAGATGGTGAAATTCGAAGTTCCCGACATGACCTGCGGCCACTGCGTCAGCACCGTTGAAAAGGCAATTAAAGCGGCGGACCCACATGCGTCCGCGAAAATTGATCTCGGGACAAAGACCGTGTCGGTAGAGACAAAAATGGGCTCGGAAGTCATCCAGGCATCCATTGCCGATGCCGGTTACTCACCTTCTCTCATGAAATAACTCGAATCGACGGGCTGTATGGCGCACTGCCCGTCGTACTTCGTGCTTAGCGGAACTTTACAGTGTCTCGTTGAGGCGGCACCCCAGCACGCTTACAGTCACCGTTGCAGCTCATAAGTCTGCGGCGACCGCCGATATGCCTCTTCACAACGCGGCGAACAGAACCATGGCCCTACCGGAGCGGCCCGCCGGTAGGGTGAATACGGTGCATGCATCTTGCACACCGGATCGATCCAGGTCGGGTCTGCCAACGGAGCAAGCTCGATCTCGTAGAGAGACACCTCCTCGGCGACCGATCTAAGGGCTACCATACCGAGGTCTCGAACCTGGATGCCTTTGGAAACAGCCGCCTCGGCAATGGGTTGAGTTGCCAGCAATTGCCCCGGCGCGGCGAGCGCGGCGACTCGTGCTGCGATGTTGACGGTCGATCCAAAAAGATCGCCTGCTCTGCGAATGACCGGCCCATGGTTCAGCGCCGTCCGAGTGAGTGGTATGCGCGATTCTTTGCGGCATGCCTGCAACAGGGTTCCGAGCGCCTGGATCGCCGTCTCAGGATCAGGAAATGAGAGCATCGCCTCATCTCCGATCCATTTGATCGGGGGTCCATAGCCTCTGAGGGCGTCGCGAACCATGCTCTCGAATAGCTCAAGCACGTCGAGCGCGACCGCGTCTCCATAAACGTCCGCGATTGCGCTGAATCCTGCGATATCGATGAACGCTACGGTGACCGGCATCTTGGTCGAATTCTCTTGCCGTCTTACATGGCCTTCCATCACCGCTCCTATCGCCGCTTGTATTAGAGCGTCTGAAGGACGTTGGAACAAGCGCATCCTGGGAAAGCTGCGAGATTATCGAAGATATCAAGATTGAACTCAAGATGAGTGAGATGCGGAAACGAAAAGCCTTGACCTTCCCATTATGGGAAGGATTACCTATGTGGGCAGTTCAATAAGGGATCATCCCATGACTGCCGTAACACAAATTGAGAAATCGACCGTGGTGCCTATTCCGACCGAGTTCGGGATCGAAGGAATGTCATGTGCGTCCTGCGTCGGCCGGGTCGAGAAAGCAATCAAGTCTGTCCCTGGCGTTGAGACCGCGTCTGTCAATCTCGCGACAGAACGGGCGACTGTAACCTTCAAGGATGCGGTCGATGCCGCCGCCGTCCTGCACGCCATCCAAGCTGCTGGATATGAGCCGAAATCCGAAACACAGGAATTTATTGTCGGCGGCATGACCTGCGCGTCGTGCGTGTCGCGCGTCGAGCGAGCCCTTAGGGCGGTTCCAGGCGTTGCGGAAGCGAATGTCAATCTTGCAACGGAGAAGGCAACTGTCCGGTACGCCTCAGGCGCGACCACGCCAGAGGCCTTGTCCGCAGCGATCCAAAACGCGGGCTACGATACAAAGGTTGCCGTCAGCGTTGCAGCCGACGCTCAGTCAGATCGAAGAGACCTGGAAATTCGGTCCCTTGGAGCACAACTCCTTATCGCCGCCGCTTTAACGCTGCCTTTATTCATCGTGGAAATGGGGTCGCACCTCATTCCCGGGGTCCATGAATTCATCATGGATACCATCGGAATGCGTGAGAGTCTGTATGCTCAGTTCGCGCTGGCAACCATTGTCCTCTTTGGCCCGGGGCTTCGTTTCTTCCGCAAGGGCGTGCCAAATCTACTGCGTTGGACGCCAGACATGAATTCGCTCGTGGTACTCGGGACAACGGCGGCATGGGCCTATTCGGTCGTCGCCACGTTTTTTCCGAGCGTTCTGCCTGCCGGTACCGATAACGTCTATTATGAAGCAGCGGCTGTCATCATCACACTGATCCTCCTGGGTCGATACCTGGAGGCTCGGGCCAAAGGCAAAACCAGCCAGGCGATTAAGCGGTTGCTCGGGCTGCAGGCCAAGACTGCCTTTGTTGATCATGGCGGCGAGTTCATCGAAATCCAGATCAGCGATGTGGTCATAGGCGACGTCATCCGAATTCGTCCGGGCGAAAAAGTGCCGGTCGATGGCACCGTGGTCTCAGGTGAATCATACGTTGACGAAGCAATGATCACCGGGGAACCGATACCAGTCTCGAAGTCCATCGATAGCGAAGTCGTTGGCGGCACCATCAACAAGACAGGTTCCTTCACATTCCGGGCAACGAAGGTCGGCAGCGACACCCTGCTCGCGCAGATCATCAAGATGGTCGAGGCAGCGCAGGGCTCGAAACTGCCGATCCAAGCGCTCGTCGACAAGGTGACTGGCTGGTTCGTACCTGCTGTGATCGCTGCAGCCCTCCTGACGTTCGGCGCTTGGATGCTCTTTGGCCCTTCACCGGCATTAAGCTTCGCCCTCGTCAATGCCGTCGCGGTCCTTATCATTGCCTGCCCCTGCGCCATGGGGCTTGCGACGCCAACGTCGATCATGGTTGGCACCGGCCGTGGAGCCGAGCTTGGCATCTTGTTCCGCAAGGGTGAAGCTCTGCAAAGCCTGCGGGACACCCAGATCATAGCGGTGGATAAGACAGGCACCCTCACGAAAGGCCGTCCGGAACTGACCGACATTCGGGTTTCGCCCGGGTTTTCTCAGGACGAGGTACTGACTTGGATGGCAAGTCTGGAAGCGCTGTCGGAGCATCCCATCGCGGAGGCAATCGTAGCGGCAGCAAAGTTGAAAGGGTTGCCAACATTGGCTGTCACGGGTTTTGAAGCTGCGCCCGGATTTGGCGTGAGCGGACAGGTGGGGGGGCGAACGGTTTTGGTCGGGGCTGACCGGGCGCTCACTCAGGCAGGCATCAGCGTGACGGAGTTTATGACATTTTCCAGTGATCTCGCTGGAAAGGGAAAATCGCCTTTATATGCGGCGGTTGATGGGCAGCTTGCCGCGATCATCGCGGTGTCCGATCCAATCAAGGAGACCACGTCTGCTGCAATTAGGGTCCTGCACGGCCAGGGTCTTAGGGTAGCAATGGTTACCGGTGACAATCGCCGAACAGCTGAAGCAATCGCGTCGCAACTGGGTATCGACCACGTTGTTGCCGAGGTGCTTCCCGAAGGAAAGGTCGAAGCTGTGAGGCAGCTTCGCAAAAACGGCCAGAAGGTAGCGTTTGTCGGGGATGGCATCAACGACGCCCCGGCTCTATCTGAAGCCGATGTCGGCATTGCGGTCGGTACCGGGACTGATATCGCCATCGAAAGTGCGGATGTTGTGCTGATGTCCGGCGACCTCACAGGCGTCGCGCGAGCTATAGCGTTGAGCAGAGCGACCATGCAGAACATCAAGCAGAACCTGTTCTGGGCGTTCGTCTACAATGTCAGCTTGGTGCCGGTCGCGGCCGGTG
The DNA here is from genome assembly GCF_002211295.1 of Rhizobium sp. N122. NCBI lineage: Bacteria > Pseudomonadati > Pseudomonadota > Alphaproteobacteria > Hyphomicrobiales > Rhizobiaceae > Rhizobium > Rhizobium sp. N122. The sequence goes on along the minus strand of NZ_LOKU01000011.1, from coordinate 18,693 downwards.
TCTTGTATCCGATTGACGGCACTCTGCTCTCGCCGGTCTTCGCGGCAGGTGCAATGGCGATGTCCAGTGTCTTCGTGCTTGGGAACGCGCTTCGCCTGCGTCGTTTCCGGGCAAACTGATAGCAGAGCTGCATCGCGGATTCCCGGTGCAGCTCCCTCGCATGAAGGAAAAAACGATGAACATTGGACAAGCAGCAAAAGCCAGCGGCGTCTCTGCGAAGATGATCCGCTACTACGAACAAATTAAACTTATCGGTCCGGCCCACAGAACCCAATCCAGCTACCGGACATATACTGACAACGAGATCAACACGCTGAAGTTCATTCGTAGAGCCCGGGACCTTGGCTTCTCCGTCGAGCAGATGAAGACGCTGGTCGCCCTCTGGCGCGACAAGTCGAGAAGCAGCGCGGACGTCAAGGCAATTGCTTTGGAACACGTCGCCGAACTGGAGAGAAAGGCAGCAGCCATCCAAGCGATGTCGAGAACGCTGAAGCATCTTGCCCAGCATTGTCATGGAGACGACAGGCCTGAGTGCCCGATCATAGATGATATTGCGAATGCCGCTGATGACGATTTACCTTCGGTAGATGCCCGGTTTGGCGTCTACAGCTTGTGATCAATCGGAGAACGGTTCGGCTGCTACCCTGGCCTTTCTAGCTGGATCGCAGATCAATCGGATCGGAACCCCGTGTGGCAAGCAGAGCAAGTCTGCAGCATCAAATGGAAGGCGTGCTCGGCTGAGATCGAGGACAACGTTGCCTCATTGCGTACCCTGGTGCCGAGCGGGCCGCCCCCCATTGGCTCGCCCGGTTTCATGCGCATGTCGTCCGACATCGCCCCTGGATTTTTATCCGCAGCCGACGCCAGCGCATCGGCATAACTCTTCAGGTCTCGCGCAAGGGCGGCAAAGCGGTCGGGTTCGGCGGCAATCGCCTCAGTGGCTTTCGATCCCTCGGCGACAGTCCTCGTCGCGAAGTGGTCGATAAGTCGCTGGTCGGCTCGAACGCCGATGGCAGTGGCAGCCTGTCTGAAGCTGTCGGAGGAATAGGTCTCGGGATTTTTGAAAAATCCGGCAATGGCCTTCGCCGCAGCTGCGATTTCCTTCATATCCTGTTGGCGTTCCTTGACGGTGTCATCAACGGCAGTGGCAGCGATTGTCATGGACATGGACAGCACAAGGATCGCCGGGCTTATGACGCTGCTACGCAGAGCGCCTGTCAGGAATGCAGAGTAGGTTTTCGTGGTCATCAAGTTTCCCGGCCATGCGAATGCCAAGGCCGTTCAAAAAAGCCCCTGCGCTTTCTCTATCTCATCTCGGAATATGGCTCTTTCACGAAGACGACGGGCATCAGTCAGGTGCAATAACTGGAGATAGCGCTTGGTAGTCAGCAGGGCTTGCCTGTGACCCCAGTTGATGTGGATGCCGTCATTGACGGACAAGGGTCGTCACCAAAGCGGTGGCTGTTGAACATAGCGGTGGGGGTAAAACTCGCGGTCCAGTAAGCCTTCGCCTTGTAGCCGATACTGAACGAAGTTGCGGTAGGTGATCCGTCGAACCAGGCGGTGTGAGAAGTGCAGCTACCCCGCTGGCTGGAGGCTTAACGCCGCCTTCGCGACCAGACCAAAGATCGCCCACAGAACAGGTTGATCACCCCGTTCAAATTTTCCCTTATGAGTTGATATAATGGGTCGAGAATCAATGGGAGTGGGCGAATGGTAGAAGTGCAGGCAGAGATCGAGAGGGGCAAGCTGCGCTCCCTCTCGGTCAGAAATTTTAGATGTATTGGCAGTCAACCGGTCAAGGTCGATCTGGATGATATCGTTGTCCTTGTCGGCCCGAATAACTCCGGGAAAAGCTCGATTCTACGTGCCTATGAAATTGCAGTCAGCGAAGGCTCCAAACCAGGCAACCTGAGGCAGGAGGATTTTCCGAACGGCGAGATCAACCCGGACGAGCCGACAGAGATCGAACTCGTGACGGAAGTCGTCCACGGCGATCCTGGCAAGCAGTGGATAGGTGATCTAGACGGAAAAGCACCTGCCGACGGCGGCAGAAAGTACGTAAAGGAAAAGTGGGTTTGGACCGGCGTTGGCAAAGGCACTCGGTATGGATGGAATGTCGAGAAGCAGGCTTGGGACGACAAGAAGCCATGGGGCTGGGCGAACGTCGCGAACGCCCGCCGTCCTGCTGTCCACCCGGTGCGAGCCTTCGACCCTCCGGAAACACAGGCGAAGCAAATACATGATCTTCTCAGCAAGGCGATCATCGGCTCGGCCAAGCAACTCTCGAAGGACGGGGTGAACCTGTACGAGAAGTTGCTCGCGGACGTGGCCGATTTCCAGAAGCTTGCACTCGATCACAACAAGGGAAAGATCGAGGAGGCAGAGAAGATGTTGAACGACATCGTCTCCTCCATTTTCCTCGATCACGCCGTCAGCTACGTCCAGTCGGCGGATGCATCGGATTCTTCGCTCAAGCTATTCCCTGACGGCGGCAAGCTCACCATGGGCCACAAGGACGGACACATGTCCGATCTAGAGTCGCAGGGCAGTGGCGCACGTCGAACGATGCTATGGGCGACACTCAAGCTCCTCAAGGACAGTGCTGCCGATCAGAAGCGTTCCAACGTTCTGCTTATTGATGAGCCGGAACTGTGCCTGCATCCGAATGCGATCAGGGACGCCTGCAAGGTTCTTTACGATCTCGCCTCCAAGGACGGCTGGCAGGTGATGATCACCACGCATTCGCCTGTCTTCATCGATCTGTCTCGCGACAACACCTCCATCGTCAGGGTGGAACGCAAGGATAAGGGGGAAATCGTCGGCACAACGCTTTACCGGCCGGAGAACGCAAAGCTAGACGACCGCGACAAGGAGAACCTCAAACTTTTGAACATCTACGACCCTTACGTCGCAGAGTTCTTCTTTGGCGGACGAATAATCCTGGTCGAGGGCGATACCGAGTATTCTGCTTTCCGCACGATCATGGAGGGCGACAAGAGCTTTTCCGACGTTCATGTAATTCGCGCACGCGGCAAAGCGACAATTGCCTCTTTGGCGAAAATCCTCAATCAATTTGGCGCGACCTACTCGATCCTGCACGACACGGATACCCCAAAGACGTTCCGCAAAAACGCGAAGACCGGCGTAAAGGAGGAGATCGTCAATCCCGCCTGGACGACGAATAAGAATATCCTAGAGGCCGTGGAGAAGCAGCTGGCAGCCAAAACAGTCCGGCTCGCCGCCTCGAAAGTTCACTTCGAAGCGGCCTTCTTCGATACAGCTCTAACCGGGGAAAAGCCTTACACGGCAGTGCGTACACTTCAATCCGATGATGAAAGGCGAAAGGTCGTGACCGAGCTTCTCAGGGGCCTGGTGGACCATGCTGCTGATCTGCCAGCAGGCGCTATTGAATGGTCGGAGATTGGCCACCTTGAAGCAGCGTTCGCGATCTAGCGAAAACTTGGCCGAGAGACTGGGCGGCCCAAAAGCCGCCCCTTCCAATCATGCTGCCATCTTCTCGCAGCTTTCGGCGCAGCGGCGGCATGCCTCCACACAGCTGTCCATCTCACCAACTCGTTCGCAGTCGGCCGCACACTGGCGGCAGATTTCTGCGCATTCTCGGCAGGTATGCTTGTGATGCTCCGTGCCAATGAGCATGAAGTGCGCCGATGTTCGGCAGATTTCAGCGCAGGCCATCATCAGCCGGAAGTGGTCTGGCTTCGTGTGCTCGCCACCCATCTCCAGGCAGTGGGTCATCGCTGCCGAAAGACATTCCTGATAGCAGGCCAGGCAGTTGTCGATGCATTGTTTCATTTCAGCTGATTGGTGATGCATGATCGATCTCCTACTTGGCTTCCTTGTTGACCCACTTGGTCATCTGGGCGATCTCTTTTTTCTGCGCCTCGATGACTTTTCGGGCCATAGCCTTGGCTTCCTTGTTCTCTCCGTATTTCAGTTCGGCCTCGGACATGCTGATCGCGCCTATGTGATGAGCAATCATGCCGCAGACGAAAGAGACGTCGGCATCCTTCTTCATCATTCCCTGCATCATATTCATGTGCATGGACTTCATTCCGTCCATCGCCGCCTTCTGATAGTCGGTCATCTCTCCCGTCGGCATGTCGCCCATCTTCATATGCCCACCCATGGACGCGCCCATCTTCGTCGTGTCCATCCCTTCGGCTTTGCACTTTTCGGGATAGGCCATCTCCTGGGCCGACGCCGCAAGCGGAGCTAGCGACAGCAAAGCCATTGCGCCGACCATGGCCAGCGAAGTTTTTGCGAAAACGTTCATTGAACTCTCCTTGAGATCATTTGCTGCTCAAACCTTGAAAACCGTCAGACGACGTCGGTCTTCGGCGGCGGGTCTATCGGCCTGATCAGGAGAAGCGGACTGGAGCTGGAAACCGAGGGGCGAACCACGAGCCGCTCCGAAAGAGGCTGCGTGGCGTCCGGAAGGGCGGGCATGATCGGACAACAATGCATGCTCACGCAACAAACTCCCGAAAGGCGGTCCAGCTGATGGCTTTGAGAGTGTCCTGAAGGCACACGAAGAGAAATGCAGCCTTCATCACCTGCATTGGCGAGGCGGCCCGGCAGGTTGACCAAGGTCGACGCCACCAGCACAATAACGAGAAGACGGCAGAATTTGCTCCAGTCGGCCATGCGTCCAGATTCCCTTCCGCCAAGAAACCGCAGCGGTAGAAAAATGTTCCTGCCCACGGGAATTGGGTCAGCCGAGCGAGAAGGCAACAGCACGGAAGGGCTTAACCGAAGTTCAATGGACGTACGCTACGACTGACGGCGTGGGGAGATTGAGATGACGCCGCGCTATTCGCTTTCGCAGATTGTGCTTCATTGGGCCGTGGCCATGCTGATACCTATCCAATATTGGACAGGCGGGAGCATCGAGCGGACACATCACGCAGTTCACATGGGCTTATCTCCCGACCCATGGGACGTGATCCAGCATCATGTTCACAATTACGCTGGAGTCACCATCGGAGCGCTTATGCTTGCCCGGCTCGGTCTCAAGCTCATCCATCGCGGCACGGTAAGGCATCCGGCGAAAAGCCCCGTGGATCGGCTCGCACGAGCAATGCACTTTGTGTTTTACGCTGCGGTTATCGCTCAAGCCGCCATGGGTTTGGTCGCGAGCTACTTATGGTTCGGGATCGCGCCAGTTCATGTCCTGGGCTCACAAGTCATTCTTGCGCTGTTGGCGCTGCATATCACTGCGGCTGCGTGGCACACATTTGTTTGGCGGGACGATACCGTCGACCGGATGGTCTTCCCCAAACGCACACTTTCTTGAGCTTACGACATCAATTTAACGGTGAGGAAGGCCAGAACGACGTAGCGGCCCGTTTTGGCGATGAACACCAGGATCGTGAATGTCAAAAGCGGCTCGCGCAACACGCCCGCCACGACAGTCAGGGCGTCTCCAAACAGAGGCATCCACGAGAGTAACAACGACCATTTTCCGTATCTGCGGTACCACCGGGACGAACGTCCGAGAGTTTCCTCGCTGACGGGAAACCAGCGTCGGTCACGAAAGCGTTCGATCCCTCTCCCGATGAACCAGTTCAAAATGCTTCCAAGGGTGTTGCCGACGCTCGCGACGGCAAGAAGTATCGGCAAAGAAAACTTGCCTGTTAAGATCAAGCCCACAAGAACCGGCTCCGACTGCATCGGCAACAACGACGCCGCTCCCAAAGCTGTGAGAAACAGGGCCACGTACGTCGAGATGTCGATCAAAACGGTCGGCACTTCAACCTTCGACGTAAGAAGCCGCGAGGTGGGTTTCAGCTTGACCGATACGGCATTGCGGTCGGCTGGCTCTCATCTGGAGCAAGGCAGCTTCAGAAACGTACAGGATGATCACGGCTGGATTGCAATTTCCTTTCCCATGCCTGCAGTTCCGCCTGTGTACTCGCGGCTTTTGCTGCGCATTGGGCGAAGGATAGACGCGCCTTTGTTTTCTCATCCGTTCGAATCTTGTCCAGCATTTTTTCCACTGAACGAAGCGCGATATCTGTTGGTACGCCGCTTAGTCTCAAACTGTTTTCCGCCGCAACGCGAGCATTTTCGTAATGAGACCGTCCGATCACGGCTCGACAGTTGTAGGTCGTCGCCAGGTAGCGATAGGCCGCCCCTACATATCCCTTATACGCCGTATCGTATCCGTGATCCGCAAAGGCTGGGATCGCTGAAGACAACGATATCAAGCAGACATGTAGAAAAATTTTCATCGACAAGTTCCGGCTTTGAAAGCTCAACTGCTCATTAAATGGAGATTGAATTAAGGCTGCTACGAACGTCTCGACCCGGATTCTTCCCATGACAACGCTTGACCTTCCCATCATGGGAAGGACTAGAGGGTGACACCGTGCGCTATCTCGCCACACAAACGACGCGAATATCAGAGAGTCATCCGTTGCAATTGAAACCGCGCCACATTGAATGTAGTCATCGCAGCATGGGCAAACTATACCGATTCGCACTGAGCAAGATGCTCCTCGTTGTGCGACTGGCGATCATTGTATCGCTGGCGGGATACAGTCTGTCCAATGCCAACGCAGCGATGCACGGCACGGCATTTCCGGAATTCGAGAAGTCTGCGCAGCAAGTTTCGCAGGGTAGTGATCACGACATGGCTCAAATGTCTGGCCATAGTCATTCGCACAGCGATGCCGCAGATGACGATAACGCGACCACGAAGCTCGCGAAGCAAGAGTGCTGCAAAGACTTTTGTGGCGGGCTGGGTATCATTTGCGACGGTCACGACGTTGGCGGACCCGTGGTGACCTCCATTCGGCAGTTCGTTGACGATCAGCAAACCGTTGGCGAGCTGCCGCCTCTTCACCGCCCCCCGAATATCTGAATAGAGCCAACCCGCATTGCCGGGTCTAAGGGCATTCTCGGTATCACCGAGTCTGCCGCTCGAATTCTATTATTCGGATTTTTAAAATGAAACCTTCCATATTCTTGGTGGGGCTGCCCCTAATCGTAGGTGGCTGCTCATCCACGTTACCTCCCGATGTCATTGCTTCGACCGACGTCGACCAAACGTACGCGGCGCGACCCGTGCGATACGCATCGCCAATCTCCGGGTACACGGCCCGACAGCCCGTCGATCCCAAGCCGTGGCGTCAACAGAATAACCCGGCGACAACACCTGAAGGAGGCGCATCGTGACCTCCCTGAAAACCCTCGTGATTGTCGCAGTCCTCCCTATCGCAGTCTCAAGCTGCGTGACCAACCCAGAATACTCCAGAAAAGATGGTGGCTTCAGCACCGTCGCCAACAAGACGGCTGCCATTACGGCCAAAGATACCGTTTGGATACAAAACCAGCAGCAGGCGCAAACGACATCAGCTCAGGTGAAAAGCCTTCTCACGCGCAAGAAGACGCTTGATGCTGACACAGCCGTCCAGATCGCCCTCCTTAATAACAAAGGTCTTCAGGCAGCCTATGCCGATCTTGGAGACAGCACCGCTAATGCCTGGCAGACAACGATGCTGCTGAACCCAACGGTTTCAGTGGGGTCTTCCGGGATCGGCACTCCGGAGCTTGAAGCCTTTAGAGCCATCGAGGGAGCGATCACGACCAACATCCTCGCCTTGATGACCAAAAAGCGGGACATCGAGATCGCTGACACCCGCTTTCGGCAGGCCCAGTTGAACGCGGCCGTGAGGACGCTCCAGACAGCCGCCGAAACCCGTCGTGCTTGGATCACTACAGTCGCCGCTTGGGAAAATGTCGGTCAGCTGCAACGCGCCCAGGTGGCCGCCGACGCTGCATCTGAATTGGCGCAGAAGCTGGGCGAGACGGGCGCAATGGCGAAAGGCCCACAAGCTCGTGAGCATGTATTCGTCGCTGAATTGGCGGGTGAGACGGCGAAGGCGAGGCTTGCCGCTCGTCTCGCCAAGGAAGAACTGACTCGCCTCATGGGCCTATGGGGTTCGGACCTCGACTATCAGGTGCCGAACAGCCTGCCTGCCTTGCCTCGGGCCGTCACCAAACGTGATGCCATCGAAGCGGAGGCACTCCGAAACCGCATCGACCTCCAGGTCGCAAGACTGGAGCTTGAGGCGACGGCCCGGTCGTATGGGCTGACCGAAGCCACGCGTTACGTCACCGATCTCGAAATTCTGACAGGCTTCGAATCCGAACGTGAAGTCGAAGACGGCAAGAAGAAGTGGGAAACCACCGCGTCCGGCGAACTGGAATTTGCCATCCCGCTTTTCGATACCGGCAAAGCGCGTATGCGCAAGGCCGAACTGGGCTACATGCGTGCAGCTAACCAACTGGCCGAAAAAGCTGTCAATATTCGGTCGGAAGCTCGCTCCGCATACGAAGCCTACCGGTCGAACTACGACATTGCCCGACACTACCGGAACAACGTTGTACCGCTCCGCACGAAGGTCGAAGAGGAATCCCTCCTCACCTACAACGGCATGATCACCAACACCTTCGAACTGCTGACCGACACCCGCGACAAGATCAACTCCATCCTGCTTTCCATTAACGCCAAGCGTGACTTCTGGCTCGCTGAAGCAAACCTCGCACCCGCTGTGTACGGCGGCGGTTCCTCTGCGGCATCAGCCGAAACCGAGGTTGCCGCAGCGTCCGAAAGCGGCGGTGGCGGCGGTCATTGAGAAAGGACATTCACATGTTCAACAGACGACAACTATTCGGGGCAGGCGCAGCACTGATGGCCGCCGGTGCCTGGACGAAGACATCTGCGATGGGCCTGCCGGACGCGCCGACGATGGAGTCGGCCGATATGCAGCCGCCGCTCCATCCAACCTCCGGGCCCGACTACCAGCCAGTGGTAACACTCAACGGCTGGACCCTGCCGCACCGCATGAACAACGGCGTCAAGGAGTTCCACCTCGTCGCCGAGCCGGTCGAACGGGAGATGGCCGAAGGCATGACCGCCTATCTCTGGGGCTACAACGGTCAGTCTCCGGGTCCCACCATCGAGGCGGTCGAAGGCGACCGCGTTCGTATCTTCGTCACCAACAAACTGCCGGAACACACCACGATCCATTGGCATGGCATGATCCTGCCATCCGGCATGGACGGCGTCGGCGGCCTCACGCAGCCACATATCCCGGTGGGCAAGACCTTCGTCTACGAGTTCGACCTCGTGAAATCGGGCACCTTTATGTACCACCCGCATTCCGACGAGATGGTGCAGATGGCCATGGGCATGATGGGCTTCTTCGTGATCCACCCCAAGGACCCGAAGTTCATGCCCGTCGACCGCGATTTCGTATTCCTTCTGAACGCATACGACATCGACCCCGGCTCGTACGTGCCGAAGATCATGGAGATGACCGACTTCAACATGTGGTGCTGGAACAGCCGGGTCTTTCCGGACATCAGCCCGCTGGTCGTGTCGAAGAACGACAGGGTGCGTGTGCGCGTTGGCAACCTGACAATGACCAACCACCCTGTCCACATGCATGGCTACGACTTCGAGGTGACATGCACGGATGGCGGCTGGGTGCGACCGGAGGCGCGATGGCCGGAGGTCAGCATCGACATCCCGGTTGGAGCGATGCGAGCCTATGAGTTCGACGCCAAGTATCTCGGCGACTGGGCAATCCATTGCCACAAGTCGCATCACACGATGAATGCCATGGGGCACGACATCCCGACCTTCATCGGGGTCGACAAGTCGAAGGTCGCTGAGAAAATCCGGAAAGTTCAACCAGAATACATGCCCATGGGGACCAAGGGCATGGCCGATATGGGCGAAATGGAAATGCCCATTCCCGAGAACACCGTTCCGATGATGACCGGCTGGGGCAAGTACGGCCCCATCGAGATGGGCGGCATGTTCTCGGTCGTGAAGGTCCGCGAGGGCATCTCGGCGGACGATTACTCCGATCCGGGTTGGTACGAAAACCCGCCCGGGACTCAGGCCTGGGAGTGGACTGGCGAATTGCCAGACGCGACCAAGGCCAAAGACGCGAAAACGCAAATCACGCCCAAGCCGTCGAACGGCTGAGGCTCGATCTTTCACAGCAAAAGGACTTGATCATGAAGCAATATCTGTTCGCACTCGCACTCGCCGCTCTCGCCAGCCCCGCCTTGGCTTCCGGCAATCACGCTGGCGGCCACGGCGAGAAAATGGCTGTCGGTGAACCAGGTGACAAAGGAAAGGCGACCCAGACAATCCGCGTCACCATGAAGGAGACTGAGGACGGAAAGATGATCTTTACGCCCGCCGTCTTCAACGTCCGCAAGGGCCAGACAGTGAAGATCGCCATCAAGAATGCCGGACAAACGGACCACGAGTTCGTGCTCGATCAGGAAGAAAAGATCATGGAGCACAAGAAGGTGATGGAGAAATTCCCGGAAATGGAGCACGCGGACCCGAACTCCATCCGTCTCGCAGCGGGTGAATCCGGCGAGATCATCTGGAAGTTCACGACCGACGGCGCATTCAAGTTCGCCTGCCTCATCCCCGGTCACTACGAAGCTGGCATGCATGGCGATGTGACGGTCGCCGGAAACTAAATCTCAACAGAGGAATCAGATATGAAATCCGTAATCAAAATCACACTTGCTGCCCTGTTGTCCTTGAGCGCTGCTTTCGGAGCGTTTGCGGAGGAATTTACGAAGGGCGTCGTCAACAAGGTTGATGCCAAGGCGCAAAAGGTCACCATCAAGCACGAGGACCTGAAGAACCTTGACATGCCCGCTATGACGATGGTCTTCCGCGTCAAGGATGCAGCCATGCTAGATAAGCTGAAGGAAGGGCAGAACATCGAGTTCGTCGCCGAGCGTGTCGATGGCAAGCTGACGGTCACGGAAATCAAGTGATTAAATCGCCCGGGCTTAGTCTTTAAGCCCGGGCATCGGCCTTCGCCCACGAACGCTGGCTTTGCATGCAACATATGTCACCCTTTGGAGGCAGCGATTCTGCTCGGGAAGTTCGATCTGCATCCCTCCGCTTTGTCGCACTGTCTATCCTCGTCGCAAATCTGGTCTTCGGAGACAACCAATCGAGCCTAGCCACGCATCTCGTGGTCAGCCTGATTTATCTCGTGGTGACAATCGCATCCGTTATCGCCGCAGCCCGCTTCCCGCACCGTCATCGTGTGAAGGCAGTGTTTGTGGTGCTGGATGCAGGGTTAGTCGCCATTGTCCTTTACGAGCACATCCTCGCGAGCCCAATCACCGACAATCATAATCTGACAACGTCGAGCCTTGTGGTCGCGTTCATTCTGCTCAACCACGTAGCGTTGACGCTTGACCGCCGGTTGATCGCCCTGTTCGCCGGAATTGTCATCGCATCTTGGGTCACAATGCTGGCTATTATGGCCGTCAGGCATCACGCAAGCATGCCCGGTACGTTGCTTCAAAGCTTTTTTAACCAGGACCTTGCCCTTACGATAGGTTTCGGATTCACCGCGCTTGCGGTCTATCTGTTGGCCAGAGACCATGACCGAACCCGTCGTCAGGCGTTGAAAATCGAAGAGCGCAGAATGAACCTTTCGCGCTTCTTCTCGCCTCTGGTTGTTTCCGACCTACAAGAAGCAAGCGCCGTACTCGATCTCGAACGCCGAAAGGCGGCCGTCATGTTCGTGGATATCCGTGATTTTACCAGCTATGCAGAGATCGCCACGGCCAGAGAGCTTGCACGAGTGTTAGGTGAGTATCGGCGTATCGTCGCTGGCATGGTGTTCGCTTATGGCGGAACTGTCGACAAGTTCATTGGTGACGGAGTCATGGCGGGTGTTTGGCCAGCCAAAGCCATCCCCTGATGACGCTCAACGGGCGATCTCTTGTGCCCTTGAGATGGCCGCAGCACTCGATAAATGGCGGGATGCGAACGTTAGAGAAGGCGGCCCGGCACTAGACTGCGGCATCGGCCTCCATTCCGGCACGGTGATAGGCGGTGTTCTCGAAAGCGGCTACCACGATCAGTTTACGGTCATTGGAGATGCAGTGAATGTTGCCCAGCGCCTTGAAGCATTGGCGAAATCTCTGGGGACGCCACTGGTCGTTTCACAAGCGTTGCTTGATGAGGTCCCAGAAGAATATGGCAAACACGGTTGGATGACCAAAGCGGACGTAAATCTACAGGGGCGACGCGAGCCAATCGATATCGCGTTTCTGACGCCACCCCTCCAATAGAATTTGCTATGAGACCGGCGACTGACAGACAGATTCCAGCAGGTCTTCTTTCCAGTCACGCGTGGCCTCACTCGGAAGCGGCGTGTAATCTCTGCCCCCGACAAAAACCTTGCCCGGCATACATTTGACCTTGGCTGCGTGGCCTCCTTGGTCGATGAATAGCGTTCTGCCGTCGCTGGTCCGTTCCGCGAGACCAATCGTCACCTCGTAGTCATAGTCTACAGACTGCGAGGCGATCACAGATCGGAGCGTCAGAGCGACAGAGACATCGCCAGGAAAAACGGACGTGTGGAAGGGAAGCGACTCCGCCGCATGGACGGAATAAGGCAATGCCACAAGAACAGCGGATAAAGGCAACAGACCCCGCATATGGCCCTCCCGAGCTTACGTGAGATGTCAGCAATGATACGCTTATCGAGTGTTGCCGTCGATGGAGATATGTACGCATCGAGGGGAACCACGTCCGCTCCGATGCATCCATTGTGCCGCGTCAGTTCGACCGCCAATGGATAGGGGCGATTACAGACGGCCGACGGTTTCTTCGAATGTGGCCGCGACGAGCGACTAAAACCCTTCCAACATAACAAGACGTCCCTCTATGCGAGCAGCAATGGAAAGCGCTACGAGCTGTGACATCGTGCGTGCCCCGAAACCTTGCTTCAACCGTTCCACGCGGTGCTCGACAGTTCGGTGCGATAAACGGAGTTGCTGCCCGATCTCCTTTGCAGAAAAACCCTGATACAACTGGTGCAGGATCGCCTGATCAATGTCATCTGTGTTCACACTCGATTCCGGCGTCGAAAGCAGGAGCTGAATGTCGATGGCGGCCATAACCCATCGGCCGCTCTTCTGTGGCAACAGCAACGCTTCGAAAGCGACTTGCACGTCGACGGACTTGATCAGTTCCCTTGCAGAAATTGGTCGCGCCTGTCGTTGAGCTTCATGATAGCGGAACGCCACCCATTTGCTTGCGACTTCGTCGGCGATAGCATTCCGCCCTGCTTGAACTTCGTATCCGCGAACGATCCGGACCGTTTCATGTCCTTGCACAAGAAGCACCATGCTCGCGGTGAACAGCTTCAGCGCAGGCGAGTAAATCTGATCCGGCGAGGTATCCTCGTCGCTGGAAATCCATGCGTCCAACAATTCTCTCGACGCGTGCGCGAAACCCTTTCGGGGCTTCATCAGCAGAATGTCCGCAGGTCTGTTGCTTGGCAGCCCAGTCGGTGTCTGGGCGAAAATAACTGTTTTTGTCACCAGCAAGGCACTCGTTTGTCGGATGCATAATTCCTTGGAAAACTCTGCACATTGCAATGATGGCCAGCGCGACAATGCGGCTCGGCAAAAACAGTAGTTTTTGTCAAGCCGGAGACGGCTTCAAGGAAATGATCTGATAATGAAAATTGGCTATGCCCGCGTGTCGACTGATGCCCAAAACCTTGACCTTCAAACGCGTGCTTTGAATGCAGCCGGATGCGACCGCATCTTCGAGGATCATGGTATCTCGGGCGCAAGAGCAGACCGTCCTGGTCTAAAATCGGCACTGCGCTGCCTACAGCCGGGCGACACATTGGTTGTTTGGCGCTTCGATAGATTGGCAAGATCGGTGCCGCACCTGGCGAAGATAACTTCCGGATTGAAGGAGCGTGGAATAGGATTCGCGTCCATCACGGAAGCAATCGACACTTCCTCTGAAATTGGCGAGATGATCCTGTGGGTTCTCGGAGCCGTCGCCGGGTTCGAAAGATGCCTCATCAAGAGCCGTATCTCTGCCGGACTGGCTGCTGCACGAGCAAAGGGGCAGCAACTGGGTCGACGCCCATCATTGAGTGCTGAGCAACGCGCCGAAATCAGGGAGTTGTTGGTCTCTCGGTCGGAGCCTCTAAGCAAACTGGCGGAACGATACCATGTGCACCCTCGAACGATCAGGCGATGTCTTGTGCGGGATGCTGGTGCCTAATCACTGAAACAGCGTCATGATCGTCTGCGGGGCCTGGTTTGCAATGCTGAGCGCCTGAACGGCAAGCTGCTGCTGGGTTTGGTTGGCGGACAGCCTGGCCGACGCCTCTTCCATATCAGCATCAACGAGACGGCCGACGCCCTTGTCGACGTCATCCATCATCGACTGATTGAACTCGTCCTGCATCTCGACGCGCTTTTGGGTCGATCCGACAACGGACATCCCACCGACCACAGCTTGGATGCGCTCATCCAACTGGTTGATCATCCCGTTGTAATATTCGTTTCTGTCGAGCCCGTTGGCTGCAATTCGGACTTCAGAGTTGCGGAGCGTGTAGATGTTTTCATTCTTCTGGACGACGCCGCCGCCGTCGACATAGGTGATCGGGAAGATGATGTTTGCATTCCAGATGACCCCGTCGACGTAGCCCATATTTTCGGAGCCTGGCTGGTTCCAGAGGTTGTCGACGGTACGACCGTAATTGATCATCGTCGTGTCCTTGGTGTCGATGGACACCGTCAGGACCTGGCCGTCTACGTAGCCAGTCGTAAACTCGATTTTCGCTCCGGGCAAATCCGGCTCGCTTGCATCGTTCCTCAGAAGGTTCACCCCACCGAAACTCGCGGAGTCCACGATGGAACTGATCTGCTGCCAGTGTTGGTAAATTTCGGCGTCAACTTTAGCGACCTGCGACTGATCGTAGGTCGCGTCCGGCTGATAATCGGTCCAGTTGGAATAGCCATCGGTGGCTGGCGGCGGAAGGCTCTGCGCGGTGATGACGAGGTTGCGGATCGTCACCAACTCTTCGCGGACCTTGTCCATGCCGTCATAAGTCGTGTCGAGCACGGCCTTCGCAAAGCCGATGCTGTCGGAAACCGCCGACATCGCCTTCTTGTCGGATCGCATCGTGGTCGCGATGGACCAGTAAGCGGCATTGTCCGACGCCTGTGCGACACGTAGGCCTGAGGAAACCTGCTGCTGCGTCTTCGTCAAGTTCCCGCTGACCGCCCGCAACGTCTGCAAAGCAGCCATCGCGCCATCGTTCGTGTTTATGGATGTCATGGAATTCCGCCACTTCGCTGAGATGGCTTCCTCATGAAGCGACAACTTCTGGCGTTATTTTTCAGCCATACCTGGTTAACGGAGTGGGCCAAATCGAAGGGGGAAACTACCCTCCTGGCAGGGTTCGCTTCTTATCATGGATCGAACCACCCGAATGGACGCGGCCATTTCATGCAGATGCGACCGCGCTTATTCCGCAACAACGCCGGACAGTTGCAACCAGCACACAACTGAAAGGAATAAACAGCATCGAGACCACGGAATATGTTCCTATTTCTGGGGCGGCGGCCTCACCGTGCTTTTAGTAAACGGCAACCGTCAGGTTCCAATCCTAAGGCTCGGTCCTATGCAGAAGGTGGGCTTTCCTAATCTACCGAGTTAGTAGCCAACCTCGCTGGGCACGACGGCGGGGCATTTCTGAATCATTTTTCCGACCGATGTAACAATTGCATCGTTATAGCCCTGAGACTTCAGCAGGTGCTCCAAGCATTGTAGCAGCGCCTTCAGTTTGTTTTGTGGGGCTGTCGGAACCCCCGCGTTTATGAATTTTTGGGGCTGCTTCTGAAAATGACGATTAAAAAGCCGGTCATGGTGGGCGCAGATATTTCGTAGATCAATCAGCGCTTTGATCCAGTTTTCCAGCATCTTGAAATTCGGCATTCCAAATGCAGTCGTCAGGTCGTTTTGGATGGGAGTTGAGATTTGCTCTAAGACATGGCTTAGATTGCCGAAGGTCATGAACTCCTTCAAAACCCATATCGGCGGCAACAAAGGTGGGTTATACACATTGAAGTAGTGACGCGCCCGTTCATCGTTCTTTTTGTAAAAAATGTCCGACAAGCGACCTAAAGTTGCCGCGCGTGTCTTAGATGAGAGATATGCGGCGTTATCGAAGTATGGGTGCGCACCGTGTCGATGCGTCAGTATCTCCGATAGCTGATTCCGTAATGCTACTTCGAACCGTCCTGTGTGTAGAAAACAGAACAGCCTCAAGCGCTCGTCAAACTCGTAGAGCGCGATAATGTCTTTGAATTTAGTTCCAGGGATGAAAGGCTTGCCGGGAACGCTTAATTGTCGTCGGCTGCGGAAATAAATACGTAGCCGTTCGTAGCCGATTTCAGCTATCTTCTTTTCCGCATAGGCCCGTGTGCGACCTGGCAGAGGAAGCCCACAGTCAATAAGATGTTGAGCCAATTGAGACGGTGTTTGATGAAGCTTGATGTAAGGTCTGTGCGCCATTAATCACAGACTCTAAAAACGAGAAGGGCCACCCTGTTGCACTCCTTTCGGACGTGTGGTGACCCGTAGCCAGATGACTATGCTCATCTCTTCCCTATAAATCAAGAGAAATCTGTAGGATCACCACATTAATTTAGGGTGGCTATACGGCACTAAAGATCAACTTCCGGTAAACGATAGTCGGCATCCCTGTTCTGGCCTTTGATAATCGTGACCTTTGCCGCTGGTTGCCTGTCGGCGACTTCCGCGTTCGCAGCCAATGCCCGGCCGTCATCCGCCAGTCGCGGCTGACATCGCCTTCGTGCAACCCCGCCATCCACAACCAAAAAAAGTCGGGGAAGACAACTTAAGGCTTAATGTGGCGCTTGACGAAACTGCTTGTACGGGCACAGTCATGGCATGTGGTCAGATAATGAAACAAGTATAGATTACCTAAATTACATCGAGGTCGCGGAACTGATCTGCGACATGGTCACCGATGAGAGCCTATTGCCTCTCTCCGTCGGGGTCTACGGCGGCTGGGGTGCTGGAAAATCCAGTGTCCTGAAGCTGGTTGAAAGCTCACTGTCCAAAAGATCAGACGTCATCGTGATTGAGTTTGACGCGTGGCTCTACCAGGGGTTTGATGAGGCCAAAACCGCCCTCATGACTGTCATCGCGTCCGAACTCCTGGCCAAAGCACCTGACTCAGCGAAAGACAAAGCTCTCGATCTGATGCGACGTGCGAATAAGTTGAAATTCCTTGGCTTGGGAGCCGAACTTGGTATGGCGGCGATGGGCATGCCAACCTTCGGCTTTGTCTCGAAAATGCTGGGATCAGCACAAGACGCATATGAAGGAACCGCTGACGAAAAAGACCTCGAAACGATCCAAGACGGCGCAAAAACAGCCAAAGCAAAAACTGAAGGACTGTTTCGGCCGAAAGATATCAAAACGCCGCCAGAGGAAATCACCGCATTCAAGGCCGAATTCAGCACGGTGCTGCAAGCGATGGCAAAGCGCCTAGTCGTATTCGTCGACAATCTGGACCGTTGCCTGCCAGAAAATGCGATTAAAAGCCTTGAGGCGATGCGCCTTTTCCTGTCCATGCCCAATGCAGCCTTCATCATTGCCGCAGATGTGGACATGATCAGACACGCAGTGTCGGCGCAGTTTCAGGGGGCTTCACCACGCCATGTGGTCGACTACCTCGACAAGCTGATCCAATTCCCGGTGAATGTACCTAAGCTCGGCATGCGAGAGGTTTTATCATTCCTTTGCATGTTGATCGCCAACCGCTCCGGCGTGCCCGAGGAGAAGATCGAAGCTCTCAGGTCTTACCTCATCGGAAGTATCCAGACTTCGTGGAGGAATGACGTCGAACTGAAGCGCGACGATGTCGTCGATGTCCTTGGGGCGAACGCCGCCCTCGCGGCTCAAATAGACATGGCCTTCCGCATCGCTCCGATCCTTGCTCATTCCAAGGCTGTCGGTGGAAACCCACGCATCATCAAACGCATGATGAACATCATCAGGATGCGACACGCAACCGCAAAGCGGCGGTCCATGCAATTAGACGAGGCGGTGATTACCAAGCTTGCCCTCTTCGAGCGGTGCACCGACGAGGCCGCGTTCAAGGCGCTGCTTGACCTCATCAACGCGGCCCCAAATGGCAAGCCGCAGCTGTTCGAGCCAAATCAAAAGACACCCGCCCAAGTGCCTGAGGCATTCGAGAAACACCGAACTTTTGTTGATGAATGGCTCGATATTGAACCGTCTCTCAAAGACGTCGATCTGCGACCGGCCGTCTATCTGGCCCGCGAGACTTTGCCGTTGCAGCTCAAGTCCAAGAGCCTGTCGCCCGACGCCAGAAAGGCCGTGGGCGAACTCCTGAAAATACCAACACTCAGTTCCCAAGCAGCGCTTGTCACGATTTCCAAGATTCCAGCCGACGAGACGCTGGATGTCATGCAAGAGCTTGTTGGTGCTCTCCGCCAGAACAGTGATTGGAGCCGCAAGCGGACTGACCTCACGGGACCAATTATCCTGGCACAGGAGAGGCCTGAAAGTGCTGGTGTACTAGCGGCTTTCTTGGATCAAATTCCGGGGAAAGCACCGTGGCTCCAACAGATGTTGAAGGGGTTTAACGAATGAGGGGGAGAGATGGTGACCTGCCACTGCGAATTTCCTCCAGAATTGATTAGAGTCCGGCCCATCAAAGGACGGACGAATGAAGAAGCAGAGATTTACCGAAGAGCAGATTATTGCGGTACTGAAGGAGCAGGAGGCTGGTG